>NZ_JH980292.1:3748270-4054346 GCF_000314005.1 Spirulina subsalsa PCC 9445
CTCCAATGCTGTTGGCTTGGTCGAGCAACGTGGACTTGCAGCCCTTGGACTGGGGGTCAAGCTGCCTGTAGAGGAAGAGGTTATTGCTACGCAACGCTTTGCGTTTGCTACGCAACGCTTCGCGAACGCGAAGCGTCACGAAGTGAACGCGAACGGGGATGTCCATAAAAAGACATCTAGAGCCTCCCGTAGAAGCACCGAAAGCCTCATAGTGATATGGGGAAGCCCGCACCGTACCCCTAGGGTCGGTGTCGGGAGGATGTCACGGCGCTCTCTAATCCTTTAACCAACGTGCTGCATCTTTGGCGTGATAGGTCAAGATTAAATCAGCCCCAGACCGTTTAAAGGCGGTAAGGGTTTCTAGGACAATCTTCTGTTCATCCACCCAACCCTTTAAGGCCGCTGCTTTGACCATGGAATATTCCCCAGACACATTGTAGGCGGCGACAGGTAACTGGGTGATTTCCTTAACCCGCCAGATAATATCCATATAGGCTAAGGCCGGTTTGACCATTAACATATCGGCCCCTTCAGCGATGTCTAATTCTACTTCCTTGAGGGCTTCGCGACCATTGGCGGGGTCCATTTGGTAGGTTCTGCGATCGCCAAATTGAGGAGCAGACTCCGCCGCATCTCGGAACGGCCCGTAATAAGCTGAGGCATATTTCGCCGCATAGGACAAAATAGGCGTATCTTGGAATCCGGCCTCATCGAGTCCTTGACGAATCCCCTGCACAAAACCATCCATCATGCCCGAGGGTGCAATAATATCCGCCCCTGCTTTAGCTTGGGAAACGGCGGTTTTCTTCAACAATTCCAACGTCGGATCATTTAGCACTCGTCCCGTCAAATCGCCCACCTCTAAATAGCCACAGTGACCATGACTCGTGTATTCACAAAGGCAAGTATCTGCAATCACCACCAAATCCGGCACCGCTTCCTTAACCGCGGAGGCGGCCTTCTGGACAATGCCGCAATCATGCCAGGCTCCCGTTGCGTCGTCATCTTTGCTGTCGGGAATACCAAATAGAATAATGCTGGGAATGCCTAAATCATAGACCTCCTTGGCTTCCTCCACGATTTTATCCACCGACAACTGATAAACTCCGGGCATGGAAGTCACTTCCTTGGCAATACTGCTCCCCGGGACGGCAAATAGGGGGTAAATTAAATCATTGACTGTGAGAAGATTTTCCTGCACCATCCGGCGAAGATTAGCCGTTTGCCGCAGACGACGAGGACGTTGGATAGGAAACATAAGGTTTTGATCTAAAAAGTTTGTGTGAAAGTATCTGCTCCAAACAGTTTAAGGCGATCGCGTTCCCCCCTTTACTCCTAGCCGCCTGTTTTGTAATGTTTCGCAACACACCTCATAGGGGTTGACACTTCTTCTCCAGTCCATCATCATACTGATGGGGATATTGTGGTGCAATAGTCCAGAAACTTGGTCTTGTAGCACTTGGACAGGACGACAGCGCATCCCCAAAAGCTCAAAGCACCACCCGGCTCAAAACACTATGTCAGATTGGCTAATCTTAGGAGTTGGACTCCTTTTAGGTCTATTCGTTTTCTTATTCATCTTCCGTATCGTCCTCACTTGGTATCCCCAAGCCGAAACGACCCGCTTTCCCTTTAACGTCGTCGTCCTACCCACAGAACCCTTTTTAGCCCCCACTCGCAAAATCGTTCCCCCCCTAGGAGGAGTTGACATTTCTCCCATTTTATGGGTGGCGATTATCTCCCTCCTGCGGGAAATTTTAGTGGGACAACAGGGACTGCTACGAATGTTTTTGTAGCACCAGTGCTTTCTTCCTTGAGATTATTTCCTTGAAGTTCACAAGCCGTCAAAAGCCGATACAATAAGAGGCATGACCGAATGATAGCCCGCCAAAATCTGCCCCTCCCCCAATCCAGAGGAAAGGGCGAGGAGCAGCCCGGTCAACGTGACGCAATGTGATTTTTTTGCAGATTCCTATGAATGATGATGGCCTTAATCCAGTGAACTGGGAGGATGATTTAGATAGTCCACTTGATGAACTTGACGCAATCAAAGAAGAAGCGGCACCAGATCCCGAGGAAATGTTACGCTTGTTATCCTCTGACGATACCTCTCAACGCATTGTAGCCGCCCGTGCCTTTAGTCAGATTCAGGATTCACGAGCGATTCCCCACCTCATGGAAGCTTTAACGGATATTTGTCCCTTAGTCCGTGTCAGTGCCGCCTATGGTTTAGGCCGTAATCCCAGCCCCGATGCAGTAGAGGCCTTAATTACTCAGTATTACCAAGATTGGAATGGTTATGTCCGCAAAGGAATTGTCTGGGCATTAGGCAACTGTTTAGATCGTCGCACCTTGACTCCCCTCACCCAAGGCTTAAAAAGGGACATCTCTGCCGTGCGTCTCTGGGCAGCTAGTGCCTTAGCCCAGATGGCTAAGTTGGATTATGAGGTAATGATCGCTGCAATTCCCCCTTTAATTGAGGCACTCCGTCAAGATTCTGTAGCCGCTGTGCGCAGTAATTGCGCTTGGGCATTGGGGCAGTTGTGCCGGGAGTTACCCTCTAATGTGGTCTATGCGACGGCTATTGATGCTCTGTTAGAGTCTTTAGTTGAAGATTCTGATCTCGGGGTGCAGGAAGATGCTAAGGCGGCGTTGCTTAAAGTGGGAGATCCCCGAGGTTTGCAAATGATTGAGGAATTGGAGTTAGAAGGTTTAGTTCACTTCTTAAAAGATTGATTGGCACTCCCCACTCCTGCATAGAATCTGCTGAATAAAACACCTACGCTAGACTCAGCAAGGGAACGGGGAACAGGGGGAATCGAAAAAAGGCAAGCCTTTTTTATTATTTATCCCTACAACCTTGCAGTTTCTCGCTCCTAAACCGCTAAAAGCCCTAGTAGTAGTGCTTAGAGGGATATTCAGCAGACCCTACGCTAGACTCAACAAAGCAACGGGGAACAGGGAACAGATCATCCAAAACTCCCACAAGTGCCTATTCCCAACTCTCCGACTTATGCAGCAAATCCTAATCACTATTGCCTCTTGTCTATTCCCTGTTTCCTCAAACTGATTAGCAAAGCTGATGAGCCATTGAAGCTCCCCACCCAGGAGGGGATGGGGCTTTCAACGCAACCTTGCTGTAAAACCAGCGAGTCACCCTACCCCTCGCTCGAAAGACGAGGGCTTGCGCGTCCCATGTTATTTTCGTCAAGGATTCACTCTCCTATCTTTCGCCAATCCCCCGACGGAATAAACGCCGACCAATAGTAAGGATGCCCATAGCGCTCACTCCCCAACATCCCCAACTGCACCCGACGCAGCGCCTCCCCTCGTCCCTCACCCCTCCCAATCCGCCCATAATACTCCACCATAAAATCCCTCGTCCCCCCATCCGACACATTCCACAAACTCATCACCTGACTCTCGGACCCCGCCATCACCAGCGCCCGACGCAATCCATACACCCCCTCCCCATTCTTCACCTCACCTATCCCCGTCTCACAAGCCGACAGCACCACCAACTGAGTCCCCCACAAATTCAACCCCGCCACCTCCAACGCCGTTAAAACCCCATCCTCGCCCCCACTACGGCGTTCATTAAACCCCGCCAACGCCAAACCCGAACGCAACAGAGGATTCTCCACAATGCCCAGTGCAGAGAGAGATTGCCCCGATGGCACTGGTCTAGTGGGCGGTGTGGATTGTTCAATATCCGGCAAGAAAAAGCCATGAGTCGCCAAGTGGAGAATCCGGGGGGATGGAGTTTGTTTCACCACATTTTCCGTCGCCCCATTGCCCGTTAATATCACCCCATCGCGGAGTAAAGTGGCCAACACCTGACCCTCCTCAGCGGCACCCGGAAGAGAATCCACCCGCAATTGAGCTAAATCCATGGAACGTTTCGCCTCTCCCCGACTGGCGACTGTTTGTGAGGGATTGGCTTGGATATAATCAGGATTCGCCAGAATCAGGGGCGGGTTTTGGCTGGGTGGAGTATATTGCAAACGGATTAAATCCCGTCCTGTGGTGAGGTAGGTAATGGAATAGTTCTCAACCAGATACTCTCCCTTTTCATCCACCAAAGCCGCAAAAGGTAGTAGGTTTAATTGTCCATCTGGGGAGATAAGTAATTGTTTAGTATTGCCCAATTGAGCGCGAATCGGCTCCATCAGGACTTTATCCAACTCCCGCGCTAGAGGCTTAACAGAAGCGTCTGGGGAACGAGTGCGAGTCGTGAGGGCGCGGTGGACTCGCACCCTGAGCGCATCAATGGGTTTTGCTAATCCTAAGTCTACCCATCGGGGGTTTCCGGTGGATTGGAGCAGATAAGCCCCATAGTGAGGTTCTCCCCATCGTTCTCCCCGCCCTGCTTTGGGGTTAAAGGGTCGATAAACCACCAGTTCAATTAAAGCCGCATCACGGGGAATCAGGGCTTGAATGGCTTCGATGGTAACGGGTGCTGTTTGTAGGCGAAATTCTGCACTGTTGCGGGCGAGTTGGGATTCTAGGTCATTAGCTTGGGTTTCGAGTTGGGTCAGTTGTTGGCGATATTGTTCTGGGGGGAGGTTTGCGGGAGGTTTGAAGGTGAGGGCGGCCAGTTGGGAACGGGTGTTCGTGAGGTTATCCAGGAGTTGTTGATTGGCTGGGGTGAGGTGTTGGCGCAGGGTTTGCAAGTTATCGGTAACGGCTTCTAGGATGCGTCCTTTACGACGGAGGAGGGTGGTGAGGGCAAGTTTTGCGGCGTCTGGGTCATTGGGGGCGCTTTGGAGGTGGAGGGAAATTGCTCTATCTGTTGTCCCAGAGAGGGTGTTCATATAATCTTGTTTCTGGGATTCTGACCCGGTAACAATGATCGTGTTAAGGTTGTGTTCTTGAACTTCTAATGCTTGGCGAAGGAAGTTAACCGCACGAGTGACATCGCCTTGGGATTGGTACAATACCGCTAAGTTATTTAAACTATTGGCTACATTCGGATGTTCTTGTCCTAATAAACGTTGATATATTTCTAAAGCCTGAATATACAGGGGTTCAGTTTCTGTGTATTTGCCTTGGGAGTGGTACAATCCTGCTAAGTTGTTGAGGCTAGTGGCTACATCAGGATGTTCTGTCCCTAATAGGCGTTGATTCATCTTTAAGGCTTCAATATACAACGGTTCGGCTTCTGTGTATCTGCCTTGGGATTCGTACAATTCTGCCAAATTGTTGAGGCTAGTTGCTACAGAAGGATGTTCTTCTCCTAACAATCGTTTCTTCATCTCCAATGCTTGAAGGTAAAAGGGTTCAGCGTCTGTGTATCTCCCTTGGGAAAAGTACAATCCTGCCAAATTGTCAAGGCTAGTGGCTATATCAGGATGTTCTGTTCCGAACAGACGTTTCATCATCTCCAAGGCTTGAATATAGAGGGGTTCGGCTTCTGTGTATCTCCCTTGGGATTGGTACAATAATGCTAAATTGTTGAGGCTGCTGGCCACATCAGGATGTTCTAATCCTAACAGTCGTTTCCTCATCTCTAAGGCTTGAATATGGAGGGGTTCGGCTTCTGTGTATCTCCCTTGGGAACGGTACAATCCTGCTAAGTTGTTGAGGCTAGTGGCCACATCAGGATGTTCTGTCCCTAATAGGCGTTGATTCATCTTTAAGGCTTCAATATACAACGGTTCGGCTTCTGCATATCTCCCTTGGAATTCGTACAATCCTGCTAAGTTGTTGAGGCCAGTGGCTACATCAGGATGTTCTGCTCCTAATAAGCGTTTCCTCATCTCCAAGGCTTGAAGATAGAGGGGTTCGGCTTCTGTGTATCTCCCTTGGGAACGGTACAATGCTGCCAAGTTGTTGAGGCTAGTGGCTACATCAGGATGTTCTGTTCCTAATAGGCGTTGATTCATCTCTAAGGCTTGAATATAGAGGGGTTCGGCTTCTGTGTATCTCCCTTGGAAAAAGTACAATACTGCCAACTTGTTGAGGCTGATGGCTACATCAGGATGCTCTGCCCCTAACAGTCGTTTTCTCATCTCCAAGGCTTGAATGTAAAAGGGTTCGGCTTCTGTGTATCTCCCTTGGGATTCGTACAATACTGCTAAGTTGTTGAGGCTAGTGGCTACATCAGGATGTTCTAATCCTAACAGTCGTTTTCTCATCTCCAAGGCTTGAATGTAAAAGGGTTCGGCTTCTGTGTATCTCCCTTGGGATTCGTACAATACTGCCAAGTTGTTGAGGCTGATGGCTACATCAGGATGTTCTTGTCCCAATAGGCGTTTATACATCTCCAAGGCTTGAAGGTAGAGGGGTTCAGCTTCCGTGTATCTCCCTTGAGAATTATACAATGCGGCCAAGTTGTTGAGGCTTTGTGCGACATCAAGATGTTCTCTTCCTAAGACTTGCTGACGAAGGGCTAAGACTCTTTCAGCGAGGGGAATGGCTTCCTCATATTTCCCCGCTTGATAAAGTTCAATCACTTGCTGATTCAGTGCTTCGGCTTCGGTGAGTCGGGAATCTTGAGGGATAGACTGAGTGGGGGGAGTTTGGGCGAGAAGTGGCGGAATAAAGCCGCCCCAGAGTCCTACTGTTGCTAGAAATCCTAACCAGATGCTGGGTTTCATTGCTCCCTCCTTGATTCGATGCTCGCTCAAACATCGCCTTAAGTATGGCAACTCTACTCTGAAATGTCGAGACAATTCTTGATTATTTTTGTTAAATTTATGAAAATTTGGGAGGAATATTTAAACATTGATTGACCTTTATTTACTCTGCTTAATCCATTTTTGCGTTGAAAAAATGACGAATTTTGTGACAGAAATGTGTAAAATTTAATTCAACTGTTGTTCTAGGAGTGTGTAGAGTGCGTCAGACCAATTAACTGGTGGGAGAAACAGTCATCTTACAGTTATTTTAATGACTGACGCACGGTTCACGGTTCACTCTCCTATCTTTCGCCAATCCCCCGACGGGATAAACGCCGCCCAATAGTACGGATGCCCATACCGCTCACTCCCTAACATCCCCAACTGCACCCGACGCAGCGCCTCCCCTCGTCCCTCACCCCTCAAAATCCGCTCATAATACTCCACCATAAAATCCTTCGTCCCCTCATCCGACACCTTCCACAAACTCATCACTTGACTCTCGGACCCCGCCATCACCAGCGCCCGACGCAATCCATACACCCCCTCCCCATTATTCACCTCACCTATGCCCGTCTCACAGGCCGACAACACCACTAACTGAGTTCCCCACAAATTCAACCCCGCCACCTCCAAGGCCGTTAAAACCCCATCCTCATCCCCACTGCGGCGCTGATTAAACCCCGCCAAGGCTAAACCAGAACGTAAGAGGGGATTTTCTTTGGAGAGTAACCTACTGAGGGATTGGGGCGCAGCAAATTCTGGACTGGCTATATCCGGCAAGAAAAAGCCATGAGTCGCTAAGTGAAGTATTCGAGGGGATTGGGTTTGTTGGAGGGCATTTTCCGTCGCCTCATCCCCCATTAAAACAACGGCCTCCGGGAGTAAGGTTTGCAGAGCTTTCCCTTCTACTTCTGTATAGGGAAGAGCCGCAAAGGTTAATTCCCCCAAATCTAAAGACCGTTGAGCCTCTCCCCGGCCACGACTGGCCACAATTGATAGGGAATGGGCTTGGCGATAATCGGGATTGGCTAGGATGAGGGGCGGGTGTTGGCTGGGGAGAGACTCTTGGAAGCGAATTAAATCGCGTCCCGTGGTGAGATAGGTAATGGAGTAATTCTCGACTAAATACTGTCCATTCTCATCCACCAAGGCCGCAAATGGCAGCAAGTTCAAGGCTCCATCAGGAGAGAGTAGGAGGTGCTTGGTCTTGCCCAGTCGAGCGCGAATGGGCTGCATGAGCATTTCATCCAATTGACGGGCATTGGGTTTGAGTGAATTTTCAGGACGACGAGCAGAATTGGTGAGGTCGCGGTGAACTCGCACTCTAAGGGCATCAATGGGCGCTGCTGGTCCTAAGTCTACCCATTGCGGGGGGCCACTCGATTGGAGAAGATAAGCCCCATAGTGGGGTTCTCCCCATTGTTCTCCTTGTGGCACTTTGGCGTTAAACGGTCGATAAATCACCAGTTCAATTAAAGCGGCATCACCGGGGATGAGGGCTTGAATGGCTTCGATAGTAACGGGTTTTGTTTGTTGACGAAATTCTGCACTGTTGCGAGCGAGTTGGGATTCTAGTTGATTGGCTTGGGTTTGCAGTTGGGTCAGTTGTTGGCGATATTGTTCTGGGGGGAGGTGTTCGGGGGGATTGAAGGTAAGGGTGGCGAGTTGGGAACGAGTTTTAGTGAGGTTATCAAGGAGTTGTTGATTGGCTGGGGTGATGTTTTGGCGTAGGGTTTGCAGGTTGTTCGTAACGGCTTCTAGGATGCGTCCTTTGCGACGGAGGAGGGTGGTGAGGGCGAGTTGTGCGGCTGCGGGGTCGTTGGGGGCGGTTTGTAGGTGGAGGGAAATGGCGGATTGAGTGGTACCTCGGAGGGTATTCATATAATCCTGTTTTTGGGATTCTGAACCTGTGGCGAGGATGGTGTCAAGGTTGTGTTCTTCTATCTCTAAACCTTGACGAAGGAAGTTAATGGCCGGAGTGACATCCCCTTGGGATTGATGGAGTAAGGCCAAGTTGTTAAGACTGGCCGCTACATCGGGATGTTGTTCTCCTAATAGATGTTTTCTCATGTCTAAGGCTTGACGGAACAGGGGTTCTGCTTCTAGGTATCTTCCTTGCAATAAGTACAAAAAGCCCAAGTTATTCAGGCTGGTGGCTAGAGCGGGATGTTCTGTTGTGAAGAGGCGTTTCCTCATTTCTAAAACTTGAATATAGAGAGGTTGAGCCTCTCTATATCGACCTTGAGAACGGTACAATTCCGCTAAGTTATTGAGGCTGGTTGCAATATCAGGATGCTCTTTTCCCCAGAGGCGCTCTCTTATCTCTAAGGCTTGGCGTAGGAGGGGTTCGGCTTCTGGATATCGACCTTGGGCATAATACAATGTGGCTAAGTTATTGAGGCTAGTGGCGACAGACCCATGTTCTGTTCCTAATAGACGTTGATTGATCTCTAAAGCCCGGAGATACAAGGGTTCGGCTTCGGAATATCGGCCTTGAGATTCATATAGTCCGGCTAAGTTATGGAGGCTTTGGGCGATGAGGGGATGTTCTATCCCGAATTGGCGTTTTCTCATCTCTAAGGCTTGAAGATACAGGGGTTCGGCTTTTGGGTATTGGCCTTGGAAACGGTACAATTCGGCTAAATTGTTGAGGCTGTCTGCGACGGAGGGATGTTCTGCCCCGAGTAGACGTTTTCTCATGCCTAAAGCTTGAAGATATAAGGGTTCGGCTTCTGGATACCGACCTTGGGATGAGTATAAAACCGCCAAGTTGTTCAGGCTTTGGGCGACGGAAGGGTGTTCTGCCCCGAATTGGCGTTTTCTCATCGCTAAGGCTTGAAGATACAAGGGTTCGGCTTCTGCGTATCGCCCTTGGGATTCATATAATCCGGCTAGGTTATTGAGGCTATCTGCTATATCAGGATGTTCTGCGCCTAACAGCCGTTTATATAGCTCTAAGGCTTGAAGATAGAGGGGTTCGGCCTCGGAGTATCGATCTTGGGATGAGTATAAGAAGGCTAAGTTATTGAGGGTTGCTGCTATATTAGGATGTTCTGCACCTAATAACCGTTTATATAGCTCTAAGGCTTGAAGATAGAGGGGTTCGGCTTCTGCATACCGACTTTGAGAGGAGTATAAAAAGGCTAAGTTATTGAGGCTGGTGGCTACGGCCGGATGTTCTTCTCCTAAAAGGTGTTTTCTGATCTCCAAAGCTTGAAGATACAGGGGTTCGGCTTCGGAGTATCGACCTTGGGAGGAATACAATCCGGCTAAGTTATTGAGGCTGGTTGCTACATCAAGATGTTCTGTTCCCCAGAGGCGTTTCCTCATTTCCAAGGCTTGAAGATAGAGGGGTTCGGCTTCGGAGTATCGACCTTGGGCTTCATATAAAAAGGCCAAGTTGTTGAGGCTATTGGCGACATCAGAATGTTCTGTTCCTAATACCTGCTGGCGAAGGGTTAAGACTTTTTCCATCAAGGGAATGGCGGCTTCATACTGCCCCGCTTGATAAAGTTGAATCACTTGCTGATTCAGTTGTTCCGCTTCTTCAAGGGCGGCGGAGTTGGGGGCTTGGGCTATTTCCACGGTTGCTCCTTTCACCTTGGCTGCATTCACCCCCAGCCCCGACAACAATACCCCACCCACTACCAACCAACTCCAAGGCTTCATTACTGTATCCTTCTATCGCTTTAAAATTCCCCTAGATTAACCCACGTTTTCCCCAACTGCAACCCTCTTTTTCCCCGTTTATCCGCTGTCGTTTGTAGTTGCGCTTTAGCGCGTTGGATTCAGGGCTGAAGCCCAATAACGAACATTGGAGAGGATGCAGGTCTAGGATAGGAGAATTATTTGTCTGGGAGATTCTACCGGATAGACTTGGGAATCAGGGACTAGAAACTTTTGCTTTTTCTCAAGGTCTGGAGGGGACAGAATCCGCTAGATTAAGAACAGCACCAAAAGAGGAGGTTAATCCAACTGTGGGTAGTGGTTCAATTGTTGAACAACGGGATTATACGTTGATTATCGATAAAAGCGGCAGTATGTCCACTCAAGACCAACCGGGGGGCAAAAGTCGCTGGCAAGCTGTGCAAGAATCAACCCTTGCTTTGGCGAAACGCTGCGAGGAGTTGGATCCTGATGGAATTACGGTTTATCTGTTCTCGGGTCGGTTTAAACGCTATGACAATGTTACGTCTGATAAAGTCTCTCAGGTGTTTGAAGAACATGATCCTATGGGAAAAACTGATCTGGCTAGTGTTTTGTTTGATGCGTTAGATAATTATTTCCAGCGCAAGGAGGCCGGGGAGACGAAACCTAATGGGGAAACCATTGTGGTGATCACGGATGGGGAACCGGATGAGCGGAAACCTGTGATGCGCTTGATTGTGGAAGCGTCGCGCAAAATTGATCGGGATGAGGAATTAGGGATCTCTCTGATTCAGGTGGGACGGGATAAGTTGGCGACCCAGTTTCTAGTGGCTTTGGATAAGCAACTAGAAGACATCGGGGCTAAGTTTGATATTGTCAATACGATTACGATTGATGATATGGAAAGTATGAGCTTAACGGATGTGTTGTTAAAGGCTGTCACTGACTAGGCTAGGGATTTTGGGAGATGGTGTTACGAGTGGGGTGTTCGGTTGGTCTTGGGGGATGATTTTGGTGTTGGAGTTTTAATGTTGCGATCGCGTCAAGACCCTTCTGGGTGAATTGCCCTTGACACGACTGTAAGATGTTGATCTCCTCATCGGAAAACCAGTTCTTTTCAACTAATCAAGGCTAGAATGGTTCAAGGGGTCAACCCCTCTTCATCGCAATAGATACCCCATTCAAGCCGGAGAACCTATTCATCATCAAAATGACTTGAAACTAGCTTATGAAAATTCTGTTGATGGGTTATTACGGACAGAAAAACCTCGGAGATGATTTATTTGTCAAGCAGCTTACTAATTATTTTGATCAGAGACTTGATGTGACTCAAGTTGATGTAATATGTAAAGCAAACTATTACCCTAAAACTAGCAACAAGATTGATTTTTGGTCAAGTCAGCAACTCTCTAAGCTAAAACGTCTAGGGTTGATTTTAAAAACGGACAAGATTTTTTGGGGTGGGGGAACTTTAAATATTGATAGTAAACCGACGAATTTACTGAGAATGCAGGGTCTTACTCAAATCATGGGGAAGCAATTTGGGTTCTTAGGAATTGGTTTGGAAGGAATAAAGTCAGAAGTACAAGATTCAAGTTATGACCTATTTAAAAAAGCTAACTTTCTGTATTGTCGGGACTCTTCTTCCTATGAGTTAGCTAAAAACTTGAACAAGGATCATAGGAATGTTTGTTTAGGTGGGGATTTAGCTTTTTTAGATTTAAGCATATACGATCCATTTTTGAGCAGTTTTCGTCGTTCTGAGATTAAGGAAATATCATTTTCTGGAATGTTTTGGTGGGGGGATGGTCGAGCTAAGTTTTATAGTCAGCAATTAATGCCACTGATCGAAAAATATAATACGGTTATTCATCTACTCCCCTGTCATGTTGGACAAGAAAATAATGATAATCGTTTTCATGAGTTGTTAAGGAAGTATATTCCTGAGAAAAACTGTATAGTTCATTCATGGAATCAGACCGAAGAAGCTTTAGAAATTTTGGGTAAAATGGACTTCCATTTTGGGAATCGTTTACACTCAATTATTGTGGCTGATATTTTAGGGATTCCTAATATTGGAATTGGTGAGAAGAATTCTAAAATTGGTAACTATATTTATAAAACAGGTTTATTATACGAGGAAAGAAGAGTTGATTTTATGGAAGAAATCTCTCTAGAAAGAATCGAAAAAATTTTTAGGGAGTATCAAAGACCCGAAGATTTTAGTAAAAATGAATCTGAGCAGGCTAAAAAATGTTTGGAGCAAATTTGTTAGGGAGTCGTTCCATCTACACTCACGTTAAGGGGGAGGGTTTTCCGGTGTTATGTATACATGGCCATCCGGGATCAGGACGGGCTATGTCGGTTTTTACGGATCCCCTCTCCGAGCAGTGTTTAACTCTGGCTCCGGATTTGCGGGGCTATGGTCAAAGTCGGACTCCCATCCCTTTCACCTTGTCTGAACATTTGCAGGATTTGGAGGCATTACTAGATCAGAGGCAGATTGAACGGTGCTTGCTGTTGGGCTGGTCTTTGGGGGGAATTCTGGCGTTGGAGTTAATGTTGCGATCGCCTCAACGCTATTCTGGCTTAATTCTCATCGGCACCGCTGCCCGTCCCCGAGGCCGTCATCCCAAAACCACCCCCTTTGAATTATGCGCCACAGGCATCGCCGGATTCCTGAACAGTTGGCGACCGGGCTGGCATTGGAATATTGAACAATGGGGCAAACGCTCTCTTTTTCGGTATCTACTTCAACAACACACCGCCGAAGCTTACGGCTACCTAGCCCGTGAAGGAACCCCCGCCTATTACCAAACCTCTCCCTTGGCTCATCAAGCCCTGCGCCAAGCCCTCCGCTCTGGGTATAACCGACTGCCGGATCTCCAACAGATCACGGCCCCTTGTCTCATGCTCGCCGGGTCAGAGGATGTTCACATTACCCCCGAGTCGAGTCGAGAAACCGCTCTGGCTTTACCTAACTGTGAATGGCACTGTTATCACAACACAGCCCATTTATTCCCTTGGGAAGTTCCCAGCGCCCTACAAGCACGCCTTCAGGAGTGGCTCAAGGCTCATCCTGAAGTGACGCAGTAAGGAGATGAATGTCGGGCAAGCTAACACCCACTGACCAGACCCTAACAACAGGGTTTAGACTGCCCTTCATTTCTCCTCCCCTGCGCCCCTAGGATAACTGACCACTAAGAGTGGGGAATCTCTCATGGTCAGGAGTCTCCCCCAACTCATCAAAGACCGTTAATTCATCCGGTTTCATGCGTTGGATATAAACACTAATGCCTTGCGCTCCCTCGTCTTTGAGGTCGTCAACGTATCCACTACTCATTTCTTGGGCTTCTTGTTGATTGGCGAACGGGCCAAAGTAATAGGTGCAACGGGGGTTTTCGGTTTTCACTTCCACCCACCATGCCCAGCCAAAGAAGTTAAGAATCTGAACCACAGTATCTTTCATGTTCTTCCCCGATTTAGCAGGATTCAACCCGGCATTATAACGCCTTGCTCTTTACAATACTTAACGATGACGGATTTTTCACTCTCTTTATACTCTGGATGCTCATTTTTTTAAAGTCTATTCAGACACAGTTTCCAAATAAACCGCTTCGCTCCAGCGTTGGCGATAGACTTCATAGAGGGTCATGGCGGTGGCAACGGAAGCATTGAGACTGGGGGTTTTTCCCGTGGTGGGGATGGAAACCAGAACATCACAGTTGCGCTGGGTTAATAAATTCAGACCTTTGCCCTCGGAACCAATGACTAAGGCGATCGCACCCTCAAATTTCACCTTATGCAGGGGGGTTTCTGCCCCGGCCGTAGTGCCGTAAATCCAAAAACCCGCCGTCTTCAAGTCTTCTAAGGCTCGACTGAGGTTAACCACCCTCGCTACGGGGAAATTTTCTAATGCTCCCGTGGCGGCCTTCGTCACCCCAGACGTGATCCCCACAGCGCGCCGTTGGGGGATCACCAATCCTTGCGATCCCATCGCTTCGGCCGTGCGAATCATCGCCCCTAAGTTATGGGGATCCTCGATCCCGTCGGCGACTAAAATCACCGGATGCTCTGTTTTGCTTTTTGCTTGGGCGATTAAGTCGGCTAATTCCCAGTAGGTATAGGGGGCAACTTGGGCGGCCACGCCTTGATGGTTTGCGCCTTGGGTCATCTGTTCGAGACGACGGGGGGCGACTTCATCGACGACGGTTCCTTTGGTTTTAGCCTGTTCAATCAGGGAGTGGAAATGGGGATCATAGCGTAGACGGGGAATAATCCAGAGGCGATTGAGTTGGCGATCGCTTTCTAAGGCCGCTAACACCGCATGACGACCATAGATCAAGTCTGGATTTTCCGGTGTTTCTAGGTGATCTCCTGCTCCAGAATCCCGTTGATGGCTGGAGGTGACAATTTTCTTCCGACTGGCAAAATCCCGACTCTCGCCCTGTTCTGAGCGTTGTTCTGAACGTTTGGCGACTCGATGGGGGACAGGTTTGGCGTGAGAAAACCGCTCCTCTCCGCGCCGAGCGGGTTTCCCTTTCACCCGAGCACGAATCCGTTTCCCAACAGCCTTACCACCGCCCCGAGTGGGACGGGCAGGAGAAGATTTAGGGGAAGAACGAGGCATATCCATAATACAATAGTCCTAGTATAGAGTTGACAAAAAAACGGGTAGAAGTTAAAGGCAAAACTTAAAAACTCTAATCCAATGGCAACTGCACCAGCAAATCATGAAGGCGCTGGGGATTCGTTAAATACAAATAGCCAACCAAAGCTTCTAAACTGGTTGCCTGCTGGTAAATGGCCGGAGCTAAACGGGAAGGACGGCGATGGGTAGCATTACGTCCCCGTCTGACAATGGTTAACTCTTCCTGCGTTAATTGAGGCAATAGTAATTGTAACTGAGCGGCCTGGCGTTCTGCACGGACTTGAGACACTACAAGCTGGTGATACTGAGCAATCCGACGGGGGGGAAATAGATAATACTGACGAATATAAAGCTCATAGATGGCATCCCCGAGATAGGCCAAGGCGAGGGGAGAGAGACGTTCCACAGGTTGCCCTTTGAGGGAAGAGGTCAGCGCACCAACTCCCCCCCACGGTTCCGCTAACCAGGAACTGGGATCAGATTGGCTGGAGGGTGAGGGTTGAATCACAAAAACCGACCTTCCCGTAGAACCGGGATTTGAGCAGGGTAGGAGGGGATAAGACAACAAAACCCCGTCTCCCCTCCTGTTGGCGGACGCGATCGCAATGATTTAAGACTTCTAGACTCGGGGAAACACCTGCTAAAACGCCTTCCTAGCATATTACATCAGAAAGCGTTTAACAGAGCATGACTGTTGGGTCTTACCCCCTAGGAGGCACTTTGAATATTCTCTAGTGCCTCCTCAACCGAGGGTTGTAAAGACAGAAACTTCTCTAAGCGAACCAGTTTCACCGTTTGGGTTACACGGGCGTTCGTCACAATTTGAACCGTTCCATTCTGGTTTTGCGCCTGCTTGACTAACTGCACGAGCGCACCGAGTCCGGAACTATCCACAAAGTCAATTTGCGATAGCACCAGAATAATATGTTTGGGGCCGGTCTCAATACAGCCACTTAACACTTTCCGAAAAGTGGGTTCAGAAAAAGCGTCAAGCAACCCAGTTAGCCGAAATATTTGGCAATCTTCCCTAACTTCTCGCGTGCCCCTTAAGCTTACGGTTAGGTTAAGTGCTTCAGGAATAACTTCCTCCTCACTGTAGCCTTATAGAATCAATGCTCTAGTATATCGGTTATTCGGTCTTTTTGGGCAAAAGAAATCGAAAAATCGCGATCGCCCCCTTCCCCCGTCTAATTCTGGGCAGCCCGATTTTCCGCCATCAGACGGACGAACTTCTCAAACAAATAGTCCGCATCATGGGGGCCAGGACTGGCTTCCGGGTGGTACTGCACCGAGAAAAAGGGCAGATTCTTATGAGCCAAACCCGCCACCGTCTTGTCATTCAGGTTAAAATGGGTGATCTCAATCTCCTCCCCTAATGATTCCGCCGTCACCGCAAAACCATGATTTTGGCTGGTAATTTCCACCTTCTGACTCAAACCACAGGGTTGATTTAACCCCCGATGACCGAACTTCAACTTAAACGTTTCCGCCCCCAGTGCCAGCCCTAAAATCTGATGCCCCATACAGATGCCAAACATGGGTTTTTGACTTTCCAAGAGGCTTTTCACCGTAACAATGCCCTCCTGAACCGCCGAGGGGTCGCCAGGACCATTAGACAGAAAGATACCATCAGGGTTGTACTTGAGAATCTCGTCCGGGGGCGTATTCGCCGGAACCACCGTAATCTGGCAGCCATAGCTAGCCAAACGCTTGAGAATGTTCCGTTTTACCCCGAAATCTACCGCCACCACCTTTAACGGTTCATCAGTGATAGCTTCTCCTTCTTTGAATTCCCAGTTTCCCTCGGTCACATCAGACCATTCATAGGGTGTTTTGGTCGTCACTTCCTTGACTAAATTCTGTCCAGCCATGGAAGGAGCGCCTTGGACTTGACGGCACAACTCATCGGGATCCAGAATTTCCGTTGATATACCCCCATTCATTGCCCCCACTGTGCGAATTTTTCGGGTGAGAGAACGGGTATCAATGCCATAAATCCCCGGAATGCGATGTTGTTTGAGATAGTCCGGTAAGGATTGGGTGGAGCGCCAATTACTGGGACGATAGCAAATATTACGGGCAATCACGGCGCGGATTTGGGGATGGGCGGACTCTTCATCCTCGGCATTTACTCCCGTGTTCCCCAACTCCGGATAGGTAAAGGTGATAATTTGGCCGCAATAGCTAGGGTCAGTCAAAACCTCTTGGTATCCGGTCATTCCGGTGTTAAACACAACTTCACCAATCGCTGTGCCGGGCGCACCGAAGGAAAAGCCACGGTAGGAGGTACCATCAGCCAGCACCAGTAGAGCAGGTTGAGCGTGGGAAATGGGCATAGGTCTTTTCAGATGAATCGATTAAAGATGGCTAGTTTCAGCCATCCTCCACTTTACCAGTCCTTTTTTCCAGACCCACTGGAATTAAACAATTGATTCAGAGTTGAGGGGGCCCAATTTTCAACTCGCAGTGATACTAAAATAGTTATAATTTTAACCCTAGATAAAATTACTCACGTTTCAGGAATCTGGGGGACAAGTGATGTAGATTAACATATCCTTTGACGAAAGTCACTACTGAGAAGGTATTTTCTCTCTATACTGAAGGTCAAGGATGTTCTCATGTCCTCACTGTGTTCACACAATTCCCTTCTATCATTGATACGCGATTTGCTTAAACGCATTCTATCCAGGGGAGATGGATCACAGTTTGCATCACAACACCAAATCTTGACTAGGATTAACTTAAATCAGACCAATCGGATTAATGCTGTTGTTGCCCCCGCTTGTTATTGAGAAATTACCATGCCAACCCCTCCTTTCTCTATCAGCCCCCCGGAAGACAATTTAGAATTGTCTCAAACCCCTGATTTCCCCTTTGAGGAGTCTAACGACTCAGCCCAAGGGCTGTCGTCGGATTTCATGGAGGAGGATTGGGACGGCTCAGACTCCAACCTAGAGACTCCGAAAAGGTCGGGTCGCTACACGACTGACCTTGTGCGTTTGTATTTAACCGAAATTGGTCGCGTCCCCTTATTGAAACGCGATGAGGAAGTCTCCGAGGCACAAATTATTCAACGCTATGTGACTTTGCTGAATGTGCGGACTCAGAGGGCGGTGGCGGCTCGCCGACCAACTCCTGTGGTGCTGATTAAAGCCATTTTAGAGGGGGCGGGTTCTCCTCTAGTCCAAGAACAGTTACTGGTTGGTCATCTACTGGCATCCTATCAAAACTCGGTAATGGCGCGCTTTGTGGGTTTAATAGAAGCTCATGATCGTTTAGCGGCGCAGTTAGGCCATCGCCCCTCTTGGGAACGTTGGGCCGGGGCGTTGGATTTGGATGTGGTAGACCTCAAACAAGCCCTCTGGAGTGGGAAACTCCACTGGGCAATTTTGGCGGATTTGAGTAGTGAGGAGTTGGAGCAGATCCAAAAATTGGGGATTCGCGCCAAGGAACACATGATTAAGGCGAATTTGCGCTTAGTGGTTTCGGTGGCCAAGAAATACCAAAATCGGGGTCTGGAGTTGTTGGATTTAATCCAAGAGGGAACGCTGGGATTAGAACGAGCGGTGGAAAAATTTGACCCGACGAAAGGGTATCGTTTCAGTACCTATGCTTACTGGTGGATTCGTCAAGGAATTACTAGAGCGATCGCCACTCAAAGCCGCACCATTCGCCTCCCAGTCCATATCACCGAGAAGTTAAATAAGATTAAGAAAGCCCAACGCAAGATTTCCCAAGAAAAGGGACGGACTGCCAAAACGGAGGACATCGCCAAAGAACTAGATATGACCCCGGATCAAGTGCGAGAAGTCTTGTTAAAGGTACCCCGTTCTGTATCTTTAGAAATTAAGGTCGGTAAGGAAAAAGACACGGAATTAGGGGATCTCTTAGAAACGGAAGAAGCTTCTCCTGAAGACGCCTTAATGCGGGAAGCCTTGGTTAGAGAACTGCAAAATATGCTCACGGATTTGACCAGTCGGGAACGGGATGTGATTCAAATGCGGTACGGTTTGAACAACGGACAGCCCTATTCTTTAGCAGAAATTGGGCGAGCGCTGGAGTTATCCCGAGAACGAGTGCGACAAATTGAAGCCAAAGCCTTACAAAAACTTCGTCAACCGAAACGGCGTAATCGGGTGCGAGACTATTTGGAGTCTTTAAGCTGAGTTTTTAACCTGAGTCTTTAACCTAATGTCGGGCAGAATTCCCTTCTCCTCAAGTTGAGTTGTTGCTGGAAACCCCAACTTCGGCCAAGCAAGTTGGGGTACTTCGTGTTGAACTTCCTGCAATGCCTTTGCTTTTCATCCGTTACCTAAAATGTCGGATTGTTCGTGAAACGTTGCGCAGCAAAGGCTCTCGGTTTTACCGATGAGATGAAAAGCCGACCAATGTTTGACCATAAAACTAACAACGCATAGGATGGAATTGGTTTGAATTCCCAGAGTGTTGCAGTAAGCCTGAAATAGGGGTGGAGCTTGAACTCGAAAGTGTCGCACAAGGAGACAAATAGTGGGTGGCGAAAACCACGAAAAACATAGCTAGGGAAACTAACGTAAGCCCAAATCCAGAAAACTCAAGAATTAGATTGTTTTTAGTAATGTGGGGCGCACATTAACTCTAGGTAATTATCCTAGTACGCTCAGGGAGATAAAGCCCTCTGGGATTGTCTAAACTAGGCTTGCTAATTGGTTCAGCCGAACGGTTAGACGGTTTAGGTAATGCTCGCAAGAGATAGGCAATTGTAAGGCGTGTCGATGAACTGAGAATCCCTCGCTTTTAGCGATGGGAGCGTCAAATAAGACTTACCCGAAGTTACCCACAAGTGGACATCTTTGGAACCTACTTCCGGCTTCCCACGTGGTACTCTACGACTAATTGTAGGCAAGCACTCGAATGTTTTAAGCCAACCCATCACAGGAACTTTAACTCAGGTGAACTACCCCACCCTGCCTAGGCGCGAGGATGGGGCTTCCTGATTCAATGGAACATCTAGCAAAACCGAAGTTTTACCAGGTTGTCTTACGTTCCCTCCCCAGGCCGTATCGCTGGTTCCCAACGACAATATCCGCAAGGCTTCATTTTTAATGTTTTGTGCTGCATTAATATCACGGTCGTGGTGAGTGCCACAATTTTGACATTCCCATTGCCGAACTTCTAACGGTAAGCTATCCACTCTGTTAAGGCAAACATGACAAGTTTTTGAAGACGCAAAAAAGCGGTCAACTTCAATATAGGTTTTGCCTTCCCACTCGGCTTTGTATTTCAGCATTGTGGTAAACATTCCCCAACCCACATCACTAATTTCCTTGGCTAGTTTAGGGTTTTTTACCATCCCTTTGACGTTCAGATTCTCTACAGCAATCACTTGGTTTTCGTTAACTATCTTAAGGCAGCGCGTTGCGGGGGTTCCCCCCGTTGTAGCGACTGCCGTGCGGGATAGCTTGTGTAGAAAATCCTCACGACATCGGGCTATCTTACTATGAACCTTAGCTACTTTTTGCTTCGCTTTAATCCGGTTCTGACTACCTTTTTGTTTGCGGGATAGCTTTTGTTGTTTGCGTTTGAGGTTGTTCTGATGCTTGGCAAAATGGCGAGGGTTGTCGTACTTAGACCCATCGCTAGTAATGGCAAAATGGGTTAGTCCAACATCAATGCCAATAACTTTGCCCTCAACCGATGGGCTAATGGCATCTTTCCCGTCATCCACTAACACCGAAGCATAGTATTTGCCATCAGGATTTTTGGAGAGAGTAACTGTTTTGATTGTCCCTTCAAGTTCCCGATGACGACGGCAATACACTAACCCAATCTTTCCCGGTATTTTGATGTAATCCCCCTCCAACTTAACGTTAGCAGGATAACTTAAAGACTGCCGACCATGCTTTGACTTGAAACGGGGTAACTGCGCCCGTTTCTCAAAAAAGTTTTTGTAGGCAGTAGAAAGATTAAGTGCAACCACTTGTAAGGATTGGGAGTAGGCATCTGTTAGCCAAGGATATTCCTTTTTTAGTTTAGGTAACAGGCTTTGAATGTATCCACGAGACAATCCTTTCCCCGTCTCGATATAGGTTTTTTGGCACAAGTCTAAGGCAAAATTCCAATACCAACGACAGCATCCGAACGCCTTAGCCAGGGATACTTTTTGCTCGTCAGTAGGATAGATACGATACTTGTAAGCCTTATACATTATCGAGAACCAGTGTTGCCGATAACAGTATAACCGATTATCTAAAGATTCGCTGTCGCTCAGTTTATTACTGGGTTGCTATCCATCCCCTCCCTGCAAGCGAGGAAGGGGAATTCCGCAACATTTTTGTTAAATGTAATACATAATATCTAATTTTTCTTGACGAGCATCCCGTTTGTCTAATAAATCTTGCAACGTATAGCTCTGTAACATTTTCTGCATTTGGTCATATATTTCTCCCCAAACTTCCTCCACAACCATCCCCTCCACTGTTTGAGGCAATCCTTCAGGTTTCATGCGACTATCCCCCTCCAAACAGTTAATAATATCCAACAGGGTGATTTTCCACGGGTCCTGTGCCAAAAGATAACCCCCCTTCGCTCCCCGTTGACTTTGCACAAATCCCCCCCGTCGTAAAATGGCTAAAAGCTGTTCTAAATAACGATGCTGTTCTAAATAACGATCTGGGATATTTTGCTGGGCAGCAATCTGTTTAATTTGTAATGGTTCTCCTTGGGGATAGTGGCGTGTTAATTCCAACAAGGCCAAGAGCGCGTATTCGGTGCGGCAAGAAAGTTCCACAATGGTTTTAATCCCTTGGGAATAGAGCATTATCTCCAGTATACTCCCATTCTCCGGTCGGGTTTGCAGGATTCGTTCACAAAATGACAAGAAACCCCACTTAGAGCAAGTGGGGTTTTTGCTGTTCTGACACTCACCCCATTGTTAGGGCGGTGATTCAAGAAACATTAAGTTAATCTCTAGAAGGAGAAGGTGGTTCTCAGGGTTCCGATAATCGCAGAATCATTCCCTTTCCGTTGGTTAGGATCGGTAATCCAAACCACACCGGGGGTAATAGTGATATTGTCGGTTAACTGGAACTTGTAGAACCCTTCAATGGTCCAAGAGGTGTCACGAGTCACCAGATTACCATTCACTCCGGCGGCTTCGATGCTGCGTAAGGTCGGTTGAACCCCACCAAAGAGCCCGAAGACACTACCGGGTCGTCCTAAATCAGGAACCGCAAGCCCTGCACCATAGGTCCAAATATCGCCATCACCACGACCCAACAGACGGAAATCGGTGCGAGTGACGAAACCACTCAAGGACAAGCTATTGCCTAAACGGAAAGCCAATTCTGCCCCGTAGGAGTTGGTGACTGTGGGAACTGGACCGCCATCTAGTAAGGCAGAGGGATTATTGGCAATAAAGCTGCCTACGGTTCCGGTTTGGGTATTCCGAGCGCGACCTTCAGCAAAGATAGGGCTGTTGGTGGCGTGATAACCATGAACGTAGGTCAAGCCCAAGGCGATGGTGTCGCTGATGTTGGCGTTGATTTGACCGAGGATGGCATAATCCCCATCGACTAAACCAGCACCCGCTTGAGGGGTTCCAGGGTTGCCTGCCATGTAGCCTATGGTTACGGTGCTAGGCCCAAGAACATTTTCCAGAGGGCTGAAACCAAAGCTCAGAGCCGCCCCTGCTCCACCACCAATG
Source organism: Spirulina subsalsa PCC 9445 (assembly GCF_000314005.1). Lineage (NCBI taxonomy): Bacteria > Bacillati > Cyanobacteriota > Cyanophyceae > Spirulinales > Spirulinaceae > Spirulina > Spirulina subsalsa. Next base: position 3,770,877 of record NZ_JH980292.1, read on the forward strand.
CGGTAGATAGGGTTTCGTTGGGCAAAACTGGATAGAGAACCTTTCCCACCATCAAAGTCTTCAAAGTAGGGGTTCAGAGTGGGGGCAATATCACTCCATTTCCCACCGACGGCGGAGATATAGGCTTGAGAGTTACCAAAGGGGAAATAATACCCTAACCAGCCTAAATCAACGTTGTTGGGACGGGCTCCTGTGCCGAAACCCAGTTGAGGATTGTTGAAGGTTTGACCTGCTTCAAAGCTGCCGGAGTTGGCTAAGGTGGCTCCTGTCAGGGTGTTGGCGACGTTAGCCGGTCTAAACACGCCTAAGTTACCAGCTTCTAAGCGAGTCACTAAACGATCTCGACCTGTAAAGCTGGTGTTTAAGTCTAAACGGACACGGTTGCCGAGGACGGCTTTCCCGAGATCCCCCACGACAGCAGACACGCCGCTATCACTGCCGAAGTTGGTGGTGACGGCAATAATGGCTTCCCCAGATAGTTTGGTAGTGGTGGAGAATTGATTATCTTCGAGGAAGGCCACTCGACCTTCTAAACTATCGACTCGGGTTCCGAGGGTCGCTAGTTCTGCTTCAAACTCTTGGATAAGGCGTTGCAGAGTTTCTAGGTCGGCTTGGGTCACAAAGTCGGCAGTAGAAGCGGCAATTAAACGCTCAATTTGTTGTAAACAAGCGTTCAAACCTGCGGCGAATTCAAAACGACTCAGGGGACGTTGACCGCGATAGGTACCGTCGGGATACCCCTTTAAACAGTCATAGCGACGAACTAAGTCGTCTAAGGCTTGGAATGCCCAGTCGTTAGGGGAAACATCGGTAAATTGCGCAGCACCGGGGACTCCTTGACCCATTGAACCGTTGACATCTTCGTTGCTATAACGGTTCAGTTGATCCAGCAGAGCGGGATTGGTTTCGGAGGGTAAGGCTTGAGCGACTTGGGAATTTTGCCCGGTCTGAATGCTCAAAAGTTCGGCAACGGAAGGTTCGTTGCTGGACTCGGTGCGCGCTAATTCTTCTAAGTTGTCGGGGTTAACGCGAACTTGACTTAAGTTGGCCTCATTTTGACGAGTTAGGGGTTTAGCGGCAGTGGTTACGGGAACTGTTCCTGTAACTTCTGGGGTTTCACGGTCTGAACGAGCTAGTTCCTCTAAAACTTCTGTGGTGTCGTTCGTTCCTAAGAGGGCTGAGAAATCAATTTCTGTGGCCGTTTCAGGTGCTACAGAAGCGGCAGCAAGTTCTAAGGGTTGCTGCTGGGTTGCTTTCTTGGCTGATTCTTGGGATACACTCTCGGCTACTTCCTGAGAGAATAGATCTTCCGAGAGTGTGGAAAATTCAGTGGAATCGGAAAATTGAGAAAATTGACTGGAACTACTGGAACTCGGAACTGATTGGGTTTCAGTCGGGGAACCTGCTGCGATCGCAACAGTTGAAGAAGAAAGTACAAGAGCCGCCCCCATTAGGGCAGGACTCATCAATTGCAGTCTCCAAAGCTTGTTAAACATTGTCCTACTGGTCCTCACACCTTGCTAACAAGTGACATCCTGATTGTGTTTTAGCCTATCATACACTACTAGAATCCAGACTAACAGTTCTAGACCCTGACTCGGCTCTCACGATTCAGATGGCTCGGTTCAGATTGCTCGGTTTACCGATTATCCTCCATTATAGATTGACCCGACAACCAATCAAGACGATACATAATAGAAATAATTAAGTTTCCCGTTCAACTGACCTAAACCCCCTTGAGGGTTTCCATCATCCAATGATAGCGATTTCTCAAGGAATCGACCTAAATGATTTGTGCGATTTCCTGAGCGAGGGCGAAATCCTTGCTCGTTAAGCCCCCAGAGTCATGGGTGGTTAGGGCGACGGTGACTTTATTGTAGGAAATTTCTAGATCCGGGTGGTGTCCGGCGGCTTCGGCGGGGTCTACTAATTGGTTGACGAAGGCGATCGCGGCCACAAAATCTTTAAACTTAAAGGTTTGATAGATTTTTTTCCCGTCCTGCTGCCAGCCCGGGAGTTGGCTGAGTTGTTCCTGAATTTGGGTTTCTGTTAACAGTTGCGCCATGTCCTAACCTCCTGTGTGCCTCAAGATAAACGGCCTCAAAACAAACTATCCGCCCTTACAAAAAAGTTAGTTTAGCAAAGTTCGTGTAACTTTGTGGCTTTAACTCTTTTGTAAGGGCGGTCTAGCGGGTTTCCTCTGTTGAAGTCTGACTGCTGGATGGAACTCTACCAGCCCAGAAAACGTACTCGGTACTGTGTTCCCAAGGGGTTAATCCCCATTGGAAATTTTTCTTAGCTGTTAGAGAACAGCCCCAGCGCACAGCCGACTATTACCAACTTGGAAACCCATGCTTTTACTACTATCACTCATGGGCATCACCTCCTTGTTGCCTAGACGGTTCTTGATTTCAAAAATTTAGCAGGCGTTCAACTTGAACGGCTTGCCCCATAGGATAGCACAAACTTTTCCCAGGGGGCAAAAATTTTTTCAATTTGGGGCAAAAAGCCTAAAGACTCCCGACCGTAGCCGGAAGTCTTAGGATGTTAGAAAAAAAGCTTAACCCTTACAGAGCGTTACCGCGAGGTAGAACTTCTTCGGGGAATTCAAAGTTTTCGTGGGGTTGGTCTTGAGGAGCCATCCAAGCTCGCAGACCTTCGTTTAATAGGATGTTCTTGGTGTAGAACGTTTCAAATTCGGGGTCTTCTGCTGCCCGGATTTCTTGGGATACGAAGTCATAGGCGCGTAGGTTTAAGGCTAAACCGACGATACCCACTGAACTCATCCACAAGCCTGTTACGGGAACAAACAACATGAAGAAGTGTAACCAACGTTTGTTAGAGAAGGCAATCCCGAAGATTTGGCTCCAGAAACGGTTAGCTGTGACCATGCTGTAGGTTTCTTCGGCTTGGGTGGGGTTGAAGGCGCGGAAGGTGTTGGCTTGGTCGCTGTCTTCAAACAGGGTGTTTTCTACGGTGGCTCCGTGGATGGCACAGAGTAACGCACCGCCGAGAATCCCGGCTACGCCCATCATGTGGAAGGGGTTCAGAGTCCAGTTGTGGAAGCCTTGCAGGAACAGGATAAAGCGGAAGATGCCCGCTACCCCGAAACTGGGGGCAAAGAACCAACTGGATTGTCCCAAGGGGTACATTAAGAAGACGCTGACGAAGACGGAAATCGGACCGGAGAAGGCGATCGCATTATAAGGACGAATCCCCACTAAGCGAGCAATCTCAAACTGACGCAGCATGAAGCCAATCAGCCCGAATGCGCCATGTAAAGCCACGAAGGGCCACAGGCCACCGATTTGACACCAACGGGTGAAATCCCAGTTGGCTTCGGGTCCCCAAAGGAAGAGTAGGGAGTGACCGAAGGCATCGGCGGGGGAGGAAACCGCAACGGTGATAAAGTTTGCCCCTTCAAGGTAGGAGGAGGCGAGTCCGTGGGTGTACCAGGAGGTAACGAAGGTGGTTCCGGTGAGCCATCCGCCTAATGCCATGTAAGCACAGGGGAAGAGCAATAAACCCGACCAACCGATAAATACGAAGCGATCGCGCTTTAGCCAGTCATCGACTGAATCAAACCAGCCTCGTTCCTGCTGTACGCGCCCGACTGCAATTGTCATAGTGCGTAAATCTCCAAATGGTTATATATGACTTTTCAACCTTACTCCTCACCCAAGCTGAGAACATTAAGCAGATAAAGGGGTGAATTGTGAGTAAAGTTTACTTTTCTTTACTTAACTATAATAAGGGATACTGTTCAAGATGGCTACCCCAATCCTTAACAAAAGCTTAAAAGTCCCTCGGCAGCCTAAGCAGATGGAAGGGTGACGGGGTAGCGGATAATCTAATCGTTAAGTGAAAAACTGAGAAAAGCTGAATGTTCACCATTGATCTCGTTCTAAAATTTTCCCCCATCCCCGTTTCCGTGCAACGGAAGGAAGAAGCCGACGCGAAAGCCCTCTATCAGCAAATTGTTCAGGCGTTATCCCAAACCCCCCCCCAACTCATTCAACTGACCTGTGAAAAGCAACCGGATAAACAGGTGGCGGTGATGAGTGATCAAATTAGTGCTGTTGTGGTATCGGAAAAATCGGCAGCGATGGCCGGGCGTTCTACAGGGTTCTTTGTATCTGGTGAGTGAGTCTCACTGGGATAGTATGATCGATGCTCCTTCGCCCTAGGCGGGGGAGCAAGTCCACTCTAAGGATTCGCCCACAAGCCCCTAGACAATTGCTGAAAGATGAAACAATCCGCCATTAGTGTCCATGATCTTTATTTTAGTTGGCAGCCCAACGCCAGCGTTTTAGAGGCTTGTTCCCTCAATATTCCTCGGGGAGAATTTTGGATGTTGTTGGGAACTAACGGCAGTGGCAAATCTACCTTACTGAAACTTTTAGCGGGTTTATTAACCCCCCAAGGGGGAGAAATTGATATTTTGCAGCCTGTGGGCTTTGTCTTCCAAAATCCCGATCATCAGTTAGTGATGCCCACTGTGGGGGCTGATGTGGCCTTTGGTTTGGTGGCGGAACAGTTGTCTGATGAGGCAGTTGTGGAACGGGTGCGGGAGGCTTTGCAGGCGGTGAACTTGTTGGAATTCCAGCGCCGCCCGATCTACGCCCTCAGTGGGGGACAAAAACAACGGATTGCCATAGCTGGAGCCCTTGCCCGTCATAGTGAAGTTTTGATTTTAGATGAACCCACCGCTCTTTTAGATCCCGACACCCAAATTGAATTAGTCGCCCAAGTGAAAAACCTAGTCAAAAGTCGGGGGATTACTGCCCTCTGGGTAACACACCGTTTAAATGAACTGGACTATTGCGACGGGGCGATTTTATTAGAAGGGGGTCGAATTGTGGATCAAGGAGAACCCGAACGCCTCAAACAGCGCTTAATGGGGTATTAGCGAGAAAAGTGAGTCAGGTGGCCAAGCATTGTGGTAGTTTGACACAACAATTCTAGTATTTTGGCTTTCGTGAATCAAAGTATAGACGGTTTTTCAAGGCTTAGAGCCATATTCAGCAGACCCTAGTGAGGGTCTGCTGAATATGGGAACGGGGAACAGGGAATCGTCACCCTCGTTACTGGACTCGGGCCAAGTAACGCCCTCTTGGAGGCTCTGCCTCCATTCCAAGCGGCAAAGCCACGCAATGCCTGTGTCGCGGCTCAGACCATGACGCGAGACGGATTGATTAATAATCCCCCCTTATTGCAAGAGTGCCTCTTGCCTTCTCATAGGAACAAAATTGAATTTGCTGTTAAGATTGATGAAGCCAGATAAAGACTATGACTGCAAATCCTTTGACCTTTAGATCCTATTTAAATCATGAAACCCTCTACTACTCGGGCTTTTCTCCTGGTTGATGGCTACAACATCATCGGTGCTTGGCCCACCTTAAAAGAAATGCGCGATCGCGATAGCCTCGAAGCCTCCCGTCAACACCTGATTGAAGCCCTGATTAATTACAGCGCCTTCCAAGGCCTCGAAGTGCAAGTTGTATTTGACGCACATCTCCAACGCACCCCCGCCTACCGGGAACCCCATACCGAGCATTTATCCGTTTACTACACCCACTTTGAGCAAACCGCCGATACTTATATAGAAAGAACCTGCGCCACCTTTAGAGAGAAACTAGAAGGCTTTCAGCGTCGGCTCATTGTCGCCACATCAGACCGCGCTCAAAAACAGACCGCCATCGGCTACGGTGCTGAATGGATGTCCGCCCTACAACTGGTGAACAATCTAGAACAAGCTCATCACCAGCGCCGCCGCCAACACCGACCCCAGAAAAAACATCAGGGTCGTTTTTTATTCCATTCCCTCGATGCCCAAGCTCAAGAGCGTTTAACCCAGTTGCGGATCGGCTTGTAAACTCCCCAACTCTACTCACGGGAGCAGGACTTCCTAGCATTTTTGGGTCAGGTCTCTAAATTAGGGTCTGCTGAATATCCCTCTAAGCACTGTTACTAGGACTTTTAGCCGTTTATACCAAATTAAATAGACTTGAGGGCAAAAACCTGAATTTCCCCTGTTCCCTGTTCCCCGTTCCCCGTTTCCCACCCGGAGCAGAGGTATTCAACAAGCCCTAAATCAATTATCAAGACTTCGCAAAAAAAAATTTAGGGAAAAGGTTGACATATCCTGACGAGTTCGCTATATTTAGAAATGTCCGAAAAAACAAGCCCCCATCGTCTAGAGGCCTAGGACACCTCCCTTTCACGGAGGCGACAGGGATTCGAATTCCCTTGGGGGTACTCAAAAAGAGAGCTTAGGAAACTATCCTGAGCTTTCTTTTTTTGGGGGTTCTTTTTTTGGGTTCTGGTTTCCGAGTGAATCCGGGAGGGAAAGGCCTCACGCCCAATAAAAACAGCAGGAGAAATGATCCGAAATTGCTAGACTAGACTCTGAAGAAGGGCCTAAAGTGCAATGGATTCGATCTGACCTATGATGCAACCGGAAACGACCCCTGACCGAGAATTAGCGATCGCCACCTACGGACTAACCAAGCAATTTGATCGCCAGATTGCCATTAATGACCTAGACTTGCGCGTAGAAGCTGGAGAAGTTTATGGTTTAATTGGTCCCAACGGAGCCGGGAAAACCACCCTCATCCGAATGTTAACCGCCGTCGAAGAACCCACAGCCGGGGAAATTTATTTATTTGGCGATCGCCTCCTGCGAGACGACAGCAACCCCAAACTCAAGCAGCGTCTAGGCTACCTCCCCGACGATTACCCCCTCTACGACGATCTCAACGTCTGGGACTACCTCGATTATTTCGCCCGTCTCTACGGTTTAAAAAACCCCCGTCGTCGTGAACGCATCTATGAGATCCTCGAACTCATTCAACTCGCCGAAAAACGCCACAGTCCCATCACCACCCTCTCCCGAGGCATGAAACAACGCCTCAGTTTAGCCCGTACCATCATCCACGAACCCATCCTACTCTTCCTTGATGAACCCGTCTCCGGTTTAGACCCCATCGCCCGGATGCAGTTCCGGGAAATCATCAAAATCCTGCAAGAAGCCGGAATGACCATCCTCATTTCCTCCCACGTCCTCAGCGACCTCGCGGAACTCTGTACCTCCGTCGGCATCATGGAACTAGGATTCCTCATTGAAAGCACCTCCCTCCAAGACCTCTACCAACGTCTCGCCAATCCCTACATCACCCTAAAAGCCCTGAACAACCTCGACACCCTCAAAACAGAACTGAATAACTGTCCGTGGGTGTCCAGTTGGGAAGCCCTCCCAGAAACCGGACACTTTCGCCTCCACTTCTCAGGCACCCCCGAAAACAGCGCCACCCTCCTCCGTACCCTTGTTCAGTGCGATATTCTTATCACAGAATTTACATTAAGTCAAGAGACTTTAGAAAGTATTTTCTTAAAAATGGGACATAAACAGGCCTCCTAGGGGAAATTTCCCAAAACCCGAAGCCGTCGGCTAATCTAATAAAGTAAAGAGGATCTCACCCGACCAGACACTTTTTCTCGTCCTTCACGTCATCAACAGTTAATTCATCGACGGTTCATGTCGCCAAAGTTTATGATGAACAGGTCTAGGGAGCATTCAATCTTTCCCCATTAGACCTTTCCAGTTGGGACAATCTTTGAACAGAATAGTGTAAGTATCGCCTTTTTTTCCTCTAGTCTTATAGGTCATCTACCCCCCGAATAGTAACTATTTTTCAATCCTTCAGGTGGATCTAAACTCGGCTAAAAACTTAACCCAATTGGAGATTAATTTACACTATGCCGCTTAATATTTTAAATACCATAGGGGAATGGAATCCCCAAATCTTTCGGGAATTTAAAGGTCGTTGGAAATCTCGCAATGTCATTGTCACCCTTGGAATTTCTGCGGCAACTCAACTCATTACCCTCCTCTTTTTCTGGAGTCAAATTCCCTTAGTTAAGCAATACACCAGTCGTTATTGTTTACACCCTGATGATTTTGACAATAAATGTCTTCAAGATGCAAGGGGTTACGTCCTAACTGCATCCATTAACCATGAACTCTTATGGCTTGATTGTTTTGTGACCATTGCCATTGGAATCATAGGGATTCTCTGGATACTGGGGACTTATTTCTTAATTGAAGATATCTCCAAAGAAAGCAACCGAGGCACTTTAGAATTTATCCGTCTCAGCCCTCAAAGTGCCGGAAAAATTATCGGGGGAAAATTAGCGGGAGTTCCCTCCTTGTTATTCTTGGCCGTCCTTGCTGCCCTCCCCTTTCATCTCTGGACAGGATTAGCCGCCCGTATTCCCTTACACCTGATTTTGAGCTTTTATCTGTTAGTCGCCCTGAGTTGTTTATTTATCTACAGTGCCGCTTTATTAGTGGGTTTTGTCAGCAGTGGGTGGGGAGGAATGCAAACCTGGTTAGGCAGTGGATTACTAGCGATAGTCTTCGGTGGTTTTACCCTCTTTAGTCTAGGATTGAATAACTCATCTAATGTCGTTATTCACAATGCCCTCGACTGGTTCACCATCTTACTCCCCCAGCGTGTATTACCCTTTTTAGTCAGTCAAACCCCCCATAGTTTAGGCACGATTGGCTATTTAAATATCAATGATTTGACCTTGAAATGGTTTGGGTTCTCCCTAGGACAATCCTACAGCATGACCTATGCTTTTATCTCCGTTAACTATTTGTTAGGAACTTATTGGCTGTGGCAAACCTTAATCCGACGTTTTCATCAGCCCAACGCAACCCTTTTAAGCAAGGCTAAAAGTTACTGGTTTTCTGGGGGACTAAGTATTGTATTATTAGGGTTTACTACCCAACAACCTCCTTGGGGAACAATGAATGATCATTTGCCCAGAAATGTGGGGGTGTTTTGCTTCTTAATCGCGCTGTTTAGTTGTCTATTGATGGCCGTTTTAACCCCTCATCGGCAAACCTTACAGGATTGGATGCGCTACCGTCACCAACAACCCAAGGAAAAACGGGCATTGTTGCGGGATTTGGTGTGGGGAGAAAAGAGTCCAGCGCCTGTTGCGATCGCACTCAACCTCTTGATCATTTTCTCCATCTTACACCTCGGTCTGATCCCCTTCTTCCCCTATCTGACCCTGCGCTTCTTAGAAGCTAGTTTAATCACCACTACAGTGATTTTAATTTATGCCAGTGTGATTCAATGGATTTTACTCATGAAATCCCCCCGTCGTGTTGCTTGGGCATTAGGGACTTTATGTGGGATGGTTTTCACTCCCATGTTGCTTTCTTTGCTCTTTGCCCTCCATTATCCCAACGAGGGGCTACTCTTGTGGTCAATTATATCCCCTACCATCGTATCTGAACGGACTCTCGCTTCAACCTACCTCTGGTTGAATGTCATTGGTCAAATCTTAGTGATTGTCGTCGCGAATGTAGAAATGTCCCGTCAACTGCGCAAACTGGGCGCTTCTCAAACACAAATGTTGCTCACCGCTAAATCGGCAACCTAAAAGCTTGTCTCCGCTAAAAGTTACGATTTTTAGACAAGGCAAAGGGAGGAAAAATGTATTTTTTTCCTCCCTTTCTGCTGGGTGAGTCAGAATAACTGGAGGATTGGTGAGGATAAAATCTCTTAACCTATTGACGGTTTACGGTTGTGTTGGGTTTCGCTGTCGCTACACCCAACCTACTAATACTATAGGGTTTTTATGGGATAAGTCCTGTTTTGTTGGGTTGCGCTGTCGCTACACCCAACCTACGAATACTATAGGGTTTTTATGGGATAAGTCCTGTTTTGTTGGGTTGCGCTGTCGCTGCACCCAACCTACGAATACTATAGGGTTTTTATGGGATGAGTCCTGTTTTGTTGGGTTTCGCTGTCGCTACACCCAACCTACGGGTTTTGTTGTTGTTTCAGTTTTTCATCAGGTTTTGCCGTAAATAATGGGTTGCACCCTTATAACGTTTTACCTCATGATAATCAATAATTGGAGACTGTTCAAAATAGCTGAGAACCTCGGGAAAACGAGCCATTAAAACTTGCTCCGGTTGATATTTTAAAATTAATTCGTCTAAATACTCACGGGTAAATTCATCCGAGGCCACTCGTTTACGGGAAAGTGTGGCAATTTCTGGGGGAACTTGCCAATGAGCATAAACCGCATACATGGGAATATCTGTAAAGAGCCATTGAGTGTTAGGATAGGTTTTAATTAGAGCTTGTAAAATACTGTTTTCGGCTTGGGATGCCCGCAGTAATGACTGATTATTGAGATGAGTTATTGCTAACTTAACGGGAATAACAGCTAGGGAAAAAATAAGAAAATAAACGGCAACATTGCGCGGCATTACTTCTGACCATTTTCGTTGTTGAAGGGCGGGTAAAACTGGATGTTTTTCGAGGGTTTCTAGAACAGATTTGATGCTAAAAACGGCTAACCAAGTGAGGGGAATAGAAATTAACTGGGCGTGGTGATACCAAATAGGTTTATGATTGATCAGCATGATGGTAGCTACAATCAGCCAAAACAAGGGAAATTGTTTCAGTTCAATCTGCTTAAATTGGAAGAGGGAGGGAAGGGTTAAAGCGGCGAGTAGGGTATAGTCCAATTCTTGCAGGTACATGACTAAGGTATCTAGAACACTATTTTCTCTGGCAAAGACGCTCTTTAAGTCAGTATCAATATGATTCTGAAAGATTTGTTCTAAGCTGAGTTGAGGAAGGAGAAAGAAGGGGAGAAGGTAAGTCAGACTGAGGGCAAGAAAAAAAGAAATTATGGGGGATAATATGGTGAAAATTTGAGTAAAAGAGCGCGGCAGGTATTTAGGGATTAAGTCGGTCTGGTTTTGCTGCCAAGAAAATATAAATAAATAGGCTACAATAAGGGGAATTAATAAAAGAGTGAACATTTTAAATTGTAGCGATATACCAAAAAATAGCCCTGAAAAAATTAGCCAATAACCTTTTTTTTGTTGCTCTAAATAACGAAATAGACTGTAGATAGAAAGTAGGGCAAATGCTAAGGCAGGTAAGCCAATCATTACGGAAACACTCAGTCGGAAAAAGTTGCAAGAAATGGCGAGGAGGAATGCTCCTAAGAGGGCGTATATGTTGCCAAGGGTGAGGCGTAATAGTTGGGCAAATGTCCAGATGAGCAGGGTGGCAAAACAGAGAATTAAGCTGCGTGCGGCTAAGATAGAATTGCCCCAAATCTTAAGCCATTGGTCTAAAATAAGGGTGAATAATGGCGGTTGATCGCTCCAAATTTCGCTATAAAGAGAGTATCCCTGCTGATAGAGTAGGGCTTTAATCATTTCCTGTCCTTCGTCGGTGTCGAATTGGAAAACGTCTCCCATCGGCATCAAAACAAAGGTGAAGAGGAAAAAAGTTAGGGGCAAGAGGCTATGAAAAATGAGGAAACGGTGATGATTCAAGAATTTTTCAACAGAGGTTAACATGGAGGGATTCAAATAAGGCTATAGATTGGCTTTGAAGGGGGATCTAATCACATCAAATTACCGTAGATATTAATATCCTGTTGCGCTGCATTTTGTAGTAAGGTTTTGGTCAGGGTTGCTAACTGATTGAGTTGGGTTTCTAGCTTTTGGGCTTGTTTTTTATAGTTGAGTTTACGTTGAAGGGCAGCCCGGGCTAAATCTTCGCGGTTTTGTTGTAGGGCGTTTTGGGCGACTTTTTGCCAAGTTTCCTGTTCTGCGATCGCCTGTTTATAGCGCGGTTGTAAATTATTCCACAATCCCTTAATCTCCCCAAGGGCTTGATGAACTAACTGTTCAGCATTTTTGCGATCTGTACCTTGTAGGGCTTCCCGTAAAGGTTGTTGTAGGTTTTCCGGTTTCCACTGACTCACCACAGGCACAAAATCCTCAACTTGTTGACTAAAACTAATCCCGGTTTTACACCAAGTCGCAAAATGTTCACAATTGTTGAACAGTAAGTTATAGTTGCGTTCTCCTAACCGACTCATAGCACGATGGAGTACAACATCAGGAATAAAGCTGGTGGGGTAGGTTTTCACATAAATCCGATTCCCTTGGCTAAACAATCCTAGAGAAGTCCGTTCGACGGTTTCACTGGGTTTGCGATAATGAATCACCGTCCCATCCCCGCAATCAATCCCGTGATGTTCATACACCCCTTGGAGATTTAAAAACTCACGATTTACATAAATCTGATCCCCTCGTGCCATGTAATAGTTCCTCAAACTGACTCATCTCTAGGATACAACCCCAGTCCTAAAAGGATAGGGGGCGCTGCTGGGGAACTCCCACACGACGGGGAAATTGAGGAGGAGTGGGGTGGGTTTTCTGAAGATAGACTGAGTGCCGGATACTGTGAGTTAGGGGGGTTTCGTAGGGAATCGTTGCGATCGCCTGACCTCCCAATTGTGGCGCAACTTGTGCGAGTTGTGCCGCTTCCTCCTCGGTCCACTGTCCACGATAGAGGAGGGCAATTCCACCAATTTTGACCAAGGGGAGGGCATACTCCAAACAGGTGACCGGGGAGGAAACCGCCCGCACAACCGCGAGGTCGTAAGTTTCCCGGTGTTGGGGGGTTTGACCCATTTCCTCCGCCCGGGATGCGATCGCCTCTACAGAAGACAGCGACAACTGTTCAATCACTGTCTGGAGAAACAGCACCTTTTTCTGAGTTGAATCTAGGAGGGTAATCCCATAGTCAGGATAAGTAATCGCCATCGGCACCCCCGGAAAGCCCCCTCCTGTCCCAATATCAATCACCCGCGCTGATGGGGGAATCGTGAGAGAGGGCGGCAAGTGCCACAGTCCAGCCAGAGAGTCCCAGAGATGCTTTTCCAGAAACTCCAAAGGCTCCGTAATCCGGGTTAAATTGAGAGTTTTATTTTGCGCTAACAAAATTTGATAGAATGCCTCACATTGGGCTTTTTGCGCCTCATTAAAAGCATTTAGGGGGAGTTCCTGCCAAGGTAGAGTCACGGTCATGGGGAGAGGGTAATTAAGAAAAATTTAGCGGAAAATCGCCTCCAGACTAAAGCATAAAATGCCCCCATTGTCAACCTTATCCGTGGGAGGAAACAGAGAGCTTCTACCTCTCCCCTTGGAACAGAAGGGAGGGGGAGGAAGTCGTAGAAACCGACCTTCTAGGATGACGGAAAACGGCTATCTTAGAGAGTAGACCGACTTTTCCTGTGTCTGCAATGTAAGTCAATTGAGATGTGACAATACATTTTTCTACAATGCGTTTTTCTAAAGTTATGACCCGAATTAGCACTCATATACTGGCGTTGATTGTAGGGGTAGCCCTGACCTTTGGAACGTTGCGGGTGGCGGCATCTCAAGCGGAACCTGCCCCCGCTAGTCCCTTGGTGGCCAGTTCTAGCCCCACTTTACTCGCCCAAGCGTCTCCCTCTCCCGGACGAAGTAGTTTTGTCACCCAAGCCATCGCCCGGACGGGGCCGGCTGTGGTGCGCATAGATACCGCCCGCACCGTGACCACAAATTTTAGTCCCTTTTTTGAAGATCCCTTTTTCCGGGAATTTTTTGGCGATCGCTTTTCCCAACAAATGCCCCAAGAACGTCGAGAACAAGGGCAAGGATCCGGTTTCATTATCGACAGCAGTGGGATTATTTTAACCAACGCCCATGTAGTCAGTGGGGCTGAAGAAGTAACCATTACCCTACAAGATGGGCGAGAATATGAGGCCACCGTGCGAGGAAGCGATCCCGTAACCGATTTGGCCGTAGTGAAAATTAATGGCTCTCCCAGTAACCTCCCCGTGGCAGCATTAGGGGATTCTGGACAGGTACAAGTGGGAGATTGGGCGATCGCCGTCGGCAGCCCCGGAGGCCTGAATAATACCGTCACCTTGGGCATTATCAGCACCCTCGATCGTCCCTCCTTCCAAGTCGGTATTCCCGACAAACGGGTGAACTTCCTGCAAACCGATGCCGCCATTAACCCCGGAAACTCCGGCGGCCCCCTGCTCAATGATCGGGGAGAAGTCATCGGCATTAACACCGCCATCCGCGCCAATGCCACCGGAATTGGGTTTGCCATCCCCATTAACAAAGCCAAGGAACTCAAAGATATTCTAGCGGCCGGGAGACAAGTTCCGCATCCCTTCGTCGGGATTGAAATGCGGGATATGACCCCAGACATCGCCAAACGGTTCAATCAAGACCCCAACTCTACGATTATTCTCCCAGAAGTAAACGGCGTATTCGTGGCTCGGGTTTTACCCAATACCCCCGCAGAACGAGCCGGACTAAGACGGGGTGACGTAATTTTAGAAGTAGAGGGTCAACGAGTCACCAGAGGGGTGGAAATTCAGAACAAAGTAGAAAATAGTGGGGTCGGAAAATCCCTTAAATTCAAAGTACAACGCGGGAATCAAACCCTAAACCTCAACATCACCACAGCCCAGTTACAAAATAGCTAATCTGACAGTGATTTGAACAAAAACCCAACATTTCCCCTGAAGGAATGTTGGGTTTTGTACCGTCAACTTTCAACTCCTCTCACCGCTAACCTTTCAGGTCTAGCGGAAGCCCCCTCGGAATATTTAGTTGGGTTGAGGGGAATGGACGAGTCGCTTAAAGAGTTGCCTTTGCATCGTCGGATAGACGCGCTAGACTAAATCTAATCGACTTTCTTTTCCGACTGAGAGGAATATGATGGTTGCTCAAATTCAGGCTGAGAAACCCAACCTACAAGACCCGATCGCAGTGGGACAGGCAATCCTGCTCCTTCCCGTTGGTGTGGATGCAAAGCCTTATATCAGACAAATTCTTTGGGTTGAGTTGGAAGCGATAGAGCATCCAAAGGCAAGAGAATGTTTAGAATTCGGATTGCGTAATGCTCAAACAGATGAGGATTTTTCGAGCTTGATTGAGTCATTTCATTTGTGTCGCAGTTATGCCAATGCAGAAGTTTTGTTTAATTCCTTGGAAAATGACGTAGCGACGGCGGTTTATGCCTCAGTAGATGAGTTGCGACGGGAGTTTGGTCTTGAAGAAGAAGCTTCCTAAATCTCAATCTTCACCGGATGAGTCTCAGAAAACTCGACGGATTGAGATGGAACCCCGTTTTCTGGAAGATCTGCGGTTTTGGATTGAGTGCGATCGCAAAGTGGCGCTACGAATTATAGGATTGGTCGATGCAGTAATGCGCAATCCTGTTGATGGGATTGGGAAACCAGAGTCGCTGAAGTATTTGCGCTCCAATACTTGGTCGAGAAGGATTACAGATGAGCATCGATTGGTTTATGTGGTTGAGGGTGATCGGGTATTGTTTAAGTCAGCACGTTTTCACTATGAAAAATGAGTGCTAAAAAGTTCGCAATGCCATCAGACTAAAGCACTACAGCTACGGCATGGTAAAATCTGGCTAATTTTGACCGAAAAAACCCCGTGACTCGCTTCCTCCATGACCAATTCGCCAAAGACTACCTCGAAGAACTACTCACCCCCTACGGCACCATTCAATCCCCCCGTCGTATCCCCGCAGAAGTGCGAGAAGTAGACCTTTGGTTTTCCCCCCATCCAGCATTCACCCTTTCCCCCGACTCCTTGGGCATCTTAGCCCGTGCCATTGAAACCCCTGCCCTATTTGAACCCTTCCGCAATCCCGCCACTCCCCAAGCCATCCTAGATTGTTTAGTCAAATTAGTGGAAATTGACCGAGAATGGGAACGGGACAGTAATCGTCAAGGGGGGAGCATTGCCCTGGGTACTCCACCCCCTCGCTTGTGGATTCTCACCCCCACAGCCTCTAGAACCCTCTTATCGGGATTCGGTGCTACCCTAGATTTAGAATCTTGGCCAATGGGGGTTTACTTTCTCCCCTCAACCTTGCGGACAATTATTGTCGCGATTCATCAACTGCCCCGAACGCCAGAAACCCTATGGTTAAGGGTATTAGGACGGGGAAGAGTACAAACCCAAGCGATTGAGGAATTAGAGGCCTTATCGCCAGAGAATCCCTTTCGAGAGAGTACATTGATGGCATTGAATCGCTTAAAAGCTCATTTAGACGAAGATGTTAATCCAAATTGGGAGGATAGAGAATTAATTATGCGGTTATCTCCTCTTTTTGATCAACAGTTAGAAGCAGCCAAACTATCGGGTTTGGAACAGGGTCTAGCACAGGGTCTAGAACGGGGTCTAGAACGGGGTCTAGAACGGGGTCTAGCACAGGGTTTAGAACGGGGTTTAGAACAGGGTTTAGAACAGGGTCTAGAACGGGGTGAACGTCTGGTTGTGGAGAATTTGCTTCAGTTTCGTTTTGGAGTAGTTGATGCTGAGTTAGCCGAAATTATAGAGGCTATCTTGAGTTTGCCCGCTTCAGAATTTACGCCCTTGTTAATGCAGTTATCTCGGGAAGAATTGATTGAGCGTTTTGGTGGCGCATCTCCCCGTTAAATTGAGTCTGAATCCAGGAAAATGGGGCGTTTCTTCCTTGAATGGGTTGTGGGGGATTCGTGGCTCGGGTCTTACCAATACCCCCGCAGAACGAGCCGGATATAAAATGGGGTAATGTAAGGGAATGTTGGGTTTTGGGTTTGAATTCTCCCCTCACTTGGATCACAAAATGGTAAAATCTGGCTAATTTTGACCGAAAAAACCCCGTGACTCGCTTCCTCCATGACCAATTCGCCAAAGACTACCTCGAAGAACTACTCACCCCCTACGGCATCATTCAATCCCCCCGTCGTATCCCCGCAGAAGTGCGAGAGGTAGACCTTTGGTTTTCCCCCCATCCAACATTTACCCTTTCCCCCGACTCCTTGGGCATCTTAGCCCGTGCCATTGAAACCCCTGCCCTATTTGAACCCTTCCGCAATCCCGCCACTCCCCAAGCCATCCTAGATTGTTTAGTCAAATTAGTGGAAATTGACCGAGAATGGGAACGGGACAGTAATCGTCAAGGGGGGAGCATTGCCCTGGGTACTCCACCCCCTCGCTTGTGGATTCTCACCCCCACAGCCTCTAGAACCCTCTTATCGGGATTCGGTGCTACCCTAGATTTAGAATCTTGGCCAATGGGGGTTTACTTTCTCCCCTCAACCTTGCGGACAATTATTGTCGCGATTCATCAACTACCCCGAACACCAGAAACCCTATGGTTAAGGGTATTAGGACGGGGAAGAGTACAAACCCAAGCGATTGAGGAATTAGAGGCCTTATCGCCAGAGAATCCCTTTCGAGAAAGTACACTGATGGCACTGAATCGCTTAAAAGCTCATTTAGACGAAGATGTTAATCCAAATTGGGAGGATAGAGAATTAATTATGCGGTTATCTCCTCTTTTTGATCAACAGTTAGAAGCGGCCAAACTATCGGGTTTGGAACAAGGTCTAGCACAGGGTCTAGAACGGGGTCTAGAACGGGGTCTAGCACAGGGTTTAGAACAAGGTCTAGAACGGGGTTTAGAACAAGGTTTAGAACGGGGTGAACGTCTGGTTGTGGAGAATTTGCTTCAGTTTCGTTTTGGGGCAGTTGATGCTGAGTTAGCCGAAATTATAGAGGCTATCTTGAGTTTGCCCGCTTCAGAATTTACGCCCTTGTTAATGCAGTTATCTCGGGAAGAATTGATTGAGCGTTTTGGTGGCGCATCTCCCTGTTAAATTGAGCCTGAATCCATGAAAATGCGGCGTTTGTTTCTTGGACTGGTTGTGCTGAGTTTTTTAATCGTCCTCCTGTTGGGATGGGGGCTGAAATCGGGTTTTTTCTCGTCCCCTAGCAGTGCCTTAAATCGTCCGGATCCTTTGCCTCAAGATCCTTGGGTGAAGGTGTATATGAACCAAAACCAAGCACGGGGGGCGGACTATACTGAACCTTACCGCCAAATAACCCGACCGGGGGATGATTTAGAACAGATCATGGTGGAGGCGATTAATCAAGGACAACGGCGGATTGATGTGGCGATTCAGGAGTTCCGCTTGCCGCGATTAGCCCAAGCGTTAGCCCAACGTCATCAAGCGGGGGTGAGGGTGCGTGTTATTCTGGAAAATCTTTATAGTCGCCCTTGGAGTAGCTACAGCGCGGCGGAAGTTGAACAACTGGATGAACGGCAACAGAACCGTTATCGGGAGTTTATGGCGTTAGTAGACCAAAATCAAGATGGTCAACTGAGTGCGGAGGAGATTAATCAGGGGGATTCTTTAGTTATTCTCAAAAATGCGGGAATTCCGGTGATTGATGATACCGCAGATGGGAGTAAGGGGAGTGGTCTGATGCACCATAAGTTTATTTTGGTGGATGATGCCACGGTGGTTACAGGGTCGGCGAATTTCACGACCAGTGGGGTGCATGGGGACTTTTATAATCCCGAAAGTCGGGGTAATGCTAATAATTTAGTACGGATTAATAGTGAGGCGATCGCAAATTTATTCCGCCAAGAGTTTGATCTCATGTGGGGCGATGGACCGGGAGGACAGCCGGATAGTTTATTTGGGCTACAAAAACCTTATCGTCCCCCCCAAACGGTCACGGTTGGTCACTCGACGATTACGGTACAATTTTCCCCGACTTCTCCCACTCGCCCCTGGAGGGAAAGCACCAATGGTTTAATCGCTCAAAACCTAGAACAGGCGAGGGATTCGGTTAAGTTGGCTCTGTTTGTCTTTTCTGAACAGTTCATTACCAATATTTTGGAGGAACGTTCTCTGGCGAATGTCTCTATTCAAGCTCTGATTGACCCCGGTTTTGCCTATCGCTACTATAGTGAGGGGCTGGATATGATGGGGGTTGCCCTACTCCACAATTGCCAAGAAGAGGCCAATAATCGACCTTGGGCAAATCCGATTCAAACGGTTGGGGTTCCCCTGTTGCCCCGTGGGGACAATCTCCATCATAAGTTTGGGCTGGTGGATGGTCATAGGGTCATTACAGGTTCTCACAATTGGTCAAGGGCGGCGAATCATACCAATGATGAGGTGGTGCTAGTGATTAATAATCCGGTGGTGGCTGCCCACTATGAACGGGAATTTGACCGTCTCTACAGTCGTTCTAATCTGGGGCTGCCGCCTTTTGTACAGGAACGTATCGAACAGGCGGCGGAAAATTGCCCCTCTCCCTTGCCTGCGGCGACGCCCTCTGTGGGGGGTTTGGTGAATGTTAATCGGGCGTCTCAAGCGGAATTGGAAACTTTGCCGGGAATTGGTCCAGCGCTGGCTGGGCGGATTATAGAAGCGCGTCAGGAACAGCCTTTTCGCTCTCTGGAGGATCTCGAACGGGTGCGGGGGATTGGTCCGAGGGTGCGGCAAAATTTGGCGGGGAAGGTGACTTGGTAAGGGGTCGGCATAATAGATTGTCTGTTCTATCCGTCACAAATCTCAAAAGTATTGGACAATGGAAAATGGAGGTATCAGCAGATACAGATTAGGATTTTGGGATGTACGTTTATCGCACCGACACTTTTAATGAGCAGGTTCTAGAAAAGGGGGTGGGGGATCATGTGGATCGCCTCTGTGAAGACCTCAAAACGATGAATTTAGAGCAGGTTCTCGCCCGTTTTGAGCGGGTTTATCCCTATCTGAAGCGTAAGGAGGGGAATTTACGCCTGATTGCGCGGATTCGACGCATTGGGGGGGAACCGGTTCTCTGTTGGTTAAAGGTGTTTCGTCGGGGCGATCGCGAATATGAGGAGTTTTTGCGCGATCGCGAAAATTTTGCCAATCATGCGCTGGAAAGTCAAATCAAGGAGGGACACCTCTGGCAATGGTTGAATCAACAAAAGACGGCGACTCTCAATTTACACGCGATCGCTACCCCCCTGCCCGATGAGTTGCGCCCTTGGTTAGATCGTCCCAGTTTACGCATGGATTTAACGGGGGTGGTAATTTATGAAAGTGAGGTCTGGTTAACGCGCTTCATGACTCCCGAAATTCAAGCCCGGTGGATGACGTTTAATCGGCTGATTGCGGACTTGGCGGATAGTATCGAGAACATGGGAGAGGCTACCCCCTGGCCAGGTATTCAACGCTATCAAGAGGGGGATTGCTGGGTTTTCTATCAACAAATTACCACCCTAGAACCCCCAGAACGGAACATTTTGTTACTTTTGACCCTTTTTGCCCATTCCCCTAGCTCAGAGGAGCTACAAGAGGACTTACAGGCGATTTTTGGGGAGGATACCCCCCCCCAATCTCCCTTGAATTTTGATGAATTAAGTGCGATCGCCCGTCGTGCTTACCCCAGTTATTTATTAGCCGATGAACGCCACTGGTTAGCCATTGAAAAAGACGAAATGGCTAATCTCGCACTCTCTGCCGAAGAAGAGGCTATTTTACATGATGTTTCTACCAGCAAACCCTCTTTACCCCTCTTTTTAAACGGACAAGCTGGCAGTGGAAAATCTACCCTTTTATTCCATCTATTCGCCGACTATGCCCACCGCCATCTCCGGGAACGTCAACAACAAAAACGACGACTTTTAGACAAACCCCATCCCCTCTTTTTAGCCTATAACAACCGTCTTTTAAAAGTCGCTCAAGAGCGAGTGATTCCCCTTTTAGCCTCTCATCACCGCTTCCTTGCCAAACGAGGTTATTTAGAAGAATTACCCGATATTCGCCCCTTTTTCCAGTCCTTCCGTAGCTTCCTCCGTAACTTATTGCCTTTGGAAGAACGGGACTATTTTAATGATGCCAATTATATCTCATTTCATCAATTTAGACAACTGTTTTATAAAACCACTTGGCGGGACTATACCCCCGAACAGTGCTGGCAAGTTATCCGCACCTTTATTAAAGGGTATCATTTAGACGAACGGGATAGTTATTTAGAACCAGAAGACTATCAAGAAATTCCCAAAAAAGAGCGCACCGTTACCCCAGAACTCTTTGAGCAAATCCATGAAACCGTGTGGAGATGGTATGATCATCATCTCAAAGAAACCGGAAAATGGGATGATCAAGACTTAATTCGTCGGGTGTTGCAACTCAAATGTTATAAAGCCGAATATACCGCCATTTTCTGTGATGAAGCCCAAGACTTCACCCGTTTAGAATTACAGTTAATTATGCGCCTGTCGGTACTTTCCGAATATGACTTAGAACATCAACATATTGAAAGTTTACCCTTTGCCTTTGCGGGAGATCCCCTACAAACACTCAACCCCACGGGCTTCCGTTGGACGAGTTTAAAAGCCGCGTTTTATAATGAAGTGATTACCACCCTTTCCCCCACTGGGCAACTTGACCTAGAAATGAACTTTGCGGAGTTAGAATGTAATTATCGTTCAACTCCCGCTATTGTGGGACTTAATAACTTAATTCAACTCTGGCGGCGGGTATTATTTGACCTGCCAGAAATTAACCCCCAAAAAGCCCGCAGACATGGAGATTTTCCCATCCAGAAACTCATCTTAGGGGAAAATATCGCCCCTGATGAATTACAAGATTATTTGCAGGATACCATCATCATTGTTCCCTGTGATCAAGGGGGAGAAGCGGATTATATTCAACAGGATTACTTACTTTCTAATCTCTGTCACTCTCGCCCCCAACAGGGCTTTTCTCCTTGGAATGTTCTGAGTGCGATTACGGCCAAGGGATTGGAATTTAAGCAGGTAATTTTATATAAGTTTGGGGAGGCCTGCCATCGGGATGTCTGGACAATTTCTGAGAGTCATTCCGAAGAGGTTAAGTTCTTTTTCAATAAACTCTATGTGGCCACCAGTCGGGCAACGGAACGGTTGTTTGTTGTAGACACTCCCCTGGGTGATCAACGACTCTGGCGCTATGGCAGTCATGAGTTAGAATTAGAGCGGTTTTTAACCCGTTTAGCTGATGAGGAAGAACGGGAAAAATGGCAGAATCGGGTTTACTTGTTTGGGGTGAGTAATGGGATTGCGGCCATGAGTGCGGATAATATTGCGGCCATTGCCCTAACGTTTGAAACCGAGGGCATTAATAGCGAAAATCCCGATCTCCTGCGTCGCGCACAGGCGGCTTATGAACAGATTGGTGATGAATTTAAGGCGGTATCTTGTGAGGCTTGGGCGTTAAAATTAGAGGAGCATTACCAAGAGGCGGGGAAATTATTCCAAGGGGTGGAAAATTGGGCGGAAGCGTGGAATTGTTTCTGGGCAGGGATGAACTGGGAGGAGCTTTGGGCGTGGTATAATCATCCGGGGGAGGTGGAGAAAAAAGCCCAAACGATGCGCCCTCTGGTGGAGTTTTTAGCGACGGATCAACCCACTTTTAAGCAGATTGAACAGTTGACAGATTTGTTCTGTCAGGAAGTGGCGGCCAATACTCTCGATAGTCACCGTTTCCAAGCCCAATGGCAAATAGCAATTCAAGGCTATGCTCAGGCCATTGAGAAGATTTTAGAGCCTGCTGGGGAGGTAGAACGGGAACAGTGGCAACAATTCGGAGAAGTTTTAGCCCATTTGGTCACGGGGAAGGATCCTAGAATGTGTGCTTTAGCGGGGGATTGTTTCTATCGGGCGAAAAACTATGAACAAGCGGTTCACTGTTGGGATAGGATCGATCAGACGGCAACCTTAGATTATCAACTAGCAAAAGCGGCAATTGTGGGACTTCCTGAGAGTTTAGAATATTGGGCGCACGCTCAACAATTTGGTCATATTCTGACGGCATGGCACGGCGAAAATCAACCCCGTACTCCGGATTGGTTAACCTATGTGGGGCCGGCGTTAGAATCGAGTCAACTCTGGTTAGAGGCTTTGTTAGTGTATGCGGAGTTGGGGAATCGGGACAAGGTGGGGTTTTGTTTGGAACAGGCGATCGCCGCAGGGGAACACAAAGTCGCCCTTCAGTCGGTGTTGTCTGATGAAATCGAACATCACCAATGGGGGGAGGCGATCGCACTTTTAGAAAAATATCCCCTTCCCGGAGAGGAACAAGTGGCGTTAACCGGATGGTTTGCCCAACAGTTGGCCTATTCTGAATTAACCCCAGATCAACTCTCTAAGGACGTACAACGGCAGTATCAACAGGTCTTGAAGGATTATATCCTCCTGCACCCTGACTGGTCTTTATGGCTCTCTGTGCCGCAATTGGGCGTTACCTTAGAACGAGTGGGTATTTTAGGCGATATTTTGGACTATTACGACCGTTACACCCAGCATGAGGAGGCAGAGATTGCTGATTTTGCCCGTCATCGTTGGTTAGCCAATAAGAAAACCCAAGAAGAGGACTTTAGTCAACAGGGACAAGTGAAAAAAGCCCTCAAAAGTCGGGCTGATTTGCAGCGTAAATCCCAACAGTGGGGGATTGCCTTAGATCACCTCTCTCGTCCGATTCCGGTTCCTCCCGATGCCACTCCGACGGTCCCTTCTCCCCCCCCCAGTGACAGCGACACCTCGATTCAAGGACTCCCCCCGGATGTGGTGATTGAGTCTGTGCAACCGAATATTCTCAGTTTTCAGGTGCGTCATTTGCTATTCCGGGTGATGCCCTTGACCCAACAGGTGTTAATTTTGGATCAATTAGGCGATCGCGAATTGCGCATTGATGCCCACCTGCAACAAATCACCCTCGGCAGTTTCACCCTCCACACCCAAGGTCAAAGTAACTTATTATTCAGTGATAGCAGTGGTAGCTATAGCGGAATTTTACTCTGTCACGAGTCCCCCCCCCGTCTCGAAATTACCATTCAGGCGATCGCCAACAAAATCGTCATCCCCTTTACCTGTTCGCACCCCAAATAAAAGATAGGGCTAAAGCCCAACAACCAGCCAGCCTTTCCTTATTTCCTATCCGCCCTTGAACGAGCATAAACCCATAAAATTTATAGATATTTTTGCCGGAATCGGAGGATTTCGTTTAGGATTTGAACCCGTTGGCTACCACTGTGTTTATTCCTGCGAAAATAACCCCCATTGTCAAACCGTGTATGCTCAAAACTTCGGAGAACATCCCGCCGGAGACATTACTCAAATTAACCTAGAAAAAATTCCAGATTTTTCGGTTTTAACCGCAGGATTTCCTTGTCAACCCTTTAGTATTTGCGGCAAGCGCGAAGGATTTAATGATACCAGAGGGACATTATTCTTTTATGTATGTCAGATCATTAAAACTCATCAACCGACCGTTGTCATTTTAGAAAATGTAAAACACCTATTACATCATGATCAGGGCAAAACGTTTGACGTTATTTTATATGCCCTAGAAGATTTAGGCTATCACGTCAACTACAAGCTTTTAAACGCCAAGGATTTTGGCGTACCTCAAAATCGAGAGCGGGTGTTTATTGTCGCGTCGTTGTTTAAAAAATTTGATTTTACCAAACTTGAAGCCAATGCCGTCACACCCCAATTAAAAGAATATTTGGTAGAACAAGGAGATTTTGAATATCTCAACCCCGAAGACTATACATTAATTGAAAATCCGAAAAAACAAGACTCTGGTTTAATCTTTGTCGGATATCGGAATAAAGGAATTTGGCGCAAAGGCATTCGACCTAATACCAAGCATCTGTCGAGAGTGCATCGCCAACCCAATCGAATCTATTCCATTGAAGGAGTACATCCTACTCTTCCCTCTCAAGAAACGTCTGGACGCTTTTTTATTTATTTGCCTGACGAAAAAAGAGTCAGAAAACTAACCCTTAAAGAATGTTATAGAATGATGGGTTTTCCTGATGACTTTTCCATTCATTCTAACTCAAGTGAAGCGTACAAACAAGTTGGTAATTCGGTTTGTATTCCGTTAGTTAAAGAACTCGCTCATCAAATTAAGCAACAGTTTTTTTCTCCCCCGGAAACTTCAGCCAAAAACCAACAGAGGCAAGCCCTTGTTCAAAAAGTGCTGGAGATATTGAAATTTTTAATCAAAAGATTCGCTTAGAATTCATAACGTTTTTTAGTTAAATAGCTATTTTCAGGTGTAAAGATTTCATGAAGTTTATTTTTATTCATAAAATCCAACGGGTTTCATGTAGTAATGAATCATTAATGATTCCTCCCCCCACTCTCCCCAGCAATTTCAGTGAGAAAATAGAACATGGATTTAGAAAACGCTTAAGGATTGCCACCTGTTATGAAAACCCTGAAAACCACCGCCACAGTCACCGCCGATGGGATGTTAATTGCCAGAACGCCCAATGTGTCTCCGGGCGGTTATCAGGCCGTGATTGCGCTGGATAACCCCAGTAGTGCGCCGCTTTTCCCGGATATTCGAGGCCATTGGGCGCAACCGTTTATTGAGGCTTTGGCGAGGCAAGGGATTATCACTGGGTTTCCCGATGGCACGTTTCGCCCCAATCAAGCGGTCAATCGGGCGCAGTTTGCGGCTTTGATTCAAGCGGCGTTAAGGCGGCCGGCGGTGCGGCCAGCGATTCAATTTAGAGATGTGGCGGGGACATTTTGGGCGGCTCAAGCGATTAATAATGCTTACACGATGGGCTTTATTTCGGGGTTCCCGAATCAAGAGTTTCGCCCCCATCTGGAAATCCCTAAAGTTCAGGTATTGGTGGCTTTGGCGAATGGTTTAAGGATTGAACTGCCCCACATCCCGGATGTGAATTTAACGGACTATTATCTTGATGCGGCGAGCATTCCGGCCTATGCGATTGAACCACTTAAAAATGCTACTCGCGCCAGTTTGGTGGTGAATCATCCCAATGTGAGGCAATTAAGCCCTAATCAGCCCGCGACGAGGGGGGAAGTGGCGGCGATGATTTATCAGGCGATGGTTTACTCTGGGCAGGTGGGGGATATTTTCTCTAATTTTATTGTCAGTCCTCCCCAACCGGCGACGGTGGCGGTGAGTCATCAACGGGAGTTTCGCGGGGTGTGGGTTCCGGCGATTTGGAATCGGACGTTCCCCTCAAAACGGGGGATGTCTACAGCCGAACAACAGGCAGAAATTCGGAAAATTGCTGATGCGATTCGGGATGTGAAGTTAAATGCGGTTTGTGTGCAGATTCGCCCGGAAGGGGATGCGCTGTACGCGTCGGGGCGTGAACCTTGGACGGCTTGGTTGTCGGGGGTTCAGGGACAACCGCCCCATCCGTTCTATGATCCGTTGGAGATGTGGATTCAAGAATGCCATGCGCGCAATATTGAGTTTCACGCTTGGTTTAATCCTTACCGGGCGAGGAGTGGCAATCAAACCTATACGACGATTCCTCCCCATATTGGGGCGGTTCATCCCGAAGCGGTTTTGAAGTATGGCAATGAGGAATGGATGGATCCGGGTCAGCAGGTGGTGATTGACCGGACTTGTGAGGTGATTCTGGATGTGGTGCGTCGTTATGATGTGGATGGGATCCAGATTGACGATTATATCTATCCTTACCCGATTCAGGGGGTGCCGTTCCCGGATCAGGAGACGTATCGGGCTTATCAGGAGCAGGGGGGGACGTTATCGTTAGCGAATTGGCGCAGGGATAATGTGAATCGTTTGGTGGAACGTTTGGCGCGGGAGATTCGGCAGGCGAAAGCTCATGTGAAGTTTGGGATTAGTCCGTTTGGGATTTATCGTCCGGGGGAACCGGAGGGGATTCGGGGGTTGAGTCAGTTTGATGATCTCTATTCGGATCCGAAAAAGTGGTTGGCGGAGGGCTGGGTGGATTATATGGCACCTCAGTTGTACTGGAAGATTGACCCTCCAGCGCAAAGTTATCCGGTTCTGTTGAAGTGGTGGACGGATAATAATCCGAGGGGGGCGCATATTTATGTAGGAAATAATGTGGCGCGTTTGTCTAGTAATACTTGGGATGTGAATGAGTTTGAACGGCAGGTGGAGATTACGCGGGGGATGGCGAATCAACGGGCGCTGGGCAATATTTTTTATTATATGAGTCCGTTTCTGGAGAATTGGCAGGGGTTGACGGAGGCGTTTAAGAGCCGGGTTTATGTGAAACCGGCGTTGGTGCCGTTGATGGCAGGGAAACCGAGTCAACCGCCGATGATTCCGGCTCGGGTGCGGGTGGTGAATGGTCAGTTGTCGTGGGATGCGACGAATGTGGGGGAGGTGCGGGCTTGGTCGTTGTATCAACAGGTTTCAGGTCGTTGGGAGTTACGGGATATTTTGCCGTCTGGCACGCGCCGGGTGACGGTTCCGGCGGGGACTTATGGGGTGTCTACGGTGAATCGTTTGGGGGTGGAAAGTGAGGCGGTGGTGGTAACGGTGCGGTAATGGTGGTTTTTCTGGGTCGGGGTGTGTTGGGTTTTGCCTCGACTGTCCATTGATGGGAGGTTGTGATGCGTTTATTCTACGGTTTGGCGCTGGTGTTGGGTTTGACGGGATGGGGGGGGGCTGTGTTGGCGCAGTCTGTGCCGACGGGGTTACGTTGTGAGGGGGTGGAGATGCCGTCGGTGGTTGAGGAGCCGATGGATGGGGTGAGGGTGGGGGATTTTCGCTTGTGTGGGGGAGATGTGGCGGGGGCGATCGCGGCTTATAAGGAGGTTTTGGCGCAATTGTTGCCGGAACAGGGGATGGAGGGGGTTTATGTGCGGTTACGGTTAGCCCGGGCGTTGGTGGTGGCGGGTGAGTTGGAGGGGGCTTGGGGGATGTATCGGGGGGCTATTGCTCAAGATCCGTTCTATGGTCGAATTTTGGATGATCGTCAGTACACTCCTTTGGGGGAACCGGTGACGGATGGGGGGGTGGAGGGGGAGGCGAATAAGGCTCCGGTGTTTGTAGAGGGACCGGTGGATGCGATCGCCTATTTTGAATTAGGTTGGGCGTTAGAACAAGGAGAACGCTGGACTCAGGCGGTGGAAGCCTATCAAAAAGCCCTAGAAATTAACCCCCAGTTTGCCTTTGCTTACAATCGCCTCGGATATACTCTATTTCGTTTAGAAGACTATGAGTCAGCCCAGGCCGCTTTAGAACGAGCGCTCGACCTCAACCCAGAATTAGTCTGGGCTTATTATGATTTGGGCTATCTTTTCACGTGGATTCATCAAGCTAATTTAGCCTTTCCTCTATTTCGTCAGGTGGTGGAGTTCCACACAGCCTTACAGCCGTTTACTGATGATGATAAGGACGCCATTGTTTATCAAATGATTGCTGATGTTTTCATGGAACAAGGCACCTTTGCCCCGGCTGCCCAAGCTTATGAACAAGCGATTTTCTTAGCCCCCCAACAAAGTTGGGTCTATTTCCGTTTGGGGGTGGCTTTTTTGAACTTAGAGCAGGAATCCAAGGCAAGGGAGGCGTTCCGTGAGGCCTTATCCCGCTTACCCCATGATGTTATTCCCGATAACAACACAATGGCGTTAGATTTAGCCCAAGCGTTAATCTTTGAACAGCAATGGACAAGAGCAAAAGCGGTGATTGAGGAGGTGTTACGGCGATATCCCAATTCTATTCGAGGCCAACAATTGTTAGAACAAGTCGAGCGTTAGCGTTGAGCAATCTTGTGAACTCCAGTGATCAAAGATTCCGGCTTATTAAGCACAGTCCTTGGTTATAGACTTCACAAGCAGAGTGGCTGTACTTGATGGTATGGTTAAAAGCTCTATATTGGGACAAATCCAGTTCTCCGAATTCATACCGAGTCAGAATGGCCACTTTAATACGAATTGCTACGCTACGCTATAATCAGGACAGCATAGAAACTTTCTCAAATTGATTAGAGGTCTTATCCCATTAGGTTAAAACTTCTGTACCACTGCAAAAGAAAGGCTATCAGAGGTTTCTGTTTATAAGCTGTTGACAGTAACGTAACTAAAGACACCGCAATCAGAATTATGTCCAATACTCCAACAATTGAATCCCAAAACTTAAGCATTTCAAAGATATTTCAGGATTTTTATATTGTTCCTAGCTTTCAGCGTGAGTATGTCTGGAAAGAGGAACAGGTTGAAAAACTGCTCCAAGATGTTTTAGAGTATCTGGATTTAGATGAAGGAGAAAGCAGTTCATCGGAGTATTTTTTGGGTTCAATAGTTGTATGCCCCGATTCTACTGATAACAAGCAAACTTTTCAGTTAATAGATGGTCAGCAAAGATTAACTACAATTTATTTGATATTTTGTGTCATAAAATACTTTATCGAGAGTTTAGATGGTCAGTCTAAAGCCATAGAAACCTACTTACAAGGTACCACACAAAATACTGAAACTGGAGATGACATTGATAAACCAAGATTGTTTTTAGAATATGATGGTGACGCGCAACAAGTTATTACCAATTATATTTCTTCTGCAAAAGAACCATACACGGAACTATTGAACCGTTCAGGATCTGCACGTAATTTAGCAGACGCATGGGATGTGATAAGTAAGTTTCTTTCAGAAAATCTTGAGCAAGATGTTAGAATTTATAAAAAATTTTCAACTGCAATTGCTAATCGTACTAAGTTAATCCGCATTGAAACTCCTAACCTACGAAATGCTTTAAAAGTTTTTGAAACTATTAATGAAAGAGGAATCGGTCTAACTCCAGTTGATTTATTGAAAAATTACCTGTTTATTCATACAGCCAACCAGAAAGATAGAGAAAATCATTGGCAAACTTTAACACGAAAATGGCAACAACTTTTGAATATATTATATAAAGATAAACAACAACCTTTACAGTTTTTACGTTATTACCTAATGTCTCATTATGACGAAATTGATTTTTCTAATAGTTTTCCTGAAGATGAAATCTATGACTGGTTTTTAAAATATGGACAGCAGAAAGGTATTCAATCAAATCCCATTAATTTTCTTGACAACTTAATTAGTGCAGCTAGTGATTATTGCAAGTTTCTCAACGGCAAAAATGTTGATGGTTCGGATAATAGTCATCTCAAAGCCATCTCCAAAATTCAAGGTAGACTTAAGTCTCATCTTGTATTGTTGCTAGCTGGTCGAAAACTCGGTCGTGAATCATTTGAAAAATTATCATATTATACTGAGAACCTATTTTTTATTTTTTCTATTACCCGTAAGACTAGACGAAAAGATTTTAACATTACTCGTGAATTTACTTATTGGTCTAGAAAATTAAGAAAATTGAAAACGGATCAAGAACTAGATCGTTTTATCAAAGAGCATTTCTTAGTTCAAATACAAGAGCTTAAATCGGAATTTAAGGAAACTGTAAACGTGACTTCTGGGGCAAATTTAGCTAAGTATAGACTCCGTTATTTATTGGCTAAAATAGCACAATATGTTGAGCAAAGGTGTTTCGGTAACTGTGAATCTCTAGATTTTTATTTAGACAAATCTATAACAATTGAGCATATTCTACCACAATCTCAAAAAGATGTTATATGTAATAATCTTGGTAATCTTACGCTACTCGAAAAAACGATAAACAGTTCAATTTCTAATAAATCCTATGATGAAAAAAGAAAAGGTTATAAGCAATCAAAAATATTAATAACTCGCTCCCTATGTGAACAGCCGTCTCTTGGGAATAATACTCAGTTAAATCGTGCTGTCAAAGCTTTGTGTTTGACAGAATTTCTGGAATGGGATCATAACTCTATTCAGAAGCGTCAAAAAATCCTAGTTAATATTGCTATGAAAGTTTGGGGTTTAGAAAATTAATAGGGCTTATTGCTTCGAGGGATATTCAGCAGACCCTATTTAGCAGGATATGCCATTGAATGCAGTTTAAAAGCACTTTTACAAAAGCGGGGGACAGGTTTTCCAAAACATGGTCAACAGGGGCATAATTTGCGAGGCTTATGGGAAGCGGCCAACTTTCAACTTTCTGATCTTGCCGATCCTACCGGAGCAAAAACATTCTATCTGGAAAAATGGGACACTTCCCTACGATATGAAGTCAGTTGTGATAGTTCTTTGAGCCATCAAGAATTAGTAGAGGGAGCTAAACAGTTAACAGTTTGGATACGAACTCAAGTGCGTCGTAATCGACTGAGGAAGCGTAGATGAACTATTTAGAAATTAAAGATAAAATTGAGCAAAATATGTTAGCGGCTCATCTAAAAATTGAAGACTTACGCATTCAACAGGATGAATATACCGGGTGGCGTATTGTAGTTATTTCTTCAGATTTTGCCGAAAAAGCTCACTCCGAACGGCAAAAAATAGTCCTAAATGGACTTGAATCTCTAACCATTCAATGGTTAGATTTACTCACCCCTCAAGAGCAAGAATGGGCAGGTTCTCTTCCCTTAGATGCCCCCTTAGAAAACTTGCCCTTATGGCCTGAAGCATTGGAATCTTTTAAAGAGATTGATAGGCAGTTGGAAGTCCATCAAAAAAGTTGGCGTGAATTTTGGCTGATTCAAATGTGCCTTGCTTGTTATTTGTCTTGGTCAGAGGAAAAACCTCGACCTAACGAGGCTTTAGATGATGTTTTATCCAGTCCATTAAAGACTGAACTTGACTTAATTAACTGGATTGAAAATTTATTACAAAAACCAAAATGTGGTCTTTTGATGAAAGATTGGCTGATGGGGTTTGATCAGGCTGCTTCGGATAGAACTTTTTTATTAATTGATGGGTTAGATACAGGTTTTGGCAGTGGTAAGCTGGAACAAGCAATCAGAACAAAATCTATTGCTAATTTACTTTCCTTAATCAATGATTTAGAATATGATTTGACTCACTTTAAGTTTAAAGTGATGTTACGGGAGGATATTTGGCGCAGATTGCGGTTTGAGAATAAAAGCCATTTTTTTGGTCGTTCAGTCACGCTGCAATGGTCAGAATCGGTGGACTTCTTTAAGGTAATTGCTAAAACAGCGTTACAGGCGAATACGTTTAAACTTTTAGTGCAATCCCTTGAAGAACAACACAGTCAAGGACGTTTTTTATTCCACAGTGATGATTTCAACTTAACGGAGCAACAAGTCTGGAATATTTGGAATCTGCTTGTAGGTGAACGAATGCGGGGAGGAAAATCAGCCTTTACCCGGAATTGGGTTTGGAAACGAATTGCGGATGGGAGTAATAATCATAGTCCCCGTGCGTTGTTACAACTTTTTGCCCAAGCGAAGGATTGGGAAAGGGGGGAACAAGAAAAGAATAGCTATGGGAAAACAGTGATTCGACCGAAAGCGTTGATTGTCTCGTTAGAAGAGGTATCAAGACAGAGTTTAGATGCTTTGATTCAGGAAGAGTTTCCTAATCTAGGCAACTTGGTTGAATGTTTAAGACAAATAGGACGTTCTCCTTTTAAAGCCAATGAGGTGGAAGGATTAGAGGACGAGTTAAGTCTGGCAATAGAAGTCGGTTTATTGTCGGTTTATGAAGGGACAAATGATGAAGTTGAACGCTATAAAGTACCGGATTTATATTTATCAGGGATTGGGATGACTAGGAAAGGTCAAGCGCGAGCAATATCTCTCAATGACAGAGGCTTTAACATGGGATCAAGGGTGCAGAAAAGCAGTAAAATAAGAGATTATTTCGCCTTACCTTGGGGAAAAATATATCAAGAGTCTAAGTAGGGTCTGCTGAATATCCCTCTAACTTTTGTTCATAAGGCTTTAGGCTGTTTTAATGGCAAGGTTTTAGGGATAAATAATCAAAAAGGCTTGTCTTGTTCCGACTCCCCCCTGTTCCCGGTTTCCCGTTCCCTAACCCCACGAGTAGAGTTATTCAGCAAGCCCTACCTATCCAATTCCTCACTCTGTACTTCTTCCACTAAATCTTGTAAAGCTTGGTGACGGGAACGACGGGAACGACGGCGGTATTTTTTACTCTCTAAACGGGGTTCATAGACCCGTTCCCCAGACCCCTTAATTTTCAACTTCACGCTGTCCTCTTCGTCGGGGCGCTGTTGGCGTAATTCTTGACGGGCGATCGCCTCTGCCAGAAACTTGAGATAATGCTCGTACCGTTCCCAGTCCCCTCGAACCTGACAATTCGGCTCGTCCCGATGTAAACAATCACTAAACTGACAAGCACCTTGTCCCAACACCTCCCGCGCTTCCGGGAACGCATAAACTAACTCCGTGGGATCACAATCTAAATCCGGCTTATTAAACCCCGGACTATCGGCCAATAATCCCCCCATCGGTAACTCGAATAACTCCACATGGCGGGTCGTGTGGCGGCCCCGTTGCAGTTTCCCGGATACTTCCCCCACCCGTAAGGCCACATCAGGAATCAGTTGATTAATTAAACTCGACTTACCCACCCCAGAAGGCCCTGCAATTACCGTAATTTTGCCCGCTAACTGCCCCAAAACACGGTCTAACCCCTCCTGTTGCTCCACACTGATTAAAAGGGGGTTATAGCCCCATTTTCCCAGCCGTTCCTGCCAGGCGGCTTGTTCCGAGGGGGAGACTAAATCCTGCTTGTTTAAACATAAACAGGGGGTGAGTGCCGTTAATTCCGCCTTGATTAAAAAACGGCTTAATTGCCACGGGTCTAGGGGGGGTTCAGCCAAGGAAAAAACCAATAAAATCTGCTCGGCATTGGCTACGGGAGGGCGTTCTAATTGGGTTTGACGGGGGAGAATTTCCGCGATCGCACCCCGTCGCGCCACCTCGTCGATTTCCTCCACTACCACGCGATCGCCCACCATCACTTTCTGACCCAATTTCTTCAAGCGCGATCGCCGGGTACACAATACACTATCCCCACCCCCCACCAAACGCACCTGATAAAAATTCGCCTGCACCGCCACCACCGTCCCCCGGAGCAATTCGGCCCCCCCCTCCGGTATCATACCGACTGAGGACGACAAACCTGCAAGGCGAAAAACTCCCCTCGGTCTTCAATCGCCGCCAAATGATACCCCTCCATCACCAAACTATCCGGCACCTGTTCAATGGGTTCCCCCCCATCTAACCAGACCTCCAACCATTCCCCCCTCGGCATTTGCTCTAAACGCAACTTCGTTCGCACAAAATTAATCGGACAAGGCGTTCCTCGCAAATCCAACTTTGTGGCAATCTCTTCCGTAATCTTCCCTGCAACTGACTCGTTCATCATCCCCGGAACATCTTCCCTAGAAAACCCTCTAACCCACCTTTCCCAGTGCTTTCACCCTTCAAGTGCGCCAACTGCTCCAATAACTCTCGCTCCTCTTGGGTAATCCGCGTCGGAATATCCACCTTAACCGTAATCAAATGATCCCCCCGACTCACCGCATTACCTAAACGGGGAACCCCTCGGTCTTCCAACTTAATCACCGTATTGGGTTGAGTCCCCGCCGGAATGGTCATTTCTACATCACCATCCACCGTATTCACCAACAACTTACAGCCCAAAATCGCCTGTAAATAACTCACCGTAATTTCCGAGAGGATATTCACCCCATCCCGTTGGAATTCCGCATCCTCTTCCACAAACAAATACACATACAAATCTCCCGACGCGCCGCCGCGAGAACCAGCATCCCCTTCTCGGGCAACCCGTAAGCGCGTCCCATTATCCACACCAGGAGGAATTGTAATCTTTAACTTCTTCGTTTCCTGCTTGCGGCCTGCCCCACCACAAGCCTCGCATTTCTCCTCAATGACTTGTCCGTCCCCGTTACAAGTCGGACAAACTGACACCTGAGCAAAACTCCCAAAAGGCGTGCGTGTTGCTCGTCTCACCTGACCCGTCCCGTTACAAGTCGGACAAGTCCGCGCCCCCGTCCCCGGTTTCGCTCCCGTACCGTTACAAACATTACAATTTTCTAAATGGGGAATACGGATTTCCTTCTCACCGCCAAAAATGGCCTCGCGAAACTCCAATTTCAAATCCAGCCGTAGGTCATCCCCACGCACTGGTCCCGTGCGGCGGCGGGTGCTAGTGGTGCCGCCCATGCCCCCAAACCCACTAAAAATTGTCTCGAAAATATCGGCGAAACCGCCCATATCGCCGAAGTCTGACCCATACCCTGCACCAGCCCCAGAAGCCACTCCCGCTTCACCAAAGCGATCATATCTCGCCCGCATTTCCGGATCCGAGAGAACCTCATGAGCGCGATTAACTTCCTTAAAACGGTCTTCTGCCCCCGGTTCTTTATTGACATCGGGGTGATATTTGCGAGCCAAACGGCGGTAAGCCCGTTTAATTTCATCTTGTGAGGCATCACGCGAGATACCGAGAGTTTCGTAGTAGTCGCCTGCCATAGAGCGGTGATAGTTTGGGTAAATAGTCCTTACTCAGTGTATCAAAAATCGGTTCACGATTGGGGAATAGGTGATAGGGAATAGGTAATAGGGAATAGGTAATAGGGAATAGTCTCCCCCTCTCCCTTCCCGTTCCCTCTTACATTAATCTACAGGCTCATAATCGACCGCAACAGTTTCGTCCTCATCGTCAAAATCAAAACTAAACTCGTCTTCTTCCTCCTCGGGTTCTGGTTCAGGGTCAATCGTGGTCGCCTGTTCCGAGAAGGGGGATGGAGTATCGGCCACGGCCTCAAACTCCTCGCTGACCCCTTGATTGGCTCGATTATATAAATCCGTCCCCACCGCTAACACAGCTTGTTTAAATTCGTCTAAACAAACTTTAACGGTTTCCACGGTCGCTTTGGGATCGGCAAAGGCTACATCTAAGGCCTTGCGTTTTCGTTCCGCTTGGACTTTTAAATCTTCCCGGATTAACGCCGCGTTGTCCTTCAGGGTGGAGTCGTGGGTGTAAGCGATACTGTCGGCTTGGTTGCGCAATTCCACCAATTCCATGCGCCGACGGTCTTGTTCGGCGTACTGTTCGGCTTCTTGGCGCATCCGTTCCACTTCGTTGGAACTTAATCCTCCGGTGTTGGTGATGCGGATACTTTGTTCTTTTCCGGTAGCCTTATCTTGGGCTGAAACCCTGAGAATCCCATTAACATCAATCTCAAAGCTCACTTCAATTTGCGGCACTCCCCGAGGGGCGGGTAAAATCCCAGTCAGCAGGAATTTCCCTAGACTCTTATTATCCCGTGCCATTGCTCGTTCCCCTTGCAGAACGTGGATTTCTACGGATGTTTGCCCATCAATGGCGGTGGAGAAGATTTGCGATTTGCTGGTGGGGATGGTGGTGTTGCGTTCAATAATTTTGGTGAACACTTCGCCTAGGGTTTCAATCCCAAGGGAGAGGGGGGTCACATCCAATAACAGCAGGTCTTCTACTTCCCCGCCGAGGATACCCCCTTGAATGGCAGCCCCCAAGGCAACGGCTTCATCGGGGTTAACGGAACGGTCGGGTTCTTTGCCTTTGAAGAATTTTTTGATCGCATTGGCGACGGCTGGAATGCGGGTAGACCCTCCCACTAACAAAATCCGGTCAATGTCATCAACGGTAAGATCACAATCTTTTAAGGATTGATTGACCGGGAGAACAGTTCCTTCGATGAGATGAGAGGCGAGTTCCTCGAATTTGGAACGGGTGAGTTCTGTTTCAAGGTGTTTCGGTCCGGTTTCGTCGGCGGTGATGAAGGGCAGGTTAATGGAGGTTGTCCCCATGCTGGATAACTCGATTTTGGCTTTTTCGGCGGCTTCCCGTAGCCGTTGTAAGGCCATTTTATCGTCGCCTAAGTCCACCCCTTGTTCTTCTTTGAAGTTTTCGATCATCCAACGGACAATCACGTTGTCGAAGTCATCGCCGCCGAGATGGTTGTTGCCGGAGGTGGATTTGACTTCAAATACACCGTCGCCTAGTTGCAGGACGGACACATCAAAGGTTCCTCCGCCTAAGTCGAAGACCAGAATATGCTGATCTTGATCTTGTTTATCTAGCCCATAAGCTAGAGCGGCGGCGGTGGGTTCGTTGATAATCCGCAGCACTTCTAACCCCGCGATGGTTCCCCCGTCTTTGGTGGCTTGGCGCTGGGCATCGGTGAAGTAGGCGGGAACCGTGATCACGGCCTGGGTTACGGGTTCTCCGAGAAATTTTTCCGCGTCGGCTTTTAATTTCTGGAGGATCATGGCGGAGATTTCTTGGGGGGTGAAGTTTTTCCCCCGGATGGCTACGTCCACGGTGTCATCCCGACCGCGTACACAGTTGTAGGGGACTCGCGATCGCTCTTCGACGGTGTCATCCCAACGCCGACCAATGAAGCGTTTAATACTATAGACGGTGTTTTCCGCATTGGTGACGGCCTGACGTTTAGCTAATTGCCCAACCAAGCGTTCTCCTGATTTGCCAAACCCTACCATACTGGGGGTGGTTCGCCCGCCCTCTGTATTTTGAATCACGAGTGGTTTTCCACCTTCTAAGACAGCAACGCAACTATTGGTTGTCCCAAGGTCAATCCCGATGACTTTTCCCATAGCACTTCGGCTCTAAATATTTGTGCAGTAGACTGGATAAAAATGGGGAATAAAGCGATGAAATATTAGGTTTACTCAGCGATTGAAATCAATAGACTAATCTCAATTGAGATCAATAAATAGACTGATCTCAACCCCGTTAAGGAACGAGCAAACTGTTGATGACTAGACATTCCATGGAGTTTGTTATCTAGAGCTTAAGGGATTAAACCCTTTTTTTCAATGAATTTTACCTTCACTCAGTTCTCTAGATCAGTTTTGAGCCTTCACGGATTTTTATTCCCCAGTATTCGGGCTAACAGTAGGGGCTGTTCAACTGTATTCCCTCAATAATCGATTTAAACTTGCTTTTAAATTGCTTTAAAATCGATTTTTTTAGTCGATAGACTAATTTATGATGTAGCCCTTTTGGTTTGATCGGTTTGGTTGAATTGAGTGGTTTCAAGACCCCTAGGATTCTAACACAAGCCCTAGAAGGCTTCCCCCAAAATGCCCCACAACGTAAATAGACTTTACTCCGAGGGGAGAATGGATTTATTCCCCTTCCCCGGCTTCTGGGGGGGCTTCTTCTTCTGAAACCATTGGCGGTTCTGGGGCAGCAGCGACTTTAACCATCGCGTGCCGTAAAACCCTATCATGGAGAAGATACCCACGAACTAGCTGTTCCATAACAGCCCCTTCTGGATATTCGTCGGTGGGCTGTCGTAACATGGCTTCATGGAAGTTGGGGTCAAATTCCTGGCCTTCGGGGCGCATGGCTGACACTCCAATCCGTTTGAGTCCATCGACTAGGTTTTTGTAAACGCTTTGATAACTCTTGTGGATGACCATTTCCGCTTCGGTGGCGGGTTTAATTTGCGATCGCGCCCGTTCAAAGTTATCCACCACAGGCAAAAGCTCCGTAATGGTATTCCGTTTAACGTGATACTCCTGTTCTTCTTTTTCCTTTTGAGTTCGCTTACGAAAGTTATCAAAGTCGGCGGCGATTCTCAAGGACTGGGCTTTATAGGTTTCGAGTTGTCTCCCCTGTTCCGCGAGTTGCTGACGCAGGGACTCGACTTCTAACTGAAGCGCTTCGATAATTTGGGCTTGTTCACTAGAAACAGCATGAGTTTCCGGTGCATGAGTTTCCGGTGCAACTTTTCTAGCCTCTTCCCCTTCAGGGATAACTGTTTCCCCGTCAGGGCTAGGAATTGCTTCACTCGTGACCTGCTCATCTAAGCTGGTTTCCGAGTCTAAAGAATCTGTATTAATCTCTGCTCCTTCATCAGGATGATCTATATTCACTTCTGGCTGCTTTTGCTCGTCCATCATAACGTCTTGTATCTACCTCGAACACGCTGTACAGCATACCTGCACTCACGCCGTTAAGAATGACACGCATTCCCTTTCAATATCATACCCCCTCTCTTTGAGGGATGTATCAGCTTTTTTTCTAGAAACGAGGAAACCCGGAACTTTCTCGCTTGTCAAAGGGGAGCAGGGGAGCAGGGGGGCAGGGGAGCAGGGGAATAGCTAAAACTCTTGACTATTCGCGACACCCGATTCCCTAGGGCGCAAGCATTGCGCCCCTACACCGATTCCCGATTCCCGATTCCCGATTCCCGATTCCCGACTCCCGACTCCCGACTCCCGACTCCCGACTCCCGACTCCCGATTCCCGATTCCCGACTCTTGCCTCTCTAGTTCTCTGGGCTAGAATAGAAAAGAGGCAATTCACCCCCCTTTTTGTCTGATTTAACTCTATGGGGTGTTTACATTTCCCCTAGTGTTCTTAAAGATTAGATAAATTTGCCGGGATTGCTATAGACAGTCCGCAATTCCGTTGTTTAACCTTGAAGATAAGAAGAGAAGGTTTGAACAACCGGATTCTGTTTAGGGAAAAGAAGGCTGGATCAATTACCGAAAAGGGCTAGGAGAACAAATGAACAACTTATCTACTCTTGTTAAAAATACTGCCATTTCTGCTGGTGTTGCGATCGCCGCATCTACATTCTTCGCCGCTACCCCGGCCGATGCGTTTACGATGAGATTCGACCCCGCTTTAGGTGGAGCAGCAACAAGTGATTATACTGGATCCACGGGTGAATTAAAATTTGACTTTTTGGATGCAGGTAACGACTCTGTTAAAATTTTGCTGACCATTAGCAACACCACCCCCTCTGAAATCGGTTCAAGCTTAGTGGGTTTTACTTTTGATCAGTTCGACTGGATGGAAACGCTGTCCTACACCTATGACGACATGGGGACAAACTTCACCCGCGTCTTTGATCCTGTTACAATGCAGCCTTTTGGCTCTTTCGACTTTGGGATTCGCACGACGGGTAATGGTAATTTCCAAGGGGGAAGTGCTAACCTCGGTTTGAGAGAAGGGAATTCGGCTCAGGTTGCCTTTACCTTCCAAAAAGTGGGTAAAACAGCTAGTGAATTAGAAAGCCTGTTTTCCAGTGCCTACGAAAAAGGCGAGTTACGCTCCGGCGCTCGTTTCCAACAAGTTGGTCCAAATCAAGCAGATAGTGACATCGTTTTGGGTCACTACTTCCAAAGTGTTGAAATTCCTCCTGAAGAGCCTGTTGTTTCTGTTCCTGAACCCACCGTTACCCTTGGTTTAGGGATGTTCGCCCTTGGCGCTTTAGGGGCTGGTCGCAAAAACCGCAAGTCTGAGTGCTAATTCACCCTCAACGGTAGTCAAGCTTTTTACCCAACATCAGGAATCCAAATGAAGGAGCATGAGGAATAACACTCATGCTCCTTGTTTTTGGCAGAATCATTAGGGCTTGCTGAAAAAGTCAGAGAGTCGGAGTCGGAAATGAGAGACATTAAACCCCTCAAATTCCCACCCTACAGCGTGCCGAATCCTTTCTTTTTCTTCTTCTTACCCGCCTTTTTCTTACTGCCCCCACTGTAGCCTCGGAAACCGGGCTGAGGTCCACCGCCCAGAGGATTGCCCATTCCCGGCATCCCCGGCATCCCCGGCATTCCGCCCCCCATGCCCATTTGTTTCATCATGGCGCGCATCCGGGTAAAGTCGGCAATCAGTTTAGACACTTCCGCTTCACTATGACCCGACCCTTGGGCAATACGACGGCGACGACCGGGGGATTTCGCTAATAAATCGGGGTTGCCGCGTTCCTCTTTGGTCATGGAATTAATCATGGCCTCAGTGTGTTTCAGTTGACTTTCGCCTTTTTGCAACACATCACCGCTAATTTTGTTCATCCCGGGGATTAATTTCATCACCCCCGCTAAAGACCCCATATTTTTCAAGAGGCGCATTTGTTTGAGGAAATCGTTAAAGTCAAAGCGGGCTTCGAGGATTTTTTCCTGCATCGCCATGGCATCGGACAGGTCAATTTCCTCCTGGGCTTTTTCGACTAGGGTGACAACATCGCCCATGTTGAGGATACGGGAGGCCATGCGGTCGGGATAGAAGGGTTGTAGGGCTTCGACTTTTTCCCCCACCCCGATAAATTTAATCGGTTGCCCGGAAATACAGCGCACGGAGAGGGCGGCCCCCCCGCGACTATCCCCGTCCATTTTGGTGACGATGGCTCCGGTGATGCCGATTTCTTCGTGGAAGGTACGGGTGAGGGTGGCGGCCTCTTGTCCGGTCATGGCATCGACGACCAGTAGGGTGTCGTGGGGTTGGACGGTGGCCTTAATTTGGGCTAATTCGGCCATCATTTCCGGGTCGATTTGTAACCGTCCGGCGGTGTCGATGATAACGGTATCTACGCCCATTTCTCGGGCTTTGGCTACCCCTTGTTTGGCAATTTCAACGGGGTTTACGTCTTTGCCGAGTTCAAAGACGGGGACATCAATTTGTTGACCGAGGGTGATGAGTTGGTCGATGGCGGCGGGGCGGTAAATATCGGTGGCCACCATTAAACAGGTGCGCTTTTCTTTGCGTAAATAGAGGGCGAGTTTAGCGGTGGCGGTGGTTTTCCCGGTACCTTGCAGCCCGGCCATGAGGATGACGGTGGGGGGGGTGTCGGCTTGGGCGAGGGGGGCGTTGCTTTCCCCCATGACGTTTACTAATTGGTCATAAACAATTTTGACAAATTGTTGGTCGGGGCGCACTCCGGAGATGACTTCTGCACCGAGGGCTTCTTTTTCAACTTCGCTGATGAAGGTTTTAACGACTTGCAGGTTTACGTCGGCTTCTAGTAGGGCGCGCCGGACTTCTTTGAGGGCTTCTTTTATATTATTTTCGGAGATTTTATCTTGACCGCGTAGTTTTTTCCAAGCGTCTTCTAAGCGTTCTGCTAGAGCATCAAACATAATTTTTCATTCCTGCGTTTTTCAAGTGATCTCTGGACTCGGGAGAGTCCGGGATTAGCATAAGATACCCCCACCTCGCGCCCTCGCAGGTGAGGAGAGCTTTATCCAGCCTCTATCATGTTTAGGTTTCAGCGTTTTGGGCTTCTTGCGATTTTAGCATTTTCAGGGTCTAGGGGGGAAATCCTCATGGATTCGGCTGTGTTCTGGTTGAGGTTCCCCTGCTTAAAGGCGAAGGAATTCTTCATTCACAGACTCGCCGTAAGTCAAAATAGGAGGAGAGTTCTTCAGATGGTGAAACTTCTGTCCTTATGGTTCATGGTCAACCCCAACAACCGAGAGATTTTGATGTGGTGATGGGATCCCAATCTGTCACTCCAGAGACGGCGTTAGTTCTGGGGGGTCTAGAAGGGGTGAGACGGCGGGTGAGTAGTCCGGTGGTGGAATCGCGTAAAATGGCGCTGCAAGAGGCTTTAAAGTACGGAAAAGGGGGCTTAGAGCTAATTATTTCGGCGCTCTATGATGAGTCGGAACAGGTGCAACGGGTGGCCTATCAGTTGTTGCGCTATCGGACGGAGGGGGATGTGCTGGGGGCGCTCAGGGCTTATTTGCCCTATCATCTGTTTGAGGAACAGGGGGGGATGCGGGTAGGACGGGGGGCGACGGTGGATGGGCTGGGACGGGCGATCGCACACCTCAAGGGAAAAACCCTAGAAGTCTTGGATATCGCCACTCGTGAGGTTTTATATTCCCTCCCCCGACAGCGTAATGAACGTTTATTTCTCTGTTCTCCTGACTGTCTGATTCGCGTGATTCAACAGAAAAATGCTCGGATTGAAGTGTGGGAGGAGGGGGAGTTAAAATGGGAGTTTTCGGGTCATCAAGGCCGCATTGATGCCATGGCTTTTTCCCCGGAACAACAAATCCTTGCTACCGGAGGCAGTGATACAGTCATTCGTCTCTGGAACCTCAAAACCGGGAAATTAGTCGGAACACTGGGGAAACATTTAGTTTTAGGCGCTCATAGCGATCGCATTTTTGCTTTACAATTCAGTCCCACAGGCAATACCCTAATCAGTAGTAGTCAAGATGGTACCCTTAAACTTTGGGATCTCCGCACTCGGGATCGACCTCGCACCCTACACACCTATACCCTCCACTTTGCCTTAAGTCCCGATGAATTAACCCTCGTCACTACCGACTGGTCTGGAAATCTAGCCTTTTGGGACTTATCCTTACAGAAAATTCAGCGCACTATTGCTGTTTCTTATACCCACTGTCTCACCTTTACCCCCTATGGTCGCATTCTCATCACAGCCGGAGGGGATCGGATGATTCATTTCTGGAATCCCTACACCGCAGAATTAATTCATTCCCTTTCTGGTCATCATCAAAATATTACTTCCCTCATCCTAACGGCTCAGGGTCAACAATTGATTAGCCTAGGACAAGACAACGAGCTAAAAATTTGGGCTGTCCTTGAACAGTAAACAGTCATCAGGACATTAATTCATCTCCCAAAATATGATAATGACTCTGCACAAAACCATTAGCAAAATACTTTGTCTCACCATGCTTTAACCTTATATCCCGGGACAGAGAACCAAATAAAGGAATCCCTTCCCCTAACAAAATTGGAACTCTAGTAATGATCAAATTCTGTAATAATCCCTCCCGTAAAAAATGTTGAACTGTCTGACCACCATCCACATATAAATGCTGAAATCCCTGTTTTTCTAGTTGTTGGACTACATCCCGAGGATTCGCACAAAGAGAGGACACCGTTTGAGCTAAAACCGGAGGAATTGCAATTGACTGATGACTTAAAACCACAATCTTTTTATGCCCATAAGGCCAGAAGTCAAAAGATAATACCACCTCATAGGTATTTCGTCCCATCACCATCACATCGACAGAATTCATAAACATCTGATAACCATAGTCTTCTATTTCAGTTCCATCAGAGGAGGTGGAACTGTAATCTGGATCATTCAGCCAATCAAGATCGCCATTTGTGCGAGCAATAAATCCATCTAAACTGGTAGCAATATAGCTGGTAATTTTCATGGTATTTGATTAATCCAATCTAAAATCAGTTAAAAACAAGCTCAAAATGTTACAATTGACAGAGGCTTGTCAAGACATTATCTATTAACATGAAACCTATTGTTACAATTGCCCTGCTATTGGGACTGTTAAGTGCCTGTGGGAACGAAGGAGGTTCTAATGGGGTGGGACAATTACCTGCGGGGAGCAGAAACGACGGGAATTGTCCAGCACCTCCCGCGTCTCCTGTGGAATTAACAGCCGTTGAAAATGTGGAATTTTATGCAGATCGCTTCAATTTTCAGATTCGAGACATTCAACAGGATGGTCAAATTTTACGGTTTCAATCCTCAAATTATGATTTTGTTTACTGTAACGAAACCTGGACCGTTCAACGGGGAACCTATCAAGCGCCACCCCCCAAAACATGGGAAGAACAACAAGCAGAACTTGAAGATCCAACCTATCAATCCTTCGAGGTAAACGGACAGCTTTATTATTATCGCGCTTATTTAGATCCGAGTCCCCTAGCGAATCCCAATCAACTCTCCCAGAGAGTCATTTTTGAGATCGTTCCCCCCGGTCAAGATGAACCCATTGTAACAACACTCTACACCGTGCAGCAGTTAAGAAACGCCAATCTGGGGGCGGAATTATCGGATCCGCGAGAGATTCATGGAATTGTTTATCGCGATCGCCCGCTTTGGGTAGTTTCCGCCTATAAAGGAGAAGGATTTAGTGGAATTGCCACCTTCATCACCTACGATCCCGAACAGGAAACCGTTATTATCAGTCAACCCCCAGAAATTGCGGGTCAAGTAATCACCGATCTCAAAGTGAGTCCCGATGATACCCTCTGGATGACCACCCAACTCTCTGGGGAAGGGAATCCCTTCTATCCCGGAATGGGGTTAGTCTCCTATCAACCCCCTGCCAACAGTCTCCAAGGGGGACAAGTGCGCTCCTTCCATGTGCGCAATAGTCCCCTCCTTGGAGCCATTCCCACCCGGATTCACATGGATGGAAATACCCTCTGGGTGGGTACTGGCAACGGCATCTGTCAAGTGAACACCCAACAAGTCGAAACAGCCCAAGGATGGGATTGTTGGCGCTTTGCCTTAATGGTCGAGGGTGACAATAGAACCATTGCACTCCATAGCCAT
This sequence comes from Spirulina subsalsa PCC 9445, assembly GCF_000314005.1. Classification (NCBI taxonomy): domain Bacteria; kingdom Bacillati; phylum Cyanobacteriota; class Cyanophyceae; order Spirulinales; family Spirulinaceae; genus Spirulina; species Spirulina subsalsa. Next base: position 3,815,394 of record NZ_JH980292.1, read on the forward strand.
TCCCAAAGTGAGAATCCCAGCGCGGAAATGACCCTAAACGACCCCCTAGAGGTGTTATGGTGGGTACCCGGGGGTGAATCCGTCTCAGATCCCGGACGGTATGAAGTCCGCTATGAACCGGGATTTGAAGCCACCTTACGGGAAGGTCGCCGATTTTGGGGGTTTGACCCTGAAGACTTCCCCCCCGATTATCTGTATCCCCTATATTGGTCTGGGTCAGAATGGCATTGGAATGGCGATCGCTTTATTCGGGGATTTGATGCCGTTAGCTTGAACTTCTTCGGAGGAGGCCCCCCAGCCATCCGACAAGATCCCGACAATTACGACTTTCCCCCCGATTTACGCGCTGTGCGAGGAGACTTAACCATTCTAGACATCCAAGACGAAACAATGAATATTCGGCACCATTCCGCTTGGATAGACGACAAACAACTCTCTCCTTACCTCACCCTTTTACCCGTCCAACAGGTCGAAAATCCCCAAGGCGATCCACTCCTCCCCTAATCCCCCTCTTTTCCCATCCCCTTTAAATGTTTCATGGTCGCTAAAATTTGTTCAATAGCGACCGATTGCTGATGAGTATTCAAAGAAATCTGCTCCGAATTGACCACAATATGATTGACTGCACTAACCACCGTTTGCAAAGCATCCTGACTATCAGAAGTGACTTGGACTGTTGAACTCATCGCAGATTGGATCTTTTCCACTAAGTGATTAATCGCTGCCGCAGAACTTTGACTTTGGTCTGACAAACGACGGATTTCCTCGGCAATAACATTAAATCCCGCTCCATTTACCCCTGAACGAACTGCTTCAACCGCCGCATTCAACGCCAGCATATTCGTTTGATTCGCTAAATCACTAACCACAGCAGAGATTATGCCAATTTTATTAACTTGCTGATTTAAATCACCAATTTCTGTAGTCAATCTTTTGACATTCTCTTGTAAGCTAAAATGATTATAACTTTCCACTAAATTGTCTTGTCCCTCAATCAAAGATAATACCCTGTGCGCTCCCTTCGCTGCCTCTGAAGCTTGATCGGCTGAACTACGAGAAGAAGCACTTAGCTCATCCATACTCGTTGTGACTTGCTGCACAGATGTCTCTTGATTCTCTAAGGTTTCAGTTACTTTTTTAAGCAATTGCTGCTGTTTCAATAACGCACTTTCTAAGGCTTGATTTCGCTGAGAAATTTCATCCGCCATCAAATTAAAAGCCTTTGCCAAAATACCGATTTCATCTTGACGATCATTTTGAATTAAAACAGAATAATCCCCCGCAGAAATTTGACGAGTAGCCCTGATAAGTTCTTTTAAAGGTGTAGCAATTTGTGACCGAATAATGAATCCTAGAGCAACACTTAAACACCCCAGAAATATCAAAGCAAAAATGGCATTAAATACAGCTATACCTAGCACTTTTTCTCGTAAAGTATTCTTAGGTAGAACGGTCACAAAGTACCAATTAGGTGTCGGAATACTTTGTACAGCTAAATATTCACCATTCAATTTATTATCGATAATCCCTTCTTCAGAAGGTGCATTTGTTACTAATTCAAAAATATGGCGTAGATGGGGATCTTCCGATTCGGCTATACTATAAGCAACAGTGCTTTCTGAAATTTTTTCCATTAAATTAGGATGAGCAATTAACTTTCCTTCCCGATTAAAAATGAGATTATATCCTCCCTCGATATGATCATCAATGGTGCGCTCAATTAAACTGTTTAAGCGAATATCATGGGCTACTGTAGCAATCGGTTGATCATTTATTTCTACCGGAGTAGAACAACTAACTAACCAAATTTCACTGACTTCTTCAAGATAGGGAGACGTGCAAACTGTTGTTCGTTCCGGATTATTTGCAGGAGTAGCAACCTCATACTCTTCTTGATCTGGCATATTTAAAGTAGCCGATGTTTCTTGACTCCAAGTGGGGAATTCTGGCCAATAAACAATAATAATATTGTCAGGAGTCATGACAAAAGTGCTTTGAAAACGATTATGCCATGCTCGACCATAGGATTCTATCAATCTCTGAAGCATTAAAACCCTGCCCTGAAGCTCAGGAGTAATTGATAAAGACGGATCAATATGTACTCCAGCTTGACGCTCCCCATCGAAATTTTCAGGACGATTACGCACCACACCATCGGGAAAACGGACAAACAAACTATTAAATTCCTCTTCTAAATTATCCGTAGCGAGATCCTCTATTTGTTCAATAATTTGCTGTTTTAGAATTTGGTGATTATCCGCCGCCAATTGAAATACTTCCTGTTCTCGTTCTACCCTTGTTGTTACAGAAGAACTGAGTTGTTCCAGGCGCTGATCTCGCAATAGGGAAAACATTTGTTGATAACCAACAAAGGTTGCCGAAACGACTAAAATACTCGAAGCAATCACAATTCTTGATAAAGTCTTTTGCGTTATTGAACCTTTGATCAGGTCGTCTTGAGTGAGTTTTTTGTTATCGGGAAAGTTAAACATAATTGACCTCGCCTTGTTATCTTGCCTTAGTATTTTTGCCTAGATACTTTGACAAAATATAGGTTGATTGCTCAAATCGCAGGAGGAATTCATAAATTCCCCCTACCATCACCTATTTAGGATTGTTATAAGTAAGCCAACTTCTACAATCCTACTGATTGATATTGAGGGCTACTATTGCTGGCAATAAACACAGCACCTTGACTCATAAACAATGTCATCAACTCAGCAGATAATCCTTCAACACTGATAAATTCTGCTTTCTCTACCCCCACATCTACCCAAGTTGCACCTTGAGCATTAGTCTTAATTAATTTGGCGTGATTTAACGTCGTATCGACTAACTTGGCTCGCTTCAAAGTCGCATTACTTAAATCCACATAACTTAAGGTAGCATGACTTAAATCCGCCCCACTTAAATCTGCCCCACTTAAATCCGCCCCACTTAAATCCGCCCCACTTAAATTTGCCCCAATTAACTCCGCTTCACTTAAATCCGCCCCACTTAAATTTGCATTACACAGATTGGCATTAATCAAGTTAGCGCGGAATAAATTGGTTCCTAATAAATTCGCTCGATAGAGATTGGCACTAAACAGGTTACAGCGAAACAAACTCGCACCGCTTAAATTCACCCCCTCTAAGTCACAACGAAAGAGATCCAGATCCCGAAAATCTCTGGCTCCGGCTGCATATTTTTGTAACAAAGTATTTACATCCATGATGGTTTGTATCGCTAAGGTTGACCAATACTTCTATTGTCCCAAAATCCTACAAATTCATGGCTTTTGTAAAGTTATTTTGCAATTTTCGGTAATCTGGGGTGTTTTATTGGCAACTCTACCCCCATTCTAGGGGGAATTCATCAATTCCCCCTACCATTACCTATCCACCTATTTAGAGTTTGCGGAAAAAACCGTTCTCTGCGAGACGCTAGACTCAACAAGGGAATAGGGAATAGGTAATAATTCTTAATTCCCTGACTCTCGGATTTATTCAGCAAGCCCTATTTAGGATAGGTTTTGCTAGGGTGTTCTATAATATTTGTGCAGTTGTACCGATTGAGATGATGATCACAATCCCAGCAGATTTTAACTGGAAAAAGCTACAAAATGGTTCAGATATTCGTGGTGTTGCCTTGGAAGGTGTGCCGGATGAAGTGGTCAATTTAACGCCCGAGGTGGCGACAGGTTTAGGGCAAGCTTTTGTTCAGTGGTTGAGTGAAAAACGGGCAAAATCTACGCCAGAATTAAAAATAGGAGTAGGGCGAGATAGTCGATTGTCAGGGGTTGAATTAATGGGGGCTACGATTAGGGGAATTCAAGCTTTGGGGTGTCGGGTGTATGATTTTGGTATGGCTTCAACTCCGGCGATGTTTATGAGTACCGTAACGCCAGATTTTGAATGTGATGGGGCGATTATGTTAACGGCTAGTCATTTACCCTTTAATCGCAATGGATTTAAGTTTTTTACGGCCGAGGGAGGGTTAGGAAAGCAAGATATTAGTGCTATTCTCAGCTTGGCGGAAGGTCAAGATTTTCCCGAAAAGGTAGAGGGGGGAAGTATTGAGCAACGGGATTTTATGGCGGTTTATGCGGCGGGTTTGGTACAGAAAGTTCGGGAGGGGGTGAATCATCCTCAACGATTTGAACGGCCGTTAGAGGGGTTAAAAATTATTGTCGATGCGGGTAATGGGGCTGGGGGTTTTTATGTGGATCAGGTGTTGAAACCCTTGGGGGCAGATACCACAGGAAGTCAATTTTTAGAACCGGATGGAATGTTTCCTAATCATGTGCCGAATCCTGAAAATAAGGAGGCAATGGCGGCAATTTGTCAAGCGGTTTTAGCGGAAAAGGCAGATTTAGGGATTATCTTTGATACGGATGTAGACCGGGGGGCGGCGGTTGAGGAAAATGGACAGGAGTTAAACCGGAATCGGCTTATTGCTTTGATTGCAGCGATTGTTTTAAGGGAACATCCGGGGTCAACAATTGTCACGGATTCGATTACCTCGGATGGATTATCTCGGTTTATTGAGGATGAGTTAAAGGGGGTTCATCATCGGTTTAAACGAGGATATAAAAATGTGATTAATGAGGCGATTCGTTTAAATCAAGCGGGTCAAGAATCTTGGTTAGCGATTGAAACTTCAGGACATGGGGCTATGCGAGAAAATTATTTTCTCGATGATGGGGCTTATTTAATTACAAAGTTATTGGTTGAGTTGGCGAAGGCGAAACAGGAGGGGAGACAGTTGGGGGATTTGATTGCTCAGTTGGAAGAACCCCTAGAAAGTGAGGAGTTCCGGCTTAAGATTAAGGGGGAAGATTTTAAGGAGTATGGAAAACAGGTAATTGAGGTGTTGGAAAGGTGGGCTGGGGAACAAGAAAATTGGGGGATTGTGTTGCCCAATTATGAGGGGGTACGGGTGAATTGTCACGGGGAGAAAGAAAGGGGCTGGTTTTTGTTGCGTTTGTCTCTGCATGATCCGGTGATTCCGTTAAATATTGAGTCGAATGTTAAGGGGGGAGTGAGCAAAATTGCGGGGCTGTTGTTTGAGTTTTTGCGCGGTTTTGATCGCTTGGATTTATCGGCTTTTCAGGTGAATTCTGGGGATGCCTAGTGAAATTGTCCAGTTTGCCGATTTTTCCCGGATTCGTTATGCCCAATGTTGGGAGGATGCGGATGTTTTATTACGGGGATTGGAGATACAATCGGATGATGTTTGTTTGTCGATTGCGTCGGCGGGTGATAATACGTTAGCACTGTTAACTTGTTCTCCGAAACGGGTGATTGCGGTGGATTTGAATCCCGCCCAGATTGCTTGTTTAGCGTTGCGGGTGGCGGCTTTTCGGGTGTTGAATCATGGGGAGTTGTTGGCGTTTCTGGGGTCAAAATCTGCGACGAGGGGGGAACGTCGGGCGTTCTACGGGCGCTGTCGGGGGCTGCTGGATGAGACGGTGCGGGAGTTTTGGGATAGTCGGGAGGGGGCGATCGCACAAGGTTTCGGTAGTGCAGGAAAGTTTGAACGGTACTTGACAATTTTCCGTAAATATGTATTGCCTTTAATAAGCGATCGCACCACCCCGGAACATTTCCGACAAAACCACCCCCAGCCCGTCCGGGAGGCCTTTTATCAAACCTACTGGAATAATAGGCGGTGGCGCTTACTCTTCCGCCTTTTTTTCTCCCGTCCCCTCTTAGGTCGTTGGGGGCGAGATCCCCAGTTTTTCCGTTATGGAGAGGGCGCAATCAGTCAACACCTCCTAGAACGCACCGAGTACGCCCTGACCCAGCTAAATCCCGCAGAAAACCCCTATCTGCAATGGATTCTCACGGGATACCACCCCCACGCCCTGCCCTTTGCCCTTCGTCGGGAAAATTTTGACCCCATTCGGGATCATCTCGACCGTCTGGAATGGCACAATTTAGCCCTAGAAGACTTTTTAAGCCAAAATCCGGAGCTATCCATTAATCGCTACAATTTGAGCAATATTTTTGAATATATGTCCCCAGACAACAGCGAAAAATTACTCCGACAAATCATCCAACACAGTCCCCCGGGGAGTCGTTTATTGTATTGGAATCTTTTCGTCCCCCGTCAGCGTCCAGAGAGCCTAGCGGCGGATTTACGCCCCCTGACTGAGTTAGCCCAGACCTTATTTCAACAAGATAAAGCCTTTTTTTATCAAGCTTTAGTCATTGAAGAAACAACAGCCCCAACATCTGCCCCCAGCCCCCATTGATTCATGGTATCTATCGCCCGCAAAAACCTATTTGAAGACCTGCCCCGTTTTCTCGTAGCCCAAGCAGGCATCATGTTTGCCGTTAGTCTTGTGACTATTCAAACCGGACTCCTAAACGGGTTTACCCGTTCCACCGCCCTCCTCATTGACGCATCCCCCGCCGATATTTGGATCACCTCCGACGAATTAGTTCACATGGAACTTACCCTTCCCCTCCTTTTAGAACAGGTGAACCAAGCAAACCAAGTCCCCGGAGTAGCGCGGGCTGAACCCTTAATGACGGGATTAGGGCGCTGGCAAATTCCGGGGGGGGAACTCACACCCCTACGATTATATGGCTTTGACCCCAACGGGGTGCTATTCCGTCCGGGTCAGTTACAATCGGGTCAACTAGCCGACTTAAACACACCCTACAATGTGATGGTAGATCAAGGGAGTTTGAATAGTTTATCGGTTCGAGGCTTGGGCGATCGCGGTTTTATCGGCAATCTCCCCGCCACCATCGTGGGCATTACCTCCGACTCCCAAGCTATTACCTCCGCCACTTATATCTTTTCCTCCCTCGAAACCGCCAAAGCCTTCGCCAGTGCCGGATTCTCCTCCAGTGTAGACTGTCGAATGCAGCCCGACGGAACCATCCAATGCACCACCTTATATGAAAAACAAGACCAACCCCTTGAGGGAGTCCCGACACCCGAACCCATGAGTTCCACTGACCCCATTCAATATATCTTGATTCAAGCCGAACCCGGTCAAGATATTGGCGAATTACAAGCCCGTTTAGAGGCCACGTTTCCGAATACTAAAGCTTGGACTCAAGAAGAACTTTCCCAAGCCACGCGCAATTATTGGCAAAAGCGCACAGGGATCGGTTTTATTCTGGGTTTAGGGGCAACGGTAGGGGTCATTGTGGGCATAGTCATTGTAGGACAGATTCTTTATTCTTCCGTCGCCGATCATTTAAAAGAATTCGGCACCTTAAAAGCCATGGGAGCCTCGAATCGAATGTTATACGGAGTGATTATTGAACAAGCCGTTTATATGGCTGTTTTAGGGTATATTCCCGGAATTTTGCTCTGTTTAGGCTTAGGAAAATGGACAATGGCCAGTCAAGGAATCATGATTTTAATTACCCCCTCTACAGCAATTGTCGTTTTGGGGATTACCCTAGTGATGTGTGTTGGGTCTGCCCTCTTTGCTATTCAAAAAGTTACCCGTGTTGATCCCATTATTGTGTTTAAAGCCTAGGAGAATCAAGGATTAACCCCCTGCTGTTGCCAGAGATTCTCCTCATCTAACCAAAAAAGCCAACGATTTTGGGGTTCTCCCCGTAACTCCAAATGTTCCACCCGTTGGGGACTCAAACACAATAGGCAAAAGGTAGGGAGGGGCATCTCTGGGGAAGGGGGAGGAGGGCGAAAAGCTTCGGGATTTGGCTCTCGGGGAGCCTTGGGGGTGGGCCAAGCCAATTGGAGACGGGCGGCCTCGCTGAGACTTTGCCAAGTCTCTAAGCGCCATTGTTGCCCTGTAGCATCGGGAGAATGGGCATCAATGACTTGAATTGACCCAAATAGGCGGAATTGTTCCCGAGTTTGGCTGAAATACCAGCAAATTTCACCCCAAGGGCAATGGTGTAATTGTTGGAACTTCTCACTACGAACGTCGGTAATGATTTTGAGCTTATTTCCTTGGGGGGTAAAGCCCCGAAAAACCACCGTCCGATTGGCGGGATACCCCTCTGGGGTAATGGTGGCCAGTTGAAGGTAGCGGGAGAAGGGCTGGCTTCGATTACGATGGAGGGCGCGGGATAAAGGCGATCGCCAAGGGGCAAGAACATTAGACATGGGAGAGTTGATTGACCCGTAATCATGGATTTGAGCGGATATGATCCGACACAGCGCGAACTACAATGGGGGAGGGTTTATCCCCTAAAATGGGGTAGCAATGCCCCCTCTGGGAATCTCCGCGACCATCTGGGTGGACGCTGGAGGATGTCAAGCCATTCTGGATTTTAGTCCCTAAAACTACTATGTGCCGTAACTTTAACGCTTTCCTGAGTCCTGTCAAAATCGAACACCTGTTTTTTACCAAAAATCCAGAAACGGGACGTTATGAGATCCGTCCTCGTGAAGTGATTCAGGCGGATTTACAAGATCGGATTCATTATGCCACGGCTTTAGCGGAAGATTGTTCTAAGAAAAGCACCAAGGCGGGTTATGATGCGGCGGGAATGGCGATCGCATCCATCCCCCTTGACCCCATTTTTGACCTCCTCTCCCACTACCCCCACAATAACGGCGGATTCGCCCTTGGGGAAATGGAGGAGATCATTGAGCAAATTCAAGGCCAAGTAGAAACAGGAGTTAAAGTCGCCCGAGATGGGGGAGATTTATTAAAAACGTGGGACACCCTCTTAAGTCGCATTGCCCCCCAGAATACAGAATTTATCACCAACTGGGAAACCCATGTCCGCCAAGCCTCTCAGGGGGATATGTACTCCGAAAGTAACGCCCACCCCCATCAAGAATTGTGGGCAACAGACAGGATTCGGATCTATCAGGTGACGGAACAAGGGGAGTTATTTTTTGCAGAAGGCGATCGCACCCTCAGCCCCAGTTTATTCTCCGACACCCACAACGGCGACATCAACGACGCAGCCCGTTATAAACGCTTCCTCACCTACGAAGGATTCCGCTTCTCCTCCAACTCCGATTCCTGCGTAGAACCTGCCCTCAAACGCTTTATTTACGAGCATTTGCGCGCCCAACAACTCCCCGGCGTCCTCCATCGTCTCGCCTACATTGACCCCGATTATTTAAACCAAGATACCGCCGTAGTCGATAGTAGCGGGCATATTGGCTATTACTTCCTCGGAGAAACCTTCGCCCATCAAACCCTACGAGTCACCTTAGAAGGCAAAAAAATCACCTTCCGTCACAGTACCGGACAAGAAATTCAAACCTTTATTCAACAGGGTTTTTTACGCGATGATGACTATTCTTCCGCCTCCGAAAAAATCCAAGAACTCTTAACCTTAACCCAACAACTCACCGAAGCCGGAGCGCAATCCGTCACCATTGCATCGGCCTTAGTTGCCCGAGTTTTAGAATATTCCAACCCCAAAAATAAATTCACCTTTCAATCCTTTACCCCCCTTGGACAGCCCGATCAAGCCTTACTTAGTGGCGGAACTTATAATATGTTGCGCGGAGGCACAGAACGAGGAGGAGAAGAAGGCGGCGAACTGATTTTTTATCGTCCCAAACCCTACGACTTACGCAACTATAACCGCGTTGCCTTTCTCTCCGCCTCCGAAGAAAACGCCATTAAAGAACAAGTAATTCTCCTTAAATCCGAATCCGTTTATACCGAAAAAATCGAAGTCGCAGAAAAAATTTCTCAAGAATTAGGCTTTCTCTCCGGTTTACGGGCAACCGCCTATATTACCGAAGGAGTCGCCCCCATTTATGATGTATTACCGGGAGAAATTGTCGAAGTTACCCCCGATGGGAACGTGCGGATGTTCAATATTTATCGCGGGCAAGAAATCCCCTTAGTGAGTATTGAAAAACAAAAAAAAGACGAGTTTATTAGCGCCGCAACCTTTCGGAAAGAACGCCTTGCTCCGCTCAAAGTCTTTAAAATTGAGTACCGCGACTTAAACAATCAAATGATTCCCTGTCCTTACAATAAATACGGGGAAGAAATTATTGTTATTCAACCCCTCGCCCTACGGAAAAACACCGAAAAATTATTTTTTAAAACCCCCGATGGGAAAGTGAAAGTCCGAAGTGGAGAACAGGGAATCGGTTTAGTCATGGGAACCGAACACGAGGAACTCCGACTCCATCGGATTAAGCAAATTGATCAGATTCTCACCGGAGCCGCCGGAACTTCCTTTTTAATTAATATGATTGCCGGGAATGTCGCCCGTAAACTCTGCTTAAATACCCTGCCTGTGGTCAATTTAGATGGTTTTACTGGGTCGGATACTATTCCCCCCTCGGTGAGTCATAAAACCCTGTTTTTAGCTAACTCTAACTCTGGGGGAACATCCGATACGATTAAACTCACCCATGAGTTAGCGAGTCTTCCTTCAGTGGTAGAACGGATTGAGCAAGAAGTAAACCGACGAGATCCCATGTTGGGCGAAGTGATTATTGCTCAAGCCCGTTTAGCTGAGATTAAAACCTACTTAAAGCCAGACACAAAACGGCAAGATTTACCCCAACATTTACAGGATTTTATTGCCCAATATACCCCTTGGATTTATGTAGTCACTAACATTGAAGCCAGCGCATTAGGCAATATTGGACGGGGTTTAGATGGAGTAATTCAGCCCGCGGCCGGGGCAGGAATTACCAACTTACCAGAAGAGGAATGTGTAGGCTCTACCTTTGCGGCGATGGCCTCCTTACAATGGCAATTAGCCCTACATACTTATTTAGGGGAAATTCGAGGGGATATTTCCCCCGATTATGCCTCCCAAGTTTATGCAGAATTAGCCCAGTTGCCCGATATTGTGGAAACCATTGTGAGTGACACCCGGTTAATTGCTGAAATTAAACAGATGTGTGATGAATTAGTGGGGGGGAACTTCGATTTTGTTTATACAGGTTATTTAGACGGAGTGCCAGAAGAACAAGCCCACAAAGCCGCAGAAATGATTCAGGAAATGTTTGCCGGGTGGCATTTCTTCCAGTTTCAACATGGCAAATATGCCCACATGAAACGGCGCACTCGTCACACTTTGGGGTCAATTTTAGGACACAATGCACCCCCTCCCTCCTGGCCCTTTTTCAATGCCCGGGCGATTAAGTCAGCGAGTGAAATCGGTCCCCGGGTGGCGACTTCGTTCTTTATTGCCCACGAAAGCGATCGCGAAACCTTACAATCTATCCCAGACTACGCCCCCGACTACGTTTTCACCTACCCGGCTGATAGCATTGTGTTATATCCCTTTCAGGTCATTATTGTCAGTCATTTAATCTCCTATTTCTGGGGGCTGAAAAAGAAAGAACTAGCGCGCAAAATTGAAGGCTGGAATCAGCCCTTTGTGGATTTACTTTGTCAAGTTTCCCCCCAAGGAACTCAGATGCCCGAAGGATTACGTCAACAAGTTGCCCAACAAGCTAAACAGGTATTACAGGAATTTGTCCAGTTATACCAAACGACTCATTATTTTGACCGCATCGAAGGGCAGCGCCGCGAAGTGATTGTGAATAATCTATCAATTTTAGCCGAAGAAAACGCCAGTTATGAAATGGGGCAAGAAGTCGGGGGCTTTTTTCATAGTTCACCTCGTCAAGTATCGGTCACAGTGCAGCGTCAAATGGCACAATCTCCCAATGATGAAACCTACTTAGCCGTGTTAAAAGATTTGGCATTAGAGTTGAGTAATGGGGAACAATCAAAACAATTAGCCGATCATTTCTTGATTGATGAGTTTGGAGCAACAATTCCCACACAAATTGAAATTGAACGACCTCATGGACGCAATCGTAAGGTTTATGAAAGTGATTATTTGGCGGAGTATGAAGGATTAGGTACATTTTATGATGTTGAACCCGTACATCCGCCCAAAATTGCTAAAGCAAAGAAAGGATGGTTGTAAACCCAATTTATCAGTTGAGTAGAACGAAGTGAAACCCAACCTTTTCCCCAGAGCAAGGTCAATAGTTTTGCCCCATCAATGATTAGGAAACCCCCACCCGGTTGGGTTGCGCTATCGCCTCACCAAACCTACAAACCTAAATCTTTGACCTCATAAATTATTGAGCATTCACCGCCAATGGTAGAATTTTTATCGTTCCCTTTCTAAACCCCCCGTGACTCGTTTTCTCCATGACCAATTTGCCAAAGACTACCTTGAAGAATTGCTCACCCCTTACGGCACCATTCAATCCTCCCGTCCAGTTTCCTCGGAAGTCAGAGAAGTAGACCTCTGGTTTTCCCCTCACCCTGAATCTACCCTTTCCCCCGACTCCTTGGGTCTTTTAGCCCGTGCCATCCAAACCCCTGCCATCTTTGAACCCTTCCGCAATCCGGCCACAACCCGGGAAATCCGAGATTGTTTACTCAAATTATTGGAAATTGACGCAGAATTACGACGGGAGAGTAACCGTCAAGTTAGCCTTGCTCCCGACACTTCACCCCCCCACCTCTGGATTCTTACCCCCACTGCCTCAAGAACCCTCTTAGGGGGATTTGGTGCTACTCTAGACTTAGAATCTTGGCCGAGGGGGGTTTACTTTCTACCCCCACAATTGCGTACAATTATTGTAGCGATTCACCAGTTGCCTCGTACCCCAGAAACTCTATGGTTAAGAGTTTTAGGACGGGGCAGAGTTCAAACTCAAGCGATTGAGGAACTAGAAGCTTTATCACCGGATAATCCTTGGCGAGCCAATGCTTTAATACTGCTCAATCGCTTAAAAGCTCATTTAGAAAGAAACCTCAATCCAGATTGGGAGGATAGACAATTAATTATGCGGTTATCTCCTCTTTTTGATCAACAGTTAGAAGCAGCCCAATTGTCAGGTTTACAACAGGGTTTACAACAAGGTTTACAACAGGGTTTACAACAGGGTTTACAACAGGGTTTACAACAGGGTTTACAACAGGGAGAAACTCTGGTAATTGAAAATTTACTACGGTTTCGTTTTGGGGAAGTTGATGAAGAATTAGCCCAAATTATACAGGCTATATTACGCTTACCCGCTTCAGAATTTACCCCGTTGTTGATGCAGTTATCTCGTGAAGAATTAATTGAGCGTTTTCGTGAGGAGTGATTAACTGATTGGGGATTGGTCGATTGAGTAGAACGAAGTGAAACCCAACCTTTTCCCCAAAGCAAGGTCAATAGTTTTGCCCCATCAATGATTAGGAAACCCCCACCCGGTTGGGTTGCGCTATCGCCTCACGCAACCTACAAACTATTGATTGATAAACTTTTCAATTTTTTGCAAATGTTCTACAACTTTATCAAATGTAGGAGCATTTTCTAACATCATACCCTGCATGGCCTCGTAATCTTTCATCAGATTTTTCAATAATTGACCCTTTGGCGCTAAGTTCAAAGATCCGGGAATTGCTTCATCTAATTTCATCCAAGCTCTTGAAAAAAAATGCTGAGGACGCTCCCATCGCTAAAAGCGAGGGATTCAACGATTCTCTCGACGAGAAGCGGTGAAGGTTTGAGAGGGTAATAACTGACCCTCCCCTAAAATTTGAATACTATCCGAGGCCATTTGAATCTGTACCGACTCACCCACCGCGAAACAGTCCAAATTACTGCGATAAATATTCTGCCGTCGTACCACAATCGCACTTTGCGGGGTGAGACGAATCACAAAACGGGTATCTGTGCCTAAATAGACCACTTCCGTTACAGTTCCCGCTAAACAAGGCTGATCTAAATAATGGGCGGGGTGAATGGTGGCTTTTTCCGGGCGAATGACTAAGGTCACAACTTTTCCCACGGGGAAGGTTTCGGAACAGGGGATGGAAATGGGTAGGGTTTCATCCACCAACACTACAACCCCCCCACTATCTTGTTCAATCACACGACCCACCAAAAAGTTACTTTCCCCAATAAAGTCGGCCACAAAACGACAGTTCGGTTGTTCGTAAATTTCGGTGGGAGTGCCAACTTGTAGCACTTTCCCCTCTTGTAAGACGGCAATTTGATCGGACATAGTAAGGGCTTCTTCTTGGTCGTGGGTGACGTAGACGAAGGTAATGCCTAGCTGTTGCTGCATATGTTTCAGTTCAAGCTGCATTTCCTTACGCAGTTTGAGGTCAAGGGCGCCGAGGGGTTCGTCAAAGAGGAGGACTTGAGGCTGTTTGACCATTGCCCGCGCTAGGGCGACTCGTTGCTGTTGCCCCCCGGAAAGTTGGCGGGGGCGACGATCTTCTAGACCGTTCAAACGCACTAAGGCTAAGGCATCCCCCACCCGAGTACGGATTTGTTGCCGGGGGAGATTTTCCATTTCTAGACCAAAGGCCACGTTTTCGGCGACGGTTAAATGGGGGAACAGGGCGTAGTTTTGAAAGACGGTGTTCACGGGACGATGAAAGGGAGGGCGATCGCGCATTTGTTCCCCCTGTATATAAACCTCCCCCGTCGTGGGCAATTCAAACCCCGCAATCATGCGTAAAATCGTTGTTTTCCCACAGCCCGATGGCCCCAGTAAGGAAAAAAACTCCCCCTCGGGAATCTGTAAACTGACTTGATTCACTGCCCGAAATTCTCGGTTATTTTTGCCCGGAAAGACTTTGCTAACCTCAACTAATTCTACGGCCTTCATTTAATCCACCCCTTGCGCGTCACTCCAAAACAGCTTAGGTTTTCACCAATCACCGTTATTTTTAACATTCCCTATTTTCGCGAAAAAATGTAGCTCAAAGCCAGTTTTTACCCAACTCTACTCTTTCAGCTTCCAATGGCTACTTTTAACTCCGTCCAAATATCATCATAAAGCGCGGTATCTCGCCCTAAATCTCGGGCATATTCCAGACGATCTAAGGTTTCCTCTGGGGGGTAAATCCCCGGATTGGCTAGGTCTGCTTCATCAATTAAACCTTGTTCAATAGCCGCTTTATTAGGAGTGCCAAACTTCACATAATTAGAAATGGCTGCCCCAATTTCCGGTTCTAAGATGAAATTAATAAAGGTTTCCGCCAGTTTTTTATGGGGGGCATCTTTGGGAATGGCGAGATTATCCGTCCAAATAATCGCCCCTTCTTTAGGAATCACATAACGAATATTTTCGTTTTCTTCCATCACTTGAAACACATCCCCACTCCACTCTAAAGCAATATCAACCTCGCCTTGATCTAACAAATCCTGTCCCGTATCTGGAGCAAAAGTCGCTACAATAGACCGATGTTCAATCAGAAAGTCTCGTGCTTCTTCTAATTCTTGCCGATTGGTCGTATTCGGACTATAGCCCAGCATAATTAACACTGACCCTAACATAGCCCGAGAGTCTTCCATTAAGGCGACTCGTCCCCGGTATTTATCATCAAAAATCTCGCGCAAGGATTTGATTTCTCCCCCAGTGGCTTGGATATTATAACCAATGCCAAAAGTTCCCCACTGGTAGGGAACGCTGTATTTATTGCCGGGGTCAAAAGGATTATCTAAAAACCGAGGATCAACATTTTCTAAGTTAGGAATATTCTCATGATTAAGTTCTTCTAATAACCCTTGATTCGCCATACTTTCCACATAATCATCGGTGGGGACAACAATATCATAACCGGGGTTTCCGGGTTGAATTTTGGCTAATAAGGTGTCATTACTATCATAGGTGTCATATTGAACCCGAACATCAAATCTTTGCTCAAATTCTCGAATCACCTCGGGATCAATATAAGTAGACCAATTATAAACATTCAGGACATTACTAGCGCGGCTTAGTTGACCATCAGAACCACCGGGGCGACTGGCGGCACAAGCGACGGGAAATGTCACCCCGATGATGAATAAGAGGACTAAAATGAGCAGTCGTTTCATAGACGGTTCCTCGCTAGAAAAATGGTGATGCTATAAAGTTCTCTTTAGTCTAACCTAGGTTTGCTCAAACGGCTGGTTTAGGGGGACAATTTTTAAATTTTGTTGCAATAAAGCGTTAGGTTTTCTGTCGTTGAAGGACAAGGGAGCAAGCGAGAATCATTAAGGAGGCCACTAACATCAGGGTTGAAATGGCGTTAATGGCCGGGGTAACAGATAATTTAATCATGCCGTAGATGAAAACCGGGAGCGTTGTTGCTCCTACTCCGGCGGTAAAAAAGGTGATTACAAAATCATCAAGGGAGAGGGTGAAAGCTAATAATGCTCCGCTTATAATACCGGGAGCAATTAAAGGTAATGTAATCCGGTAGAAGGTGCGCCATTCGTTGGCTCCAAGGTCTAGGGCGGCTTCTTCTAAGGTGGGATCAAGTTCAGCAATTCTGGTTCTGACGGTGACGGCAACGTAGGAAATATTAAAGGCAATATGACCAATAATAACGGTGGGTAAACCGAGGACTAAACGGACTCCGGTGAGGGTTTGGATGAGTTGAAAAAATAGGCTAAAAAAGATGAGGAGGGAGATTCCCATTGTAATGTCAGGAATAATAATGGGGAGGAAAAGGAGGGCTTCTAAGGCAGATTTTCCTTTGAATCGAAACCGTTCCATTGCCAGTCCGATTAGGGTTCCCATTACGGTGGCGGCAATGGTGGCAATTCCCCCGACCCAGAGGCTATTAAAGAGGGCGTTCCAGATTTGCTCTGTGGCAATGTCTGCTTGTCCAGCAACCCCTTCAAATAGGCTTTGATACCATTTTAGGGTAAAGCCTCGCCAAACGGCGTTTAAGCGCGATTCATTGAAGGAATAAATCACTAGGATAATAATGGGAAGATAGAGAAAGATAATACTAACAATTGCTGTTAATTCTAGGAGCTTTTGTCCTACAATTCGTGTCCATTTGTCAATTTTTTGATTGGTTTTTAGGCAAGAAGTGATCATGATCATGGTAGTGCGTAGGGAATGGGGAATTAGCAAGGGAGCATCTCACAAAGTGGACTACCAAAGATTGGACAAGACTATCCCTAAGTGATGCTCTTGCTCTGCACCCTATAACGGATTACTGTTTTCTGAGTTGCGGAAGTAAAGCAAAATGGGGGCGAGAACAATGGCCATCATGACAATGGATAACACAGAACCAAAAGGCCAGTTTCTCGCGCCTAGAAATTGATTCTGGACGAGGTTTCCAATCATGATGGATTTTGCACCGCCTAGAATATCGGGGGTAATAAATTCCCCTACGGCGGGAATAAAAACGAGTAAAGATCCGGCGATAATTCCCCGGAATGTGAGGGGAAGAACGACACGGATTAAAGTTTTTAAATCGTTTGCGCCGAGGTCGTGAGAGGCTTCGATGAGAGAAAAATCGAACTTTTCAAGGGTGGCATAGAGGGGTAAAACCATGAAGGGTAAATAACCATAGACTAAGCCAATACTGACGGCAAAGGAGTTAAAAAGGAGGTCTAGGGGTTGATTAATGAGGTTTAAACTTTGTAGGAGGGTGTTAACTACCCCTTCGTTGCGCAAAATGATAATCCAGGCGTAAATTCGGATTAAAAAGTTAGTCCAAAAGGGAATAATAATTAATAGAAGTAGGGGGTTTTGCCAACGGGGGGGGCGGGTGGCGATGAAGAAGGCGAGGGGATAACCGACGAGGAGACAGATGGCTGTGGTGAGGAAGGCCAGACTGAGGGAACGAGTGAGGACTCCCCAGTAAATGGGGTTAATCAGTCGTTGATAGTTTTCGAGGGTAAAAACCCAACTTACCCCCCCATAGGTGCCGCGTTCGAGGAAACTATAGAGGAAGACGATGAGAAGGGGGAGGAGGAAGAAGAGCATCAGCCAAAAGGTGGCGGGGAAGAGGAGGATGGAGAGGTTAATTTTTTGTCGGAGGGTTTGGGAGGGGGAGGAATGGGTCATGATGGCCAAGGGGAGGTAGAAAGGCTAAAGACCACCGCCAACGATGGTTACGATTTCGAGGCGATCGCCTGTTTGTACGATAGTGGCTTCCCAATACTGACGGTGCAGGATTTCGCCGTTGTACTCAATGGCAATGAGACGGGGGTTTAAGTCCAGTTGGGTCAGCAGTTGGGGGAGGGAACTATTAGCCGGACAGCTAACGCTTTCTCCGTTCACTTCTAAGGTAATCAGCGAGGTTGAACTAGACATAATGCACCGGATGTTGCAGTTGAGCTAAAAAGTATTGGGTCATTAAGGTGGGTTGTTCCGCCTGCATAATAGCGCGAACAATCGCAATGCGTCGCGCCCCAGCTTTGAGAACTTCGGGGAGATTTTGGCTATTAATCCCCCCAATGGCAAACCAAGGGATAGGGCAGTTTTCGAGGGCGTGGCGGACGTATTCAAACCCGGCTGGGGCTTTGTCGGGTTTGGTGGGAGTTTCGTACACTGGACCCACGCCGATATAATCTGCCCCTTCTGCGATCGCCTTTTGCATTTCCCCCGGATTCGTTGTGGAACGGCCGATAATACGCTGCGGCCCCAAGACCTGCCGCGCTAGGGCAATAGGCGCATCTTGTTGGCCTAAATGCACCCCGTCAGCCTTCACCGCCAAAGCAATATCAATCCGATCATTGACAATAAATAAAGCCCCATACTGGTGGCACAATTGACACAGTTTTTGCGCTTGGCTAAAACGCACCGTATCATCAGCATTTTTTTCCCGATACTGCACCAAAGTTAACCCCCCCTGTAAGGCCGCCTCAACCACCGCGAAGAGGTTCTGAGACGGGGCAGTGACCAGATAGAGGGATGACTGTTTCAGCAGATGATGGCGTTTCTTTCCCAACAGTTCACTTTCCAAGCTATACACCTCATAGCGCATCTGCTTACAACGGGCTGCCATGTCGCTGTTGTAAAGTTTGGCATACTCTTCCAAAACCCGTAAAGCCTCTTGAACCCGACAGAGATTAACTTGTAACAGGTGGTCAATGTCCGTTCGTTCCACTTCTTGGGGATGGGTGAGGTGGGTTCCTGGGTCGCCGGGAGTATCTCGGGCTTGGCGCAACTCGTTACTGTGCCACTGTCCCAGTTGTTGGCGCATTTGTTTACAGAGTTGGGTCAAGTCACTATCATTCAACCCGAAACGGCACCACTCCTCAATGATGCGCAGGCCTTCACGGGCCCGGTCTAGGTTAGCATCTAAAATGCGGTAAATGGCTTGACTGTTATTCAAGGGGGGCTTGTTTTGTTCTCCCATTACATTTGATTCAAGTTTTGCATTTTCAGAATATATCAATCTGTTGTCTTTGCACCTGATTTTCCATGCCCTATAGTCTCGTTTTGAACCTAACCCCCACCTCTCCCATTTATCCCAACTTCCTGCAAGGGCGACATTTCCACGCCCTCTTTCTCAAATTGGTGCAGGCCGTAGATCCCGAACTGTCCGCCCATCTCCATGATTCCTCCGCCAACAAGCCCTTTAGTCTCAGTCCCTTACAAATCCAATCCCCGAAAAAACTGCCCCTGCAATGGCACCATAAAGAACTTATCCCCCCCGGAACCCCCTGTTGGTGGCGGGTGTCCCTGTTGGATGATGGCTTATTCAAACGCTTAACCCAACTCTGGCTAAATCTCAATCCCGAACGCCCCTGGCATTTGGGGCCGGCGGATTTAAAAATCACCAGTATTCTCGGCACCCCCCAATCCCGACAACCTTGGTCTAATGCCTGTTTATATGACCAACTCTACGAACAGGCCTCGGCAGAGAATACCCTGTTGGCGTTTTCCTTTGCCACCCCGACGGCTTTTCGTCAGGGGAAGTATGACACGGCGTTTCCCTCCCCGGAGTTGGTGTTTAACAGTTTGCGCAGTCGTTGGAATAAGTACAGTTCCGTCCCCATTGAATCGCTCAATTTAGAGTCTATTTTTCCCAGTTTTTTTGAGGTTCACAGCGAGATGATTAATGATGGACGGACTAAGTTTATCGGCTGTGTGGGGAGTTTAACCTATCGGATTTTCGGTCGGTTGGAACCCGAGGAGATCAAGAATTTTAATGCTTTGGCGGATTTTGCCCTCTATGCGGGGGTGGGACGAAAAACCACCATGGGGATGGGGATGGTGCGCCGATTGGAGACGGGGGCTAAATCTGGTTAAATAAGAGTCTGTGAGTTTGAGGAAAGAGTTTGTCTAAGGAAGTCGAGGGCGGTTCGGCGCAAAGAGCCGTTTTTTGTGATTTTGATGGCACAATCACGGCAGTAGAAACCTTTGTGGGGATGTTAAAGGAGTTTGCTCCGGAACAGTCGGCGGTGATTTTGCCTCAGATGTATGCAAGGACGTTAACGCTACGGGAGGGGGTGCGGCAACTGTTGGAGTCGATTCCTACGGCCTATTATCCGGCGATGCTGGAGTATGGGGATCATAAACCTCTGCGGCCGGGTTTGCCGGAGTTGTTGGATTTTTTAGCCCGTCAAGGGGTGCCGTTTCATGTGGTGTCTGGGGGACTGGGGGGGATGGTTGAACGGGTTTTGAGTCGGGCAAGGGCGGGGGAAACGCCTATAATAGAAGGTGTGGCTTCTATTACGGCTGTGGAGGTGGAGGTGAATCTGAGTCACCCTTGTTTAAGGGTTCCGGTTCAGCCCTTTGAGGCCGATTCAGAATTGGTGGCGAAAGTAAAGGTTATGGAACAGTATCCAGCCCGGGAATGGGTCGTGATTGGGGACTCTCTCACGGATATTAATATGGCGTTGCGGGCTGATCTGGTGTTTGCACGCGATCGCCTGATTGATTATCTGGAGCAAGAACAAAAGCCCTATATCCCTTGGCAGGATTTTCTAGATGTGCGCGATCGCCTAAGTGAACGATGGGGGGTATCATGACAACAACAGCAACAGTACGAGCCGATTTAGTCGCCTCAGCCCAGCAATTTTATCAGTTAGGTTGGATGTTAGGCACAGCCGGGAATTTATCCGCTAAAAATCCCGATGGGAGTTTCTGGATTACCGCCAGTGGCAAATCAAAAGGCCGTCTGACTGAACAAGATTTTGTGCGACTTTCTCCCCACGGACAGGTTTTAGAAACCCCCTTACCGGAGAATCGCCCCTCGGCAGAAACCAGCATTCATCAAGCCATCTACGACTTATTCCCCGAAGCCCAAGCTTGTTATCATGTCCACTCCGTCGAGGCCAATTTAGTCACCCAATTTTGTGAGGGAGACTGTTTAAGTTTACCCCCCTTAGAAATGATTAAAGGCCTGGGAATTTGGGAGGAAAATCCTCACGTTTCTATGCCTGTGTTCGAGAATTATCTAGACGTGCCGAAAATTGCCCAGGCCCTGCGCGATCGCTTTTCCCAATCCTGTCCTGAAGTCCCCGCCCTCCTCATTCGCCATCACGGAGTCACCGTCTGGGGAACATCCCCCACCGAAGCCCACAATCGAGTGGAAATCGCCGAATATTTATTCCGTTATATCGTCGCCCTCGGTTAGTTCTATCTTAAATGTCGCAACTTTGGGGGATTCCAAGTTATGAACCACAATTCACTCAGCGCTAGAATCGCGGCACAATTTCATTTAAACTATCAAGAACAGTCTTTTATTCCCACACTCAAACCCACCTTTTTGAGTCAAGAATTGTGTCAAAACTTGACGGAGATAATGCAAGATCATCAGGTAAATATTTCTCAGCCTGAAGCTCGGAATAAACTGCTCATTGATATGGTCATCCGTGGGGTTTGTCATTACTACCGAGATCATTTAATCCTCTGGCATCACGTCACCACAGAGGAGGATTTCACCCAACCCATGATTCCCAGTTATATTGTAGCAAGACGTTCACCTTTACAAGGGAAAACAGTTTTTGATCAGCCCTATTTACTACTGTGTGAAGTACAAAAAGGCAATTTTGATGATGTTTGGGCGGTCTGTTTAAATAAATTAGTTAAGGTGCAACGCATCAGTCAAGGTGAATGGACAAGAACTCTATTCGGCGTTGTTTCTGATGGAGAAATCTGGCAATTTAGCAAGCTTCAAGGGGGCTTATTTATTCGAGAGCCGAATGATTATAAAACGGCTGAATTGTCTCAACTTTTAGCGGTGATGTTCTATCTTTTTGAGAAATGTCAGTTACAAATTATCTCGAATTTTTATTAAAAATTGGGACAGAAACCGGGTTTTTAAGAGAGGTTGGAGGCACTCATGATAAGATGAACACAACCCGGTTTCTTGCTGTGGTTATACTCATTTAAAGCGTCAAATCCTACTGGGTTGGTGTTGGGTTGCGCTTTTCCTGTGCCTAACCTACAAATTACGATGAATACTGTTCCCCATTCCCTAATTACCTTAACAACATCTTGATATATTTTAACTTGCCCTCATAGGGAGGATAACGTAACTTGAGGTCAAACAGAAAAGACCGAGTTAAAACACTCTTATAGTGGGAAAAAGTGTCAAAGGTAGCCTTCCCGTGATACGCCCCCATGCCACTATCTCCTACCCCTCCGAAAGGCATTTCAGGAGAGGCAATGTGCATGATGGTATCATTCACACAAACCCCACCGGAAGAGGTTTGAGTTAATACCTGTTGTTCCGTCTGCTTGTTGGTTGTAAAGAGATACAGCGCTAAAGGTTTGGGGCGTTGGTTAATTTGGGCGATCGCATCTTCCAAAGACTCATACTCTAAAATGGGTAAAATCGGGCCGAAAATCTCATCAGCCATCACCTTATCCTCCCATGTCACCCCATCTAACAGCGTGGGGGCAATATAGCGGGTTTTAGCCTCAGACTCTCCCCCATAAATGACCTTAGCTGGCTCTATTAAGCCCGTTAAGCGTTGAAAATGCCCCGCCGTGATGATTCTGGCATAGTCGGGACTAACGGCCGGATTTTCCCCATAAAACGCCTTTATCTGTTCCACCATTGCCGCGATTAAAGGCTGTTTGATACTGCGGTGAACCAATAAATAATCCGGGGCAATACAAGTTTGTCCGGCGTTGATAAATTTCCCCCACACAATGCGCCGTGCTGTATAGTCCAAGTGGGTGTCTGGGGTGACAATACAGGGGCTTTTTCCCCCTAATTCAAGGGTGACAGGGGTTAAATGTTGGGCGGCCGCCTGCATGATAATTTTGCCGATTTTTGTTCCGCCTGTAAAGAAAATATGGTCGAATTTGTGTTTTAACAAATCTTGGGTAATTTCTTTATCCCCTTCCACAACGGCGATGTATTCGGAGGGGAAGCTACTGCCCAGAATTTTGGCGATAATACTGGAGGTGTAGGGGGCGAGTTCTGAGGGTTTCAGGATAGCACAGTTTCCGGCGGCGATCGCACCAATTAAGGGCGCAATCCCTAACTGAAAGGGATAATTCCAAGGACTAATAATTAAAACCACCCCCAAGGGGTCAGCCATAATGCGGCTAGAAGCGGGAAATTGGGTAATTAAGGTTTTCGCCTTTTTCGGTTTTGCCCACTTTTTAATGTGTTTCAGGCTATAGTTAATTTCTTCGAGACAGAGGGTTAATTCTGCCGCAATGGCTTCAAAGGATGGCTTATTTAAATCCCGTTGCAGGGCTTCTAAAATCTCGTTTTCGTGGTTTTCAATAGCAGATTTTAGGGTTTTAAGTTGGGTGATTCTAAACTCAATAGCTTTGGTCTGACCCGTCGCGAAAAAAGAACGTTGTTGTTGAATTAGGTCAAGGTTAGAAGCAATGGTTAACATAGGTAGGGCTTGCTCAATAACTTTACTCGTGGGGCTAGGGAACAGGAAGGGGAATCGAAAAAAGGCAAGCCTTTTTGATTATTTATCCCTAAAACCTTGCCGTTTCTTGCTCCCAAACCGCTCAAAGCCATATTAACACTGCCTAGAGGGATATTCAGCAGACCCTAGGCACAGTAAACGATGGGGTTTAGGGAGAGAGGGGGAGCAGGGGAGATGTCTATTCGTCCGACTCCAGATTCCCGACTCCAGATTCCCGATTCCCGACTCCCGATTCCCGACTCCCTGTTCCCTGACTCCCGACTCTTGCCTATCTTAGAGCGCCTGACCCGAACGGTGTTGGGCATACTCCCAATAGGCCTGATACTCTACCGCTTTTTCTTGAGCGAGATTGTAGTGGGGACTTCTCGAATCAACCGCCTGCATGAACTGAATGGCTAGTTCCCAGTGCGTGGCCGCTTTTACCCAGTCTTCAGGACTCACAGCCCCTTGACTCGATTGAACCGCTTGTAGGGCGTTATTCACGGCAATTCGGAACACTTCATTAGGGTTAGTTGCCCGATCCTTAGCATAGGCCAGATAGCCTTGATACTCGTGAATTTTCTTCTGAGCCAAGGCATAATTCCGATCCGTAGATGGCACAATTTTGAGCAGTGCGATCGCCTGTTGCCACTGTTGAGCAATTTGATCCCAATCTTGGGGCAATTCCGCCCTCTCCAATAATCGCACCGCGTCACTGGCCGCGTTAATCGCCAGTCGGTAAGCTTCCTCTTTCGGCACTTCTGGAGTCGGGGCTTGCCATAAATTCCCCGCAATCGTAGCTGGGGTTAAGGGGTTATTCTCCCAACTCCAGCCCAACATGGCACTAACTCCCCATCCCCCCAAAACAACCGGAATCAGGGCTAATAACGCCGCTTCTGGGATACGATTTCCCCGTTGGTAGCGTTTCTGATACTCTAGCTGGAGAGAACGGGCGATTTTCTGCACAGGTTTTTCTGCCACAGTCGCCGGATTAGCGGCCGGAGTCTGAGGGGCTATCACTTCCCCCTCTGGGCGGGTGGAATTTGTCCCCAGATCAGATTCCTCTCCTTTAGCTTCTACATCGGGTTCCTCTGTGAGCAGTAAGCTGGGAATGTCTTGCCACTGTTCAACCGCGACCTGATTAGACTGTAGGGCGATTTTCTCTTTTAACCAAGTCTCAAATTTATCCTCAATCAGTCGTTGCCGTAAGGGTGGGGTTAACTCAGCCGGAATATAACGCTCTAGCCGCACAATTACCAACCATTGATCGACCCGAAAGGGCGGGGAAATTTGCCCCGGCTGACTGATGCGCAACATTTGAGCCAGTCGAGGGTGAATATTTCGTAATTCCAACGGCCCCACTAAACCATTGGTGCGCGCCTCAGGGCCTTGGGAATACTGGGTGGAAAGTTCCGAAAAAGAGGCCTCGCCCTCTTGTAAGCGAAAATAGAGTTCTTGCACCACTTCCACTACTTCACTTTGAATCAAAGAGAAGAGAACTTGATCATAAACGTGGGAGTGATTGCGAAATTCTTCCTCGACTTGCGCCCCCCAAGTTTCCTCCTTAAATTTGCCTAATCTCAGTTGGCGTTTTACCAACCAGTCCATCTGTTCGGGAGAATGGTTAGCAAATTGGGGGAGTTGGGCGAGTTGTCGATAAGCGAGTTCAAATTCTGCTGGAGTATAGGAAACGGAGGCGATCGCCTGTTCAATCGCCAATTCGCGTAAAAGGTGGGGCAGGATTTGAGGAGACGTAAGCAACGACACCACTTCATCCGCACCTAGTTGTTGATTGCCAAGTTGTAACGCTGCACTCATCGGTTGCCTCCAACTAGAGAGTAGTTGGGTGGATAGATGGGGAATTGAATCATCGGGGTACTTGTCAGTTTAACGTTATCTTTTCAATTCAGCCAGTTTTTCTCTGTTAGTAGGTTTAGAGTCGGGGATAGGAAATAGGTAGGGCTTGCTGAATAAGTCGGAGAGTTGGGAGTCGGGAATTGGGAGTCGGGTTTTTCAGTCAGCCCTATAAACGGAAAAGGATATGGTGAGCATATCCTTTTCTGGCTTAGAGTTTGTTCAGTGTTATGGCCTATCCGTCACCGTCACCCTACCACTACACAACATAAGTCGTGTGACGGGCTAACAACCAGCACAGAATCGGTGACAGGATTGTACTGAAAATCGTAACAATCAGAATCACCCACAGGGCATCAATTAAATCTGGACTCATAAACTTCTCCTCCCCAAAATAAAACTGGGCTGCAATAGTGATGGTTTGATCTTTCCCCATCCATCACCATTCCCCCCCTTGAGCCTAACCTAGCTTTTCGGTAATTCGTATCTTTTGTTACAGAAAAGCAACACGGGAGTATCAAAGACGACGTAACGCAACAATGGGGTCAAGTTGGGCGGCTTGTCGGGCGGGGAAGACTCCGAAAAATAGACCAATGCCACCGGATACACCCACAGCCAGCAGAATCGACAGGGGGGAGATAATGGAGGCCAAGGGACTGACGGCTCCGATGAAGACGATGCCGCCAATGCCGATGACAGTTCCGACGACTCCCCCCACAGCAGAGACAATCACGGCTTCGATGAGAAATTGACTGAGAATGTCTTGTTGAGTTGCCCCTAGGGCTTTCCGCAGTCCGATTTCTTGGGTGCGTTCGGTGACAGAAACGAGCATGATGTTCATAACACCGATGCCCCCGACGAGGAGGGAAATGGCCGCGATCGCCGCTAACATGATAGTCAGGCCTCCGGTGACAGTTCCCACAATGCTCAGGACATCTTTTTGCGTGCGTACAGTAAAGTCATCTTCTCCGATGATATTGTGGCGCAGACGGAGTAAGTTCTCGATTTGGAATTGAGCGGCCCCAATGCTTTGGGCGTTGCGGGCGGAAACGGTAATCACAGACACTTCCAGACCATAGGGGGAGGTACGGCCGACGATTTGATTGGCCATTGTGGTGAGGGGAAGATATACGGCTTCGTCTTGATTGGTGCCTAAAAAGGCTCCTTTAGACTCCATCACGCCAATCACTTCTAGGGAAATGTTCTTAACGCGGATGCGTTCGCCGAGGGGATTGCGATCGCCAAAAAACTGATCCGCAATGTCTGATCCTAACACCACAACCCGAGCATTGCGCCTTAAATCGGAATCTTCTATAAACCGCCCCTGCTCGACTTGGAACGTCCGCACGGGGGAAAATTCCGGCGTTACTCCTAAAACCGTGATATTGGTCGTTTGCTGTTGATAGGAGACAACTTCCCGGGCGTTGATTTGGGGGGCAACTTGGGAGACAGCAGGGACTTGACGGGCGATCGCGTCGGCATCCTCTAAAACCAGCGTTTTGGGCAACTCAAAGGTTGTCCGTCTGTCCTGTTGTGTGCCGGGGATAATAAACAATAAGTTAGGGCCGAGAGCTTCAAATTCCTCCTCGGCCAAACGTTGCGCCCCTTGTCCAATGCCCACCATCGTAATCACGGAGGCATTGCCAATCACAATCCCTAACATGGTTAAAGCACTCCGCAACTTATTACTCTTTAAAGCGCGGGTGGCCATCTGGACACTTTCGAGCAACTGCATAAATTAGCCCTGACCCAAAATTGCTTTTTCTAGTTTAGCTAAGGCGCTTTCTAAGTTGTCGTTGACCACTTGTAAATCAAATTCATGACTCGCAGCAATTTCGGCCTCGGCGTGTCCCAGGCGCTTCACGATGGCTTCCTCCGAGTCTTGACCGCGATCGCGCAGACGGCGTTCTAATTCCGCACTAGAGGGGGGTAAAATGAAAATACGGAAGGCTTTGGGGAAGGTCTGCTGAATCAAGCGCGCCCCCACTAACTCAATTTCTAGCAGCACAATCTGACCCCGGGCAATTTGTTGTTCTACATTTTGCCTCGGGGTACCGTATAAGTTCCCCGCATATTCCGCCCATTCGAGAAACTCACCCGCCGCCACCATTTGCTGAAAATGGCTGCGTTCCAAGAAAAAATAGTGTTTCCCCTCCACTTCCCCCGGACGCGGTTGGCGAGTGGTTGCGGATACGGAAAGATGCAGTTCCGGATGACGTTCTAATAGGGCTTTAACCAGTGTTCCTTTCCCTACCCCACTGGGTCCCGTCAGCACAATTAATTTACCTTGGGGAGGAGGTTCAAGGGTTAGGGTGGCGGGGTGTTCAAAGGAGGGGGTGAGTTGGGTTGTAACTCCCTCCTTGGTTAAGGTGTTCTTCTGTCTCATGATTAATCTGGGGTTAGCCGCTTACGGTGCAGGAAAATTAGGGTAGGTGCTGGGTGTCTTCAGAAAACTGAAGACCTTAATTTTGCCCTGACTGTTTAGATAGGGACTTCGCTCAATTTTAAGCCATCGGACGTTAATTGCTCAAATGGCTATCTTTGGGGTTCGTCACAAAACGATGGGCAACGGTTTCCGGTTGAATCGCTGATAATACCACATGACTTGAATCTGTAATAATCACCGCCCGGGTGCGACGGCCATAGGTGGCATCAATGAGTTGACCGCGATCGCGAGCATCCGTGATAATGCGTTTAATCGGTGCAGATTCAGGACTCACAATAGCAATAATGCGATTCGCAGAGACGATATTGCCAAAACCAATGTTAATCAGTTGAATATCCATAAGGCATAAACGGCCCTGCCGTTTGAGTGTGAATCATAAATTTAGGTTCAATTTTCATGGTACCCACAAAAATTGGGCTTTACAATTATAACGGCCACAAATTTGGGATTTCTTTGGATTTTTGCCCTTTTTATGGTCTACAAGGAGAAAAAAGGCACGTTTTTGACCTAGGGTGTGGGGGAATAGGGAATAGGGAGTCGGGAGTCGGGAGTCGGAAGTAATTTCATTGCGTTTGCTGCGCAACGCTACGCGTTCGCGAAGCGTCACGAAGTGAACGCGTAGCGTTCCGAAGGAAGGTACGAAGCAATCTAGTCAGGAGTCAGGAGATTGCCTCTCCCTCTCTCCCCCTCTCCCTCTCTCCCCCTCTCCCCCTGTTCCCCGTTCCCTGTTCCCTGTTCCCTGTTCCCCGTTCCCCGTTCCCCGTTCCCTCTTAACCAATTTATGCAAGCCGTTGACCTTACCACATTAATAGCAATCTGTCAAGAGTTACGGGAGAATTGGATTCCAGCGCGACTCGAACAGGTTTATCAGCGCGATCGCCACACCCTCAGCCTAGCCCTGCGCACCCTGCAAGGTCGGGACTGGCTCACCCTCGCCTGGCATCCCCAAGCCGCCCGAGTTTGTGTAGATCAACCCCCGCCCCGCACCCCCGACACCTTCACCCTCAGCGATCAACTACGCCATCAACTCAACGGCCTCGCCCTCATTGCCGTGGAAACCCTAGCCCCTTGGGAAAGAGTCCTCGACCTTCAATTTGCCCAGCGCCCCGGAGATCCTCCCCTCTGGCACATTTATCTAGAAATTATGGGCAAATATAGCAACTTAATCCTAACCGACAGCAACCAGCAAATTGTCACCACTGCCCAGCAAATCAACGAGAAACAATCTAGCGTCCGCACCATTCAAACCGGACAACCCTACACCCCCCCACCCCCCCTTTTAGGGGCAATACCCAGCCTCTCTGAACCCTTAGAACGCTGGCAAGAACGAGTGAGCCTCATTCCCGGCCAATGGTCGAAACAGTTGCTCAAAACCTATCGGGGAGTGAGTCCCCAAGTGATTCAAGCCCTCGCTCAATTCGCCCAACTCGACCCCAGCCAAGAAGTGCAAACCCTCTCCCCGCAACAATGGCAACACCTTTTTAACGCTTGGCAAGCTTGGTTAAATATCCTTGACTCCGGCCAGTTTACCCCCCTTGTCACCCCCCAAGGTTATAGTGTCTTGGGCTGGGGAGAAGGGGAGCAGGAGAAAAGCCTGCAAACCTTAGTCAGTGGTTACTATAGCCGACAACTCGCCCAACAGGACTATCAACAATTGCGCCATCAACTGCAACAAAAACTCAAGGGATGGCTGAAGAAATTGCAGACCAAAGCTCAAACTTTTCGCGATCGCCTCAGTCAATCCACAGAAGCCGATCTCAAGCGCCAGCAAGGGGATCTGCTCATGACCTATCTCCACCAATGGCAACCCGGAATGACCACCATTACCCTAGAAGACCTCACCACCGGGCAACCTGTCACCATCCCCCTCAATCCCGAAAAAAACGCCGTCCAAAACGCCCAACTCCTCTATAAACAGCACCAAAAACTCAAACGAGCGCGCCATGCTGTCACCCCCCTCTTAGACAGTGTGGAAGCCGAAATCTTCTACTTAGAGCAAGTGGAAGACACCCTAGGGCAACTGGGACAATACCAAACCCCCGACGACGGGCAAACCCTAACCGAAATTCGCGACGAGTTAATCCAACAAGGCTATTTAGAGGCCGGGAAAGACCGTCAAAAAGTAACGGATCAGGAATCCCAACCCTATCGTTATCAAACTCCCTCGGGGTTTGAATTATGGGTCGGGCGCAACAATCGGCAAAATGATCATCTGACCTTTCGCGTAGCTGGGGATTATGACCTCTGGTTTCACAGTCAGGAAATCCCCGGCAGTCATATCCTGTTACGTTTAGAACCCGGTGCCCTACCCGAAGAGGTTGATCTCCAATTTGCCGCCGACTTAGCCGCCTACTACAGTCGTGGCCGGGAGAGTAATCAAGTCCCCATTGTTTACACTCAACCCAAATATGTCTATAAACCCAAGGGCGCTAAACCGGGCATGGTGATTTATAAACAGGAAACCGTCCTCTGGGGGAGTCCGAAACAAGGGGAAGTCTTGGTCAGTGGGAGAATTGAGAAGAAATACTTATCAGGGGCTTAAAAAAGTTTGTATTAGCTGCTACAATGCCACTAATGAAGAAATATTACAGGCTACTGCATTAATCCTGCTGCTCCGCCTTTGGCTTGCAAGATAGAATTGCCAAAGTGGAAAGGGGGGAAGTTGTCGCTTGGGTTTTCTCAGAATTAAACGACAGACTACGAACTAGCAAAACCCGCAGTTTTTTCAACTGGGGGTTTTTTGTTTGCTAGGGAACGGGGAATAGGGAATAGGGAATAGACATCTCCCCTGCTCCCCCTCTCCCCTGCCCCCGACTCCCGGACTTTTTCAGGGGGAGCTTTTTTCCGGGTGTTTCGATAGGATCAAGAAGTTCAAGGCATCGGGAAAGTATTTCACGACTTCCTGTTCTTGTCATCCGTTTGAGGGATAGCTTTCACTCGTCGCTGTGACACTGAGAAAATCCAGCGTCGAAAAAATCATCATTATCCGGTTGTGTCTCCGGGAATCTCTAACTATTCTGTTCCTATAGCGAGGAAAACAGACCGATGAAATCCTTTAAAACCTTCCTGAGTTTAGTAATTATCACCTTCCTCAGTTGCTTGTTATTCGCCGCTTGTAGCCCTAAAACGCTGGTGATGGGAACATCGGCGGATTATCCTCCCTACGAATTTAAAGAACAGTCAGGGGAAATTGTGGGCTTTGATGTGGATATTGCCCGCCGACTGGCCGCAAAGTTGAAGTTCAATCTAGAAATTGAAGACATGAACTTTGATAATTTAATCCCTGCTTTGACTGAGGGTGAGGTTGATTTTGTCATGGCGGGAATGTCCCCGACGGAAGAACGAAAACAGCAAGTCAACTTTACGGAAATTTACTATAAAGGGAGCAGTATTTTATTAACTCGTCGCGGGAGTAATTTTACCCTAGGGGATAATGCACCGGGGGCGAAAATTGGGGCGCAAAAGGGATCGACTCAAGCTAGTGCTGTGGGTAAACTAGACGGGGTTGAGTTGGTGGAGATGGATCGTATTGGCAATTTAATCCAAGGGGTGAAGGAGAATCAACTTCAGGGGGCGGTGATTGAGGCAACGGTGGCTGAAACCTATGCCGCGTCTAATCCTGATCTAGATTTTAGTGTACCCTTTGACACCGGGAGTCAAGGCAGTGCGATCGCTTTCCCCAAAGATTCTCCTCATCTGGAATCTTTTAACAAGGCATTGAGGGAAATGGAGGAGAATGGAGAAATCACAGAACTGATTCGCAAATGGTTCGGGTGAACTACTCCGCCCAGAAGGGGATGGAGAATTCCCGGCAAATTGATTGAATTAACGATTCTACCTTTCCCCTGTTTTAGAGTCATGGCGAATGTTCAAATGGCTTACTACCGCGAAATTACGCCCACAACTCCCTAAAATTCCCCTGGGGGTGGTGTTGGTTGTGCCGTTTGTGCTGCAAATTTCTGGGGCTGTGGGGCTGACGGGGTGGCTAGCTCTGCGCAATGGACAGCGAGCGGTGAATGATGTCACTCGTCAACTGCGGCAGGAAGCGACAGAACGCATTCAACAGGAGGTGAGGAATTATATTGAAGCCCCCTATTTAGTCAATCGGATTAATGGGGATTTGGTGGATTTGGGACGATTGGATGTGGGAGATTGGGAAGGCTTAGAAGCTTATTTTTGGCGACAACTGCAAGCCTTTCCGACGGTGAACGGGGTGCGCTTCAATGATGCAGAGGGGGGCTATTTGGGCATGGAGCGTTTACCCGATGGTTCCGTTCAAGTGGCGATCGCCAACTCCACCACCCCAGACACCCTGAACACCTACCTCCTCGACTCCCAAGGACAACAGAAAACCCTCCTCAGTTCTACCCCAGCCCATGACCGCGCCTATCAAGTGGGGTATAACGAAGCGGTAGAAGCGGGAAAAGTGACCTGGGGGGGGATTTATACCCATCAACGCTCTGAAACCCTCGCCAGTACCGTTAATCAGCCTGTGTATGCTGAAAATGGGGAGTTATTGGGGGTGTTTGGGGCTGAGTTTTTACTCTCGGAAATTAGCGAATTTTTGCGGGATCTCTATGTTAGTCCTTCCGGTCAAGCGTTTATCATGGAACCGTCGGGTTTTTTGGTCGCCAGTTCTACCCTAGAACGTCCTTTTCTCGTGACTTACGGCACCACCCTACGCATTCGAGCAACGGCAAGTAGCGATCGCCTCATTCAAGCCTCTGCCCAATATTTACAACGACAATTTGACGATTTAGCCGCCATTCAACAGGTTAGACAGTTGGATTTTTTCCTAGAGGGACAGCGCCATTTTTTACAAGTAACACCCTTACAAGATCAACAAGGCATTGATTGGTTAATTGTCGTTGTTGTGCCGGAGGAAGATTTTATGGCACAAATCCACCGCAATACTCGCCTGACTGTTTTACTCTGTTTAGCCGCCCTGTTTGGTTCAATTTTCCTCGGGATTCAAACTTCGCGCTGGATTAGTCGCCCCATTTTACGCCTCTTAGGAGCTAGTCAAGCGATTGCTCAAGGAAAATTGAATCAACAAATTAAATCCAGTCGCATCCGGGAATTAAATATCCTCTCCCATGCTTTTAACACCATGTCCCAACAACTCACCGAGTCTTTCACCATTTTAGCCGCCAGCAATGAGGAGTTAGAGCGACGGGTTGAACAAAGAACGGCTAAATTAGCGGAAGCAGAATCAGAACTGAGAGGGCTATTTAGTGCCATGATTGAATTAGTTATTGTTAAAGATATTGAAGGATGTTATTTAAAAATAGCCTCAGCCAATCCCCAATTACTTTATAGCCCAATGGATGATTTAATTGGCAAAACAGAATGGGATATTTTTCCCCCAGAACAAGCGGAACAGTTTGTGCAGTATATTCAAGAAGCCATCCGAGAACGTAAAACCCTTTCAGTAGAATATAAATTAGCGTTAAAGGAGGAAGAAGTAGATCAAAGTGGTTTAAAAAATGTCTGGTTTGCCGCCAATATTTCTCCCATTTCGGATACAACTGTTGTCTGGGTCGCCCGAGATATCACCCAACGGAAACAACTGGAACAAGACCTCTATCAATCGCAAAATTTCCTCGATAGTATTATTGAAAACCTACCCTTAGCTCTGTTTGTCAAAGATGTATCGCAACGCTTCCGTTATGTGATCTGGAATCATGCGGCTGAGAGTTTATATGGAATTCCCGCCAAAGATGCCCTCGGACAGAATAGTTACAGCACCGTTAATGCAGAATTGGCGGCTCAGTTTGAAGCCGAAGATTGGGCTGTGGTCAAAGAGCGTAAATTAACGATTATTGAGGACGAATCAATTGTCAATGTCTTGAATCGCAAAATTAGACAACGACTTTTAAAAGTTCCTCTACAAAATCAAGAGAGAGAAGTGACCCATCTGCTCTGTATGGCCGAGGATATTACAGAACGCAAACGAGCGGAAGAAACCCTCCAAAAAAATGAGGCAGAATTTCGCCATTTAGTCCATAATGTAAATTCGGCAATTGTACGCTGGGAGGCATCGGGTGAAATCTGTTTTATTAATCAATTTGGCTTAGAATTTTTTGGCTATTCTGAAGAGGAACTGATTGGCAAAAACTTAATTGGAACTATTGTCCCCGAGGTTGATTCATCGGGTCTTGCCATTGGACAAATTATCCTTAATGCCCGTTATAATCCTGAACAATACTTGCTTTATGAAAATGAAAATATGCGCAAAAATGGGGAGCGGGTTTGGGTGACTTGGGCGAATCAACCCATTTATAATGAACAAGGGGAACTGATCGAGTTTTTGTCGGTAGCAACGGATACAACAGAACGACGATTAGCTGAGGAAGCGCTGCGCAATGAACAAAAACGCTCTGAGCGTTTGTTGCTCAATATTTTGCCAGCCGCTATTGCCCAAAAACTTAAACAAAATTCGGGAGCTATTGCTCAACAATTTGATGAGGTAACGATTATTTTTGCTGATATTGTAGGATTTACTCCCCTTTCCGCCAAAATGGCCCCGACGGAGTTGGTCAGTTTATTAAATCGGATTTTTTCGCTGTTTGACCAATATGCAGAATGGCACGGACTGGAAAAAATTAAGACGGTGGGGGATGCCTATATTGCGGTGGCGGGGCTTCCGGTGCCAAAATTAGATCATGCCGAAGCGGTGGTTGATTTTGCCTTGGATTTGCAAAATGCGATCGCCATCTTCCAAGACCATGATGGACAATCTCTCAATCTCCGCATTGGTATCCATACTGGGTCTGTGGTGGCTGGGGTGATCGGGATTAAAAAGTTTATCTATGATTTATGGGGAGATACTGTTAATGTGGCTTCTCGTATGGAGTCCCAAGGAGAACCGGGTAAAATTCAGGTGACAGAAGCTATTTATCAATGTCTTAAAGATAAATATTTATTTGAGTGTCGGGGGAGTCTTAATGTGAAAGGAAAAGGGGATATGACGACTTATTGGGTATTGCGTCGTCTTTGAGGGATGCTAGACTATTTTTTCCATCCCCTTTTCTCCTTTCTTTTGACCGTTGATTAATACAGAAGCGCTGATGATTAAAGTTGAATATTAAGTCAATCCAAAACTTCCTTATTATTTAAGGGTGGGGGGTTTCAGGGTCTGGCAATATCTTCAGTAGAGTGTTATCAAAAAATTGGGTCTAAAATCTCGTCCTTTTAGAACGACTTTATGCTTTGTGTGTTAACATAAGGTAAATTCAGGTGGTTTATACCATGATTGTTTACGAGTTCAAGCTTAAAGGGGAAGATAAGCAATATCGGGCATTAGACGAAGCTATTCGTACTAGCCAATTCATTCAAAATAAGTGCTTGCGCTACTGGATGGATAACAAAGACATCAAGGTAGACAAGTACGCATTGAATAAATATTGTGCCGTATTGGCGGCTGAGTTTCCTTTTGCGAATGAACTCAACTCAATGGCTAGGCAATCGGCGGCGGAACGTTCTTGGTCGGCAATAGCTCGGTTTTACCACAACTGCAAGAAGAGGATTAAGGGGAAAAAAGGGTTCCCTACATTTAAAAAGAATTGCCGTTCAGTTGAATACAAATCATCTGGATGGAAGCTTTCAGAGACGAGAAAAGTGATTACATTTTCAGACCAGAAAGGAATCGGTACTCTGAAGCTAAAGGGGACTTACGATCTTAACTGCTATGACATCAAACAAATTAAGCGAGTGCGATTAGTGCGACGTGCTGACGGTTACTATGCTCAATTTGTAATTAGTGTTGATGTTAAGATTGAGACTCAACCAACAAATCAAGCTGTTGGTATTGATTTGGGATTAAAATACTTCATTGCCGACAGTCAAGGCCATGTGCAATCTTCACCCCAGTTTTACCGTCGAGCAGAAAAGCAGTTAAATCGTGCTAATCGTAAGAAGTCCAAGAAGTTTAGTCGAGAGCGAAAAAAGGCCAAGGTTAAACAATCGAACAATTACCACAAAGCTAGAAATAGATATGCCCGGAAGCATTTAAGGGTAAGTAGGCAGCGAAAAGAGTATTGCAAGAGACTAGCATACTCCGTTATCCAATCTAACGATTTGGTGGCCTATGAAGATTTGAATGTCAAAGGGCTGGTTAGAAATCGACATCTAGCGAAATCAATTAGTGATGCGGGTTGGTACACTTTCCGCAGTTGGTTAGAATACTTTGGGCATAAATATGGGAAGGTAACTGTTGCAGTTCCTCCCCATAACACAAGTCAAAAATGCTCTAGCTGTGGCGAAAAAGTGAAAAAATCTTTGTCTACTAGAACCCATGTTTGTCCTTATTGTGGGTATGTGGAAGACAGAGGTATCAATGCCGCTATCAATATCTTGAAATTAGGACTCAGTACGGTAGGGCATACCGGAACTTACGCTACAGGAGATTTGCCCTCTTGGGCAGTTGGCGCAAGCCTGCTGTCTAACGGCGAGTCGGTGAATGTAGAATCCCCACGCCTTTAGGCCCGGGAGTGTCAAATTTGTGTCCATCCTGTCTGTTGTTTTTGGTCGAAAACAAAAGAAAAAAAGCCCATCGCGGTAAGTTAAACGACACATTAACCCATTATTCCCAAATTTCCTAACCCCGAAATGAAAAGACCCGTCAGCATCGGGGCATAAAGGGAAAAAATTGACGGGATCTTGTGCAATGTGTTTTGCTAAGTTAGAACCGCAACCTGCTGGTCAAAAAAGATTGTGATTCCATGAACGCACTTAGAAAACCTGTATTACCTTTAGAAGCTGTCCCCCAACGTCGGGTGGTCCCTCTCCATCACCGTCGGCGGAAGCCCCGTCGTTCCTATGGCTTGGTCGTGGCTGAAATGACGGTCAAGTTCGCTGTGAATGGAATCTTATCGGCGGCGGCCTTAATGGCACTGGGGAATTTATTTCCCTATTATTGGGCGCAACAAGCCCGGTTACAAGAACTCAAACTGGAGATTCGAGAAACGGAAAAAGAAGTGAGTCAACTTCAAAGTAAGGTGAATCGCAGCTTTGACCCATCTCAAGCGAGAACTATGATGAAGGAACAAAGTGCCATGCTTGCCCCGAATCAACGCCGTGTAGTGTTGTTAAATCGTCAGGATGCCAATACCCCTTAAGATTGAGTCTCCCTTTTGGGGAAATCAGAATAGAGGGGGATTAACCTAGAATGCCAAGTCGGGAGTCTCAGACTCTCTGGCTAAAACTCCCTTAAGGGGAGTTCGTAAAAGCACTCACAAAGCGCTCTCGTCCGGTCAAGTCAGGTCGGATTTTCGGGTCTTGGTAATGCCCGGATTCTCTTAAAAGGTCGAGGATGGCTGTTCCTTGACCTACCATCATTTCCACGAGCCAAAACCCCCCCGCTTCTAGGTAAGCGGGGGCTGTTTTTATGAGGTGTCGTAAGGCGTTGAGGCCGTCTGCTCCTCCATCAAGGGCGAGGTGGGGTTCATGGTGGGCGACTTCGGGTTGGAGGTGGGGAATTTCGGCGCTGGGAATATAGGGGGGGTTGGATACCATGCCTTTAAGGGTTCCCTGTAAGCCCTCTAGGGGCTCCCACCACGAGCCTTGATGGAATTGGATACGGGAGGTCAAGTTGAGGGTTTGGGCGTTCTCCTGAGCCACAGAGAGGGCTTCTGGACTACAATCAACGGCGTGTACGGTGATCTGGGGGAGGGCTTGGGCGAGTCCGAGGGCGATCGCACCACTGCCTGTTCCCAAGTCTACCCAATCCCCGGAGGCAAGGTGAGGGTGGGTTTCTACGGTTTCCAACACCAGATCAATGATTAATTCCGTTTCTGGGCGAGGAATTAACACTCCGGGGGTTACTTTTAGCTCAAACTCGCGCCAGGGGGTAGTTCCGAGGAGATATTGTAGGGGAAGGCGATCGCCTAAGCGCCGTTGCCAAAGTGCATTCAACTCCGACAAGGACATTTTGAGTTCGATCTGGGGCTGGGTTTTATAGGTTTCTAATCGTAAACTCAAACCATCTAAACCCGCCACAGCGCGTAAAAGCCAGTTAATTTCTTGGGGGGGGATGTTAAAGGCGATCGCCTCCTCTCGCGCCCCTTTTTGCCATAGCCACAATTGAGATCCGGAAACCCACATAAGCCGTCCACACTAAACAAACCAAAAACAATCAAAGCGAAAAGGTCTGAGGGACAAACCACAGACCTAATCTGCATTAATCTTCTATTGGTCTTTTCTCAATCCTCAGCCCCTAACGAGGTTGACGAGATTGGATGTATTGAATCGCCGACTGGGAAGGCACTAAAACGATTTGATTTAAACCAGCATTATTACTCGTTTCCATCGCTTGAATCACCCCTTCTAACGGCACGGCTTGAATCGACACCGTAGAAGCCAGACTAGGTTCTTGTTCTTTAAACCGCTCAATCATTTGTTGCAACTGTTGCTTGTCAAAGAAGAAGGGAATCACCTGTTCCTCCCCTTGTTGCAAGGTTAAATAACCTTGTTCCGGGCCTCCCCGTGCCACAAATAACGGAGTCCCTTGGAAATCTTGACTCAGTTGGCGGGCTTGTTGAACCTGTTGCTCCGTGGGAACATAGGTAAAACCGAAATTCGCTTGAGTATTTTGGCTTGCTTGGCGATCTAACTGGTAAATCTCCGCCAAGGACACTACAACCACTTGTACTTGATTCCCCAAGGTCGGATTATCACGTTTGAGATTCTGCACAAAACGTTCTGCATCTTGGGGGCTAATGAACACACCCGCCACACTCCCCGCACTAGGGTTATCTGCATCAACTTGAGCCACTAACGGTTTCCCTTCGCGGTCTGCAACGGTGAATACAGGGACATTTTGTAAGCGTTCCACAATTTCTTGTTCCGTTAAAGCTAACACTTCAAGCGCTCCACCGAATAGAGTTCCTGCCATTGCAGCACCCGCAATTCCTAACACAGCAAACCGACGTAAAAGTGACTTCATCATAACCTACCTCAAAATACATTGTCCTGAATATTAAAGGGCATCCTCACGGCAGAACGCCTCACAAAGACAACCGTAGCAAACTGGGATTATTGGGGACTCCACTCTAGGAAACCCTCGTTTTAGGGCTAATCTAAAAGCGAGTTTGTTTAGACTCACAACCCAAGGGAGTGGAATTTTTCTCCACAATACCGCATTTGTTTGTCCTTTGTGTTTCCTTTGACCCTCATCCCCTCGATAGAGTTCCGGGAATTGCTCGGCATTTCTGCTGAACTTTCTCGCCTTTTGACATCCTCCCCGGCAGTAATCGCCTAGGCGGTGGGGTGCGGGGCTTCCTCTGGGCTGCCCCAGACTTGGGCTTTATCCTAACAAATTAAGGAGCGTTTTGGAAAAGCACCTTGATACCCACCCCCACTGACCCAGGGCGATCCCGGATTATACTGGTCTGGGGAGGCGATCGCACCACTCGGGCCAGACTAGCTTAAACCAGCGATTCCCTAGTTTCCACTTGTGAAGATTGATCATAATTTAAGCCATCGCAAACTCAGTATATTCACGAGTTTCAGGAGCATGAAACGCCAACACAATATCCGATTTAGGTACACCTTCCCTTAACAACTCAAGTAGGTTGGCCATAATTGAATTATGGTTTAAAAAATAAAAAAAGCATGAACAACCTTGACTTACAACAAAAAATCACTCAAGAGTTATCAACACTAAGCCCTGATAGTCTAAAAATTATTGCTGAATTTGTGCAATTTATCAAACAGAAACAACAAACAAACTTATCAGAACCAATTAACTATAAACCAGCTTCAGGACGTTCAATTTTACGTCATGGGGGTAAATGGGAAGGAGATGACTTAGAAGACTGTCTTAAATTAATGTATGAAACCAGAGGTAAATTAACAGTAAACAATCCCATCGATCCCTTTCAATAATGTATCTTTTAGACACTAATTATTGTAGCTTAATTATCCTCAGAAATCAGGAGATTTTGACTGTATAAGGAGAGTAAAAGAAACCAATATAGCTACCACAATTATAACTGTAGGTGAACTGACTTTTATGGCTGAAAATTCCAAGTATCGAGAGCAAAACTTAGCTCATTTTGATGGATTTTTAGCAGACATTAGAGTTTATTCTGTGGACAAACAAACAGCTAAAATATATGGACAAATTAAAGCAAATTTAATCAAAAAATTCGGACCAAAACAAAAAACGAAACGCCAGACCACGAAAATCAATAAATTAGGTTTTGATGAGAATGATCTTTGGATAACAGCAATAACAATTCGTAATCAATTAACATTAGTTACTGCTGATAGTGATTTCTCTAGAATTAAAACCATTATTGATTTTTCCTTAGAAAATTGGCTGGACAATAATTAATAATAATGCTCATGGATTTAATCTATATGGGAGATTATTAGTAAAAAAATGTTCTGATCAATCCATAAGGTCCCTGGGTCAAACCAAATAGGCAATAGTAACACCAGAACCCCCTTCATTTTGTGGGGCCAGTTCAAAGCGCTCGACTTGGGGATGGCGAGTAAGCCACTCATGGACTCCTTCCCGCAATTTCCCGGTTCCTTTGCCGTGAATCACCCATAAAATACCGCTTTGAGTCGCCTTATTAATCGCTTGTTCTAGATCCGATTCCACTTGATGAACTCGTTTCCCGCGAATATCTAGGGTATTGCTAGAAGTACGAATAGCGACAGGGGGTTTTGCTGGGGGCGTAATCGAAACGGTGGGCGTTTTGCGCGGTTCTTTGGGGGGGAGTTCTACTTTTTTACCATCGAGTGACTCAATATCCGTGATGGGGATGGTCATTTTCATTAAACCAAAACGCACCGACAGTTCCTCTTGATTGTCACTGAGGCTCAAAACTTCTGCCGTTTGCCCTAAACGAGGGACCCGCACCCGTTCGCCAATTTTGGGGAGGTAGCTGGGTTTTTTCCGGGCTGGAGGGGGGGGTAAATGACGCTCCTGCACTTGCTGGAGGGCTTGGGTGGCTTTTTGGGCATTTTGTCCGGTTTTGGGCTGTTGTTGCAGTTCTCGGATGACTTGGGCGATTTCGGCTTTGGCTTGGGCGATCGCATTTTGGACGGTCTGTTCCTGAGATTGTTTCAGGGCTTGTTCTCGTTCCTGTAAGGATTGGGCGCGTTCGGATACTTCTTGATAAAACCGTTCGGCTTTGGTCAATAATTGGGCGGCGGCATCGGCTTTATTTTCCTGTCGTTTCCGTTGGGCTTCTAGTCCGGCAATTACTTCATTAACATCCTGTGAGAGGCCTCCTACGCGCTCTTGAGCAAGGCTTAAAATGGTCTGAGGCAGTCCGAGACGTTGGGCAATAGACAGGGCGTTAGAGCGGCCAGGGATGCCCCACAACAGGCGATAGGTGGGGGATAAACTGGCTTCGTCGAACTCTACGGAGGCGTTTTCAAAGCGTTCGTCTTGGTATTTGAGGGCTTTGAGTTCTCCGTAGTGGGTGGTGGCGATGGTGAGATGGACGTGAGCGGCGAGGTATTGGAGAAGTGCGATCGCCAAAGCGCTCCCTTCGGCGGGATCGGTTCCGGCTCCGACTTCATCTAAGAGAATTAAATTCGGGGTAATGGTTTCTTCTGGGGTTTGAATAGCGTCTAAAATCCGACTAATACGGCGGATATGACCGGAAAAGGTGGATAAACTCTGCTCTAAGGATTGTTCGTCCCCAATATCTGCCAAAATATGCTCAAACCAAGGCAGTTCGACCGGTTCACGGGCGGGGATAAATAGACCCACTTTCGCCATCAGTGCCGCTAGTCCAATGGTTTTAAGGGTGACGGTTTTTCCCCCAGTGTTGGGGCCGGTAATCGCCACAACTCGGGTTTTCGGATTGACTTGTACATCAATGGGAATCACGGCGCTCCCCTGTTCGTGTTTGTGTTGCCACACCAGCAGGGGATGGCGCAGTTGGCGCAGGGTGATCCCTTCGCTCTGCTCAATGAAGCGGGGAGGATTGCCTTCTAACCAGAGACTATAACGGGCTTTGGCGGTGGCGAGATCCAGTTTAATGGCGGTGGCGAGTAAATGTTCTAAGTCGCCTTGAACTTCGGCGATTTTTAGGGTTAAGGCTTGTAAGATGGCTTCTTGTTCCCGTTGTTCTTGCCGTTGGAGTTGGCGCAGTTTGTTTCCCGTTTCTACAATGGCGTAGGGTTCAATGTAGAGGGTGACTCCGGTGCTGGAGGTATCATGAACAATGCCCGGAATGGTGTCTTTATGGGAGGCTTTAACGGCTAACACGAAGCGATCGCCCCGTTGGGTAATCACCATCTGTTGTAAGCTGGTGGTCTGCCGTTGGATGATTTTGTTGAGGCTCTGATAAATGCGATCGCGCACGGTCTTCAATTGTTGCCGCAGGTCTGCTAATTTAGCACTGGCTCGATCGGCTAC
This sequence comes from Spirulina subsalsa PCC 9445, assembly GCF_000314005.1. Classification (NCBI taxonomy): domain Bacteria; kingdom Bacillati; phylum Cyanobacteriota; class Cyanophyceae; order Spirulinales; family Spirulinaceae; genus Spirulina; species Spirulina subsalsa. The sequence continues at coordinate 3,857,575 of NZ_JH980292.1, forward strand.
CTCCCCCCGATCATCAATACAATGGTGGATGTGCTGTTCTAATTCCGGGTAGGTACGAATTTCTGATACTAGGGCTTGTAGGGTGGGAACATCCTCCTGTTCATCCAGCATCCGCCGTAAACGCCGCATTCCCGCCAACGTGGTGGCAATATCGAGTAATGCTTTGCCGCTTAAAATCCCTTGCCGTTCTGCTCGTTCTAAAGAATCCCCAATATCCTGAATCCCTTCAAAGGATAACCCCGTAGTGGTGCGACTTTCCAATAAATAAGCCTCTTTGGTCTGTTCTAGGAGTACCGCGCTCTCGGCCGGATGGGAGGGCAACTGTAAATGACGAGCGGCGATCGCACCTAATTTTGTGGCCGCGAAGGTTGCTAAATGTTGACACAAACGCGACCATTCCAACAGTTCTAAGGTTTCCGCTTGAATCAATGTCTTACCCTTAAGTACCTACAAACCTTTATTATAGGCGATTCTCCCGAGGCTTGGGCTGAATGGAACTGGGGGAATTGATAATTGATAATTATTAATTCTCCATTGATCAGCCTTATTTCAGGCCAAACTTTCTACAGATTCCGGGATAGATTGAGAGGTGATTAACACCCCATGATCTGAACCATGAAGTACCATCGTTGTACTTCCATTGGTTTCAAACCCAATGCGTCGATAAAATTCCTGTTGATAGGTCGTCATTAAATAAATCCGTTCCACGCGATTCATCTTGGGATGAGCGATCAGGGTTTCCACTAATTTACGACCTAATCCTAGCCCTTGGTAATCCGGATGAATCACTACATCCCAAATAGTTGCACGATAAACCCCGTCTGATGTAGCCCTCGCACAACCAATTAACTGGTCTTTATCCCAGACCGTAATCACCGGATCACTGTTCATAACAGCCGTCGATAAGTCTTCTAGATTGCGGGATTTCGCCCAAAAGGCTGTAATTTGAAATAAATGCTGAAGCTGATGTAGGTCGATCGAAAACTTACAATCCCGAAACTGGATATGTCTACAATCCATTGTAGGTGTTCCTAGATTTTATCGGATAGTTGGGCAGAACTTTACCCTGTAAAATTCTACCGAATTCTTGAAAAAATACAATAAATTTTTTATTAACTTTGTCTGTATTTCCTGACATTTAACGCCATCTAAACGGTAATTATTACCCCCTAAAAGGAAAGGGAGAAGACCGGAAAAATATCCCGTTTTTCCGGTCTTCTCCCTCCCGATAATCAAACCCTTGGCGAACCTTTAGAGAACCCCAAGGGCAAGCCCCCATTGATTACTGGGATAATTCTGTATTAAACTCATTCAGGGTGCGGCGTTTCAATTCCACCGACTCAGAACGAGGCAAGAGGTTAAAGATTTCCCGCAATACATCATCCGCCTTTTCGTAGGCAATCATTCCCACCTCATTTAACCGAACCTTGCCCTCTTGGTCAAAAATCACGGTTTGGGGGACTCCTCCCTGATAATAATATCCCGGTTCATTGGGTTCATAACGGTCTTTAACCGGAAGGGCATCCACACTGATGGGGATGATAGAAGCCGCACGACCATAATATTCTTGGAAACGGGAGACTACGATAGCATACTGTTTACAATCTCGACTGTCATCTACATAAAACACAAGAATAGCAGGTCGCTGTTGTTTGAGAGAGTCCGCTAGGCTAGTAGAAGAGGGGACTAAAGAGCCATTTCCAGCGTAGATGACAAATATATTGCCATCGTAGCGATCATCATCTAAATTAGCCCAAGCGGGTGCTACCCAGCAAAACAGGGCGATCGCACCAATCAGTAAACCGAATACACTTTTTTGAACACTGTTTTGAACAATGGTTTGCCAAATATTTGATAATTTCTGTTTATTAAAGAACTTTTGTACTTGCAAAACCCTCATATCGTCCTTATCTTAATCCTTAGTTTCCCAATCCCCTATCCTATAACGATATTGGCACGGAAAACCCATTAAGATGGCGATGGGGTTCATCGCGAGAAATCAAGGAGAAAGGGTCAACACCGGAGGTTATCCCGTGAGCCATGATAGAGCGGCAGATCCGAAAGCAGAGGGGTCAATCCCCTTTATGATTTAAGAGAACGCTTAAAGAAGCAGTATAAAGTAGGATAACTTAATATCATTTAGGGCAGATCCCGCTCAATGTACATAGGTTAAACACAGTAGAGGAGTAGAAATGGCTGAACTCAACAAACGAGAAATGCGCGATCGACTAGGAAACGTCGAGCAAATCCGCGACATTCTGCTAGGGTCAGAACTGCGAGGGTATGAACAACGCTTTCAACGGCTAGAAACCGACTTGTCCTCCCTCCAGAAAGAAGTGCGCGATCGCCTTGATCTCATACAAGACACTCTCTCCTCTGAAATGAAAGCGATGGCCGATGCTTTGGAGAAAAAACTCAAGTATCTCAGCCTGACTACCCACGACGAAACCACCAAATTATGGCAAAAAATTGACCAAACGAACCAAAAGACCTACAACACCATTGAAGCCATCAACAAAAACTTCGCCGCGAAAACCTCCACCCTCAAAGACGACATCACCCAAACCCGTGAGCAACTGCAATCGGAAACCCAAGTTCTCAAAGCTAGAATTTTTGAAGAACTCGAAAAAGGATTCTCTAATTTAGTCGAAAATAAAGTTTCTCGCGCTGACTTAGCTGAAATCCTCTTTGAACTCTGTATTAAGGTAAAAGGCACTGAATTTGTCCCAGACCTACAGGAAGCCATGGAAAACCGACTTCAAGCTGAGTTTCTCTTACCTGAAAACGAAGACGATTCAGAAGAACAGCCTGAAACAGCATCTCCTTCTGGTGTTGTCTAGTCTGAGGAAATTTGGGCAAGGTTGCCCAAATTTCTAAATCTTGCCTTTTTCACTCTTCCATCCCGAGCCATTAATTTCCCAAGTCATTTGGATGGCCGTTATGCCCTTGCCCCCGGAAAATCCTGTATCTCCATCTCCTGGAGACAGAGAAAGCCCATCTAAAACCATCGTGGACAGCCCTCAAACCCCAGAATCTCTTGAGGGCTTGTTCAGTCTTTTAGATGACCTTAATCTGATGGAAAAACCGACCTCTGTCTCTCCCCCCCCAGCCCCTAAACCTCCCCAAAAAAAACGCCCTAAAGCCCCACCTCCGCCGAAAAAGGAAAAGACCAAAACCCAAAAAATTATTCCCCCCCCGCCCCCACCTGAAGAGCCTAAAACCAATGGCAAAACAAGCACTAGGGATTCTCGGTCAGACCTTCGGCTTCCTGAAACCCAGCCCCCCGAAATCTCTCTAGGGCCGAATTCGTCGCCCGATGGCCAACCCCTCTCCGAGGAGGCCGTGGAACAACTGCGCGCCCTCTTCTTAGACTTACTACTAGGGGATAATAACTATCCGGCCAATGAGTTAGAGGCCAAAGTCGCTCAACTAGAACAAGAACTCCATAGCCCCAATACCCTCAATCGTCTGCTTTCACCGGGTTTTCTGCAACTCTTCGCCAGTCAAGTCAATCAAGCTCCCCAAGAAGTTGTACAAGCCCTATTTCCGATTATTGATTTAGTCATTGGGGCTAAAAGCCACCAAGACACCCAAGCCATGAGTAAAGCCTTGGCTTCAGCCATTCCGGGGGCTTTTTCCAAACAACTCGGCGACGCACCAGATGAAATTATTCAGGCGATCGCACCCGCTATGGGACGCGCCATCAAAGAACAAATCCGTCTAGAAAAAGATGCCATGGTAGACGCACTCTATCCTGTCATTGGGAACACCGTTTCCAAATACATGGAAGAAGTCGTCAGCCAAATTAACCAACGAGTCGAAAGTGCCTTTAGCCTTCAAGGCATTTACCGCAAAATCCGCGCCAAAATGCAGGGCGTCTCCGACGCAGAACTCATTCTCAGCGAATCCCTCCCCTTCACCGTCCAAGCCGTTTTCCTCATCCATAAAACCTCCGGCCTAGTCATTGCCGAAGTCCAACAAGAAGGCAACGACACCACCCTAGAAGCCGATATGCTCGCCGGAATGCTCACCGCCATCCGGAGTTTCGCCAGTGAATGCACCGTCCACCCCGACAACACCTCAGAACTCACCGAAATTGACTACGAGAACTTTAAAATCATCCTCGAAGTTGCCGGATACTGCTACATCGCCGCCGTTACCCAAGGGGATCCCCCTCCCGCCTTCCATACCAAACTGCAACAAACCCTCAGCACCATTATTCTTAACTATGGTTACGGCAACCTGATTGAAGAATTCAACGGCGACCCGGATAGTATCCCTCGGGCCGTCTATGATCTGCTAAACACCATCCTCAACAGTCCCCTAGAATTAGAACCAGAAGAAAAAACCCCCTCCTCCTCCAAACCCCGAGGAGTAGTGATTATTTTCTTACTCTTGCTACTCCTCATTAGTATCCCCCTGAGTCTCTATCGCACTCGTCAGCACAAAATCCAGGAACAAATTGCCACCGTCCTCAACGCCTTATCCACTACCCCAGAATTAGCCATTTACCGACTCGATGCCACCATTGAGAAAAATCAACTGATTTTAACCGGAAAACTCCCCAATAGCTATCTTCAGGAAAAAGCCGCCGTAGTGGCGGGGTCAGTCGTGCCGAATCTAGAAATCGATAATCAAATCCTGGCCGTTCAAGTGCCTCCCGATCCCACCCAGATTGAAGCCGAAGTACGACGACATACCAGCGTCCTCAATCGGATCGGGGGGGTCTATATCATTGCCGTTTATGACCCCATCAACAATAAAGTTTCCGTCGAGGGGAGTATTCGCCAAGCTTCCGCAGAAAACATTGTCACTGAAGCGTTTACCCAGATTCCCGGTGTCACTCAAGTTGTTTTCCGTTTAAGCGATCGCCTTCTCCCCGTTAAAGAACGGATTTACTTTGATACCAATGCCACCGTAATTTCCCAAAACGACCGCGACAACAAGTTAATCCCCCTCGTTGATTTCCTCCAACGCTACCCCTACATCAAAATCCGTCTAATTGGCCATACTGATGCTAGTGGAGATGAGCAATATAATAGAACATTGGCCCCAAGACGGGCAGAAGTGGTCAGAGAGGCTTTAGTTGCACAAGGCATTCCGGCCGAACGCTTGGAAATCAAAGGGGACATCGGCTCTCCCCCTGATGTTGCAGGCACTGATCCCTTTTGGAAAAGTCGATGTGTTCGCTTTGAGTTGATCGGATTAATAGAAAATAACGAGTGATTATGGCGATTATTTCTAAAAAACTGTGTATGATTGGGGATTTTGGGGTCGGGAAAACTAGCCTAATCCGTCGTTTTGTAGAACGTCAATTTAGTGATCAATATCTCTCCACGGTTGGGGTTAAAATTTCCCGTAAAATCATAAACTTGCAACACATAGAAGCCGATTTGTCTCAAGAAATTAAGCTACTGATTTGGGATATTGAAGGTCAAACTAAATTTAAAGCCATTGCCTCCTCCTATCTACAAGGAGCCAGTGGAATTTTAGTCGTGGCCGACTCCACCCGACCGGAAACCATTGATCACCTTCAGGATCATGTGAAACAGTTTGTCTCCATTAACAGCAATGGTATGATTGCTGTTGCTTTAAATAAAATTGATTTAATGGACTCTGAAGATATCGAACAAATTCGCAAAAATATATCTTTTTCGGAACATCAAATGCTGGGAATTTATAATACTTCTGCTAAAACTGGGCAAAACGTCGATCATATTTTTGAAACCCTAGCTCTAAAAATTTGGCGACAGGATAACGAGTAAACTTCCGCTAAAAACAGGTTCAGTGAATTGTAGGAATCAACAACATCATGAACTCCCTCTTACAAAAACTTTATGTCCCCGGTCATATTGAATATCTGATTCTCGATCCCCATTTAGTCATTCTTGACAAATCCCCTCGGGTAGAACGCTTTGCCGAGTTTCCTGAAGATTTAGCAATCGGTCAAGATGCTCGCTTAAGTTTCCCGGAATTAGTAGGCAGTGAAACCATTGTTCAACAAATCATTGCGGGAAATACTCAAAACTCCTACCTCGAAGGGATTACACGCTCATCTCAAGCGGGAACTCCCCTCTATATTGATTTTAATTTTGAACGCATCGGTAATAATGCCATTCTGTTGATGGAAGATGTCACAGAAATTATGGTCTTAAAACAATCACTTTTACAAAGAGCCAATGAAGCAGAGTTATTACTCTGTGCTTTAAGAGCATCGGAAGATTACAATAAGAAAATTATTTCTTCTATGGGGGATGCTTTATTTGTTACCACAGGATCAGGAAAAATAAAAACAATTAATCAGGCAGCACAGCGACTGTTTGGTTATAGCGGAAATGAACTAATGGGTCAGCCGATCGCCTTAATTATCGAAGATGAAAAGTTTTTATTAGAGGCCAGTCAACAGAAGTTAAGCTCTCAGGAGTTTTTGGCTGATGTAGAAGTCCTTTGTCACAAAAAAAATGGACAAGAATTGATTGTAGAGTTTTCCTGTTCTGTGATTCAAACCAGAATTCAAGGTTCTCCAGCTTTTGTTTATATTGGTCGAGATATTACAGCCCGCAAAAATGCTGAAATTGAAATGAATAAAGCCTTAGAGAAAGAGCGGGAACTCAATGATTTAAAATCACGCTTTATTTCCATGACCTCCCATGAGTTTCGCAATCCCCTTTCTAGTATTCTAATGTCTGTTGATATATTAGAAAATTTTGCTGATGAATGGTCAGAAGATCGTAAGAATAGTCATTTACAACGTATTCGACAATGCACCACCACCATGACCAGTCTGCTCGATGATATCTTAATCATTGGTCGTGCAGAAGTGGGAAAACTGGAGTTTAAACCAACTCCCTTAAACCTGATAGAATTTTTGCAATATATTGTAGAAGATATTCAATTATTGGCTGGCTCAGACTATAAAATTTCCTTGAATCTACCCCCTACTTTACAGGGAAAAGTTTTTCAATTAGATGAAAAATTACTGCGTCATATCTTGACAAATTTACTGACTAATGCTGTGAAGTATTCACCCCAAGGGGGACAGGTTGATTTTGAGGTGAAGATTAAGGACAGTTGGCTACATCTCACCATTCGAGATTATGGGATTGGTATTCCACCAACAGATCAAGAACATCTCTTTGAATGTTTCCACCGTGCGGGTAATGTGGGAGGGATTTCTGGGACAGGATTAGGACTTTCTATTGTGAAAAAAGCGGTTGATTTGTCAGGAGGCACTATTACCTGTCGTAGTGAATTGGGTGTGGGGACTAGCTTTCAGGTGGACTTGCCTCTGAATGGACCCCCAAAATCATGAACAGCTTAATTATTTTTACTCGTTATCCAGAACCGGGGAAGACAAAAACTCGGTTAATTCCTGTTTTAGGTGCAACAGGGGCGGCTGAAATTCAACGGCAAATGACGGAACATACCCTTAAACAAGCGCGCTGTCTATCTAATCTTTCTCTAGATATCTACTTTGCAGGGGGGAATCCTACCCTGATGGCAGAATGGTTAGGCAGTGATTTACACTATAAACCCCAATCTCAGGGAGACTTGGGGCAACGGATGGCGGAGGCTTTTCGTCAAGCGTTTCAGGAGGGACAAGAGCGGGTTTTGATCATTGGCATTGACTGTCCTGGCCTGACTCAGACCATCCTAGAGCAAGGATTTCGGGCTTTACAGCATCATGATCTGGTGATCGGTCCGGCAGAAGATGGGGGGTATTATCTGATTGGCTTAAATCGTCTGATTCCTGAACTATTTCAAGGGATTGCTTGGGGGACAGACCGGGTTTTTGCTCAAACTGGCGAGATTGCCCAAGGGTTAGGATGTGCGATCGCCACCCTCCCCCAACTCCCCGACATTGACACCCCCCAAGACCTCCCCCTCTGGGAGCAATACTATCCTCTCCCCCCCATGCCTTAAGACACCTTCTCCAACAACGGATAACCCAGATTTTCCCGTTGCTGTAGATATAAATGCGCCACCTCTCTGGCTAAATTGCGAATCCGGCCGATGTAGCGCGTGCGTTCCGTCACCGAAATCACCCCCCGCGCATCCAACAGATTAAACGTATGAGAGCATTTCAGGACATAATCATGCCCCGGAAACACTAACCCCCGCTCAATCAACTGCTTCGCCTCCTGCTCATACAACATAAAGAGATTCAACAGTAAATCGGGATCCGAAGCCTCAAAATTATAAGTACACTGCTCAATCTCCCCCTGGATGTAGATATCGCCATAGGTTAACTGATCATTCCATTGGATTTTGGCGATCGCATCCACATCCTGTAAATACATCGCCAACCGCTCCAACCCATAGGTAATCTCAATCGACACCGGACGGCAATCAATCCCCCCACACTGTTGGAAATAGGTAAACTGGGTGATTTCCATGCCATCCAGCCAGACCTCCCAACCCACACCCCAGGCCCCCAACGTCGGAGACTCCCAATTGTCCTCCACAAACCGGACATCGTGATCTTCCGGCCGAATCCCCAACGCCCTCAACGAATCGAGATAAACCTCCTGAATATTATTCGGAGACGGCTTAATCAAAACCTGATACTGATAATAGTGTTGATAGCGATTCGGATTTTCCCCATACCGTCCATCCGTCGGACGACGACAGGGTTCAATATAGGCCACCGACCAAGGCTCCGGTCCAATCGCCCGCAAGAACGTATGATGACTCATCGTTCCCGCCCCCTTCTCCGTATCATAGGGTTGAGCAATCAAACAACCGCGATCGCTCCAAAAATCATTTAACCTCGCAACAACCGCTTGAAAACTAATAGACACCACTTTTCCTATCCATACCTATAGTTCCCCCCCATTATCTCAACTCCAGACCTTCCCCCCCATCAAAAAAAACATTTTTAATCTATAAGCCTTAGCCAGCAGTGATTCCAGCGAATGAAGAGAGGCAGACGAAAAAAAAGTTAAAAAAAGGGGTTGACAACCTTGGGGAGAGTGGCTATATTGGTAAATGCGCACAACGGAGGAACACAACGCCCCGACGCGCTGAACCTCGAAAAATCAATAGTTTGAAAGAATTTTAGCACCCCCCAAGTCAAGAAGAAACAACAGGAAAAAAACACCTCCTAGAAGTTTCGGCAAGGGGAAAATAAAACTCAAGCCAAAAACCATCTAGAGAGCCAAAATGGAGAGTTTGATCCTGGCTCAGGATGAACGCTGGCGGTATGCTTAACACATGCAAGTCGAACGGACTCTTCGGAGTTAGTGGCGGACGGGTGAGTAACGCGTGAGAATCTGCCTCTAGGTCGGGGACAACAGTTGGAAACGACTGCTAATCCCGGATGAGCCTGCGGGTAAAAGATTAATTGCCTAGAGAGGAGCTCGCGTCTGATTAGCTAGTTGGTGAGGTAAAAGCTCACCAAGGCGACGATCAGTAGCTGTTCTGAGAGGAAGAACAGCCACACTGGGACTGAGACACGGCCCAGACTCCTACGGGAGGCAGCAGTGGGGAATTTTCCGCAATGGGCGAAAGCCTGACGGAGCAATACCGCGTGAGGGAAGAAGGCCTTTGGGTCGTAAACCTCTTTTCTCAGGGAAGAAGTTCTGACGGTACCTGAGGAAAAAGCCTCGGCTAACTCCGTGCCAGCAGCCGCGGTAATACGGAGGAGGCAAGCGTTATCCGGAATTATTGGGCGTAAAGCGTCCGTAGGTGGCCTTTCAAGTCTGCGGTTAAAAACTAGAGCTCAACTCTGGGTCAGCCGTGGAAACTGAGAAGCTAGAGTACAGTAGGGGTAGAGGGAATTCCCAGTGTAGCGGTGAAATGCGTAGAGATTGGGAAGAACACCGGTGGCGAAAGCGCTCTACTGGGCTTGTACTGACACTGAGGGACGAAAGCTAGGGGAGCAAAAGGGATTAGATACCCCTGTAGTCCTAGCCGTAAACGATGGAAACTAGGCGTAGCCTGTATCAACTCAGGCTGTGCCGAAGCTAACGCGTTAAGTTTCCCGCCTGGGGAGTACGCACGCAAGTGTGAAACTCAAAGGAATTGACGGGGGCCCGCACAAGCGGTGGAGTATGTGGTTTAATTCGATGCAACGCGAAGAACCTTACCAGGGCTTGACATCCCGCGAATCCTGCTGAAAGGTAGGAGTGCCTAAGGGAACGCGGAGACAGGTGGTGCATGGCTGTCGTCAGCTCGTGTCGTGAGATGTTGGGTTAAGTCCCGCAACGAGCGCAACCCTCGTCCTTAGTTGCCATCATTAAGTTGGGAACTCTAGGGAGACTGCCGGGGACAACTCGGAGGAAGGTGGGGATGACGTCAAGTCAGCATGCCCCTTACGTCCTGGGCTACACACGTACTACAATGGTTGAGACAAAGGGCAGCGAACTCGCGAGAGCCAGCGAATCCCAGCAAACTCAGCCCCAGTTCAGATTGCAGGCTGCAACTCGCCTGCATGAAGTAGGAATCGCTAGTAATCGCCGGTCAGCATACGGCGGTGAATCCGTTCCCGGGCCTTGTACACACCGCCCGTCACACCATGGAAGCTGGCAACATCCGAAGTCGTTACTCCAACCGTTAGCGGAGGAGGGCGCCGAAGGTGGGGCTAGTGACTGGGGTGAAGTCGTAACAAGGTAGCCGTACCGGAAGGTGTGGCTGGATCACCTCCTTTAAAGGGAGACCTGTTGAATGGAGAAAAACCCCAAAAGAATCCATTTGAACACAAGCAGGTCAGAGTTGGGGGACTAAACTTTCAAACTATTAGATGGGGTTCACCTATCAAAGAAACGGGCTATTAGCTCAGGTGGTTAGAGCGCACCCCTGATAAGGGTGAGGTCCCTGGTTCGAGTCCAGGATGGCCCACCACATCGAAAGAGACCCAGCAATTGAGCAACTCAACCTGCTGGATTCTCGAATCCAGTCCAGAACCTTGAAAACTGCATAGAAGAAAAAAGAGCAACTCAAAATAGAGAAAGCTGGAATCAATCGAAAGAGAGAAGAAAGCGAAAAACTATGAGTAGGGAGCTCACAGACAATCAAGAGGTCAAGATAGAAAGAGCTAACGGCGGATCCCTTGGCACACAGAGGCGAAGAAGGACGTAGCGACCGACGAAACACTCCGGGGAGCAGGAAGCAGGCATTGAGCCGGAGGTATCCGAATGGGGCAACCCAAAAACGGCTGGTTGAATCCATAGACCAGCACGAGCGAACCTGGCGAACTGAAACATCTTAGTAGCCAGAGGAAAAGAAAGCAAAAGCGATTCCCCGAGTAGCGGCGAGCGAAAAGGGACAAGCCTAAACCCTCGGTTTTAATCGAGGGGGTAGTGGGACAACCAAAACGACCGTGAAAATTAAACGAAGGAGTTGAAAGCTCCACCAGAGAAGGTGAAAGTCCTGTAGTTGAAAATGGAAGCGGCGAGGTTGAATCCCGAGTAGTCCGGGGCACGTGAAATCCCGGGTGAATCAGCCAGGACCACCTGGTAAGGCTAAATACTCCTGTGTGACCGATAGCGAACCAGTACCGCGAGGGAAAAGTGAAAAGAACCCCGATGAGGGGAGTGAAAGAGAACGTGAAACCGTTAGCTTACAAGCAATGGAAGGACGATTAAACGTCTGACCGTGTGCCTGTTGAAGAATGAGCCGGCGACTAACAGGTTATGGCAGGTTAAGGCGGGAAAAGCCGAAGCCCAAGCGAAAGCGAGTCCGAAAAGGGCGAATAAGTCATAATTTGTTGACCCGAACCTGGGTGATCTAACCATGTCCAGGATGAAGCTTAGGTAAAACTAAGTGGAGGTCCGAACCGACCAATGTTGAAAAATTGGCGGATGAGGTGTGGTTAGGGGTGAAATGCCAATCGAACCCAGAGCTAGCTGGTTCTCCCCGAAATGCGTTGAGGCGCAGCGGTTAAGAGAAAACTTGAGGGGTAAAGCACTGCTTCGCTGCGGGCTGCGAGAGCGGTACCAAAGGGAGGCAAACTAAGAATACTCAAGTGAACTTAACCAGTGAGACGGTGGGGGATAAGCTTCATCGTCGAAAGGGAAACAGCCCAGACCACCAGCTAAGGTCCCCAAATGGTGACTAAGTGAGAAAGGAGGTGGGAGTGCATAGACAACCAGGAGGTTTGCCTAGAAGTAGCCATCCTTAAAAGAGTGTGTAATAACTCACTGGTCAAGCGCTCCTGCGCCGAAAATGAACGGGGCTAAGTCACTTACCGAAGCTGTGGACTTACTGTAATACTACATAAGTGGTAGGGGAGCGTTCTGTATTGGGAGAAGCATTAGCGGCAAGCAGATGTGGACGATACAGAAGTGAGAATGTCGGCTTGAGTAGCGAAAATAGGTGTGAGAATCACCTACCCCGAAACCCTAAGGGTTCCTCCGCAAGGCTCGTCCACGGAGGGTAAGTCAGGACCTAAGGCGAGGCTGAAAAGCGTAGTCGATGGACAACGGGTTAACAATCCCGTACCGTTAAAGAATAGGAACTGGGGGACGGAGAAGGTTAAGACCAGCCAGGGGATGGAAGTCCTGGTGCAACTGAACGAGGTGTTGAGGTTGGGAGAAAACCAACTGAGCTGAGTCAGGAGTCCGAGTGGCCACGGCCGCGAAGTGGAAACTAATCATGCTTCCTAGAAAAGCCCAAAATTCCGCTTGAAGTCTTTAATGCCTGTACCCGAAACCGACACAGGTAGGGTGGTAGAGAATACCGAGGGGCGCGAGATAACTCTCTCTAAGGAACTCGGCAAAATGACCCCGTAACTTTGGGAGAAGGGGTGCCAGCGAGAGCTGGTCGCAGTGAAGAGGCCCAGGCGACTGTTTACCAAAAACATAGGTTTCCGCCAAGTCGCAAGACGAAGTATGGGAGCTGACGCCTGCCCAGTGCCGGAAGGTTAAGGAAGTTGGTCAGGAGAAATCTAAAGCTGGCGACCGAAGCCCCGGTGAACGGCGGCCGTAACTATAACGGTCCTAAGGTAGCGAAATTCCTTGTCGGGTAAGTTCCGACCCGCACGAAAGGCGTAACGATCTGGGCGCTGTCTCGGAGAGAGACTCGGCGAAATAGGATTGTCTGTGAAGATACGGACTCCCTGCACCTGGACAGAAAGACCCTATGAAGCTTTACTGTAGCCTGGAATGGGGTTCGGGCTTTGCTTGCGCAGGATAGGTGGGAGGCGTTGAAGTATTCCTTGTGGGGGATACAGAGCCAACGGTGAGATACCACTCTGGCAAGGCTAGAATTCTAACTTCTGCCCGTGAGCCGGGAGAAGGACAGTTTCAGGTGGGCAGTTTGACTGGGGCGGTCGCCTCCTAAAAGGTAACGGAGGCGCGCAAAGGTTCCCTCAGGCTGGTTGGAAATCAGCCGCAGAGTGTAAAGGCACAAGGGAGCTTGACTGCGAGAGAGACATTTCGAGCAGGTAGGAAACTAGGCCTTAGTGATCCGACGGCGCTGAGTGGAAGGGCCGTCGCTCAACGGATAAAAGTTACTCTAGGGATAACAGGCTGATCTCCCCCAAGAGTCCACATCGACGGGGAGGTTTGGCACCTCGATGTCGGCTCATCGCAACCTGGGGCGGAAGTACGTCCCAAGGGTTGGGCTGTTCGCCCATTAAAGCGGTACGTGAGCTGGGTTCAGAACGTCGTGAGACAGTTCGGTCCATATCCGGTGCAGGCGCAAGAGCATTGAGAGGAGCCTTCCTTAGTACGAGAGGACCGGGAAGGACGCACCGCTGGTGTACCTGTTGTCGTGCCAACGGCAAACGCAGGGTAGCTATGTGCGGAGCGGATAACCGCTGAAAGCATCTAAGTGGGAAGCCCACCTCAAGATGAGTGCTCTGTTTGGGTTAACCAAGTAAGGTCACGGGCAGAACACCCGTTACATAGGCGTTCGGTGGAAGTCCTGCAAGGGATGAAGCCAAGGCGTACTAACAGACCGAGGGCTTGACCTCTTTCTTCTATGCAGTCTTGAGGGGATTCTCCCCCGGCTTGGTGAGTTTAGCCTAGCGGTCCCACTCCGATCCCTTCCCGAACTCGGTTGTGAAACGCTAGCGCGGCTACGATACTTTGAGGGTTGCCTCCTGGGACAATCGCTCCTTGCCAGGCCTAAATATTCTCCACAACGCTCTACTGCTTTTTCAGTGGGGCGTTTTGGCTTGGTGGTGGTCTGTATTTTCAAGGTCTTAGGGCACAAGTGCTGAAGAAACCCGGTTTCTTAAATCAGAAACCGGGTGAAGAAAAGCTTTAAATACCCCAAGCCCTAAATATCGAGATCCGTGAGGTTGAGACGAGGGCCGTGGGTTTCGATATATTCCCGTCGGGGGGCGACTTTATCGCCCATTAGGGTGGTGAACATATTTTCGGCTTTGGCGGCATCTTCAATGTCTACTCGTTTGAGCATTCGGGTTTCAGGATTCATGGTGGTTTCCCAAAGCTGTTGGGGCATCATTTCCCCTAACCCTTTGAATCGTTGGATGGTGTAGTTGGCGTTGGCGGGGAATTGTGCGATCGCCTGTTGTAATTCCCGATCGCTATACAAGTATTGATGACTGCGGCCGCGTTCTAGCTTATACAGGGGCGGACAGGCAATATACACATACCCCTGATCGACTAATTCCCGTTGATAGCGGTAGAAAAAGGTCAGTAACAAGGTGCGAATATGCGCCCCGTCTACGTCCGCGTCAGTCATTAAGACCACGCGATGATAACGCAGGTTAGAGGGATCAAATTCTTCCCCTTTAATGCCTAATCCGAGGGCTGTGATTAGGGATTGAATCTCAGCGTTTTTATAGATTTTCGCGTCATCGGTTTTTTCAATGTTCAGGATTTTACCCCGTAACGGGAGAATGGCCTGAAAACGGCGATCGCGTCCTTGTTTTGCTGAACCTCCGGCCGAATCCCCTTCCACAATGAAAATCTCCGACTCAGACGGATCCCTCGTACTACAATCCGCCAATTTCCCCGGCAACGGAGAAGATTCTAACACCGACTTCCGACGCACCAACTCCCGCGCCCGTCGTGCCGCTTCCGCCGCCTTATAAGCCTGCACCGCCTTCTCAATAATCGAGTCGGCCACTTGGGGGTTAAACTCTAAATACTCATTGAGGACTTCCCCCACCAGAGAATCCACAATCCCCCGGACTTCCGTATTCCCTAACTTGGTTTTAGTTTGTCCCTCAAATTCCGGGTCCGGAACCTTCACGGAAATCACCCCCGTTAAGCCCTCCCGCACATTCTCCCCGGCTAAATTGGACTCATTCTCTTTAATCTTGTTGCGCTTGCGCCCCACAGAATTCAACGTGCGGGTTAAAACCGTCTTTAAGCCCTCTAAATGGGTTCCCCCGTCAATAGTGCGGATATTATTGGCAAAGCCCAATAAATTATCACTGTAGGCATCAATACACCACTGAAGCGCCACCTCAACGGTCACACCATCCCGTTCTCCTTCCACATAAATAATATCCGGGTGTAGAGCCTCTTTCTCCCGCGTCATATAGGTCACATATTCCCGAATCCCCCCCTCATAACAATAGCTTTCGCTGCGGGTTTCGGCGGGGCGGTCGTCAGTAAAGGTAATCCGTACCCCTTTATTTAAATAAGCTAACTCCCGCAATCGTCCGGCGAGGGTGTTGTAGTCAAAATCTCGGGTTTCGGTGAAAATTTGCTCATCGGGGAGGAAACAAACAGCTGTCCCCGTGCGGTTTTTCTCCTTGCTGGGAGCCTCGGTGAGATCCCCCATCGGCACGCCTCGTTCATAGCGTTGGGTGAACACTTTATTCTCGCGGTAAACTGTAACATTCACCCAAGCGGAAAGGGCATTGACCACAGACACCCCAACCCCGTGTAATCCCCCTGAGACTTTATACCCGCCTCCGCCAAATTTCCCCCCTGCGTGTAACACTGTCATCACGGTTTCTAGGGCGGATTTCCCGGTGGTGGGGTGGGTGTCGGTGGGAATGCCCCGTCCGTCATCAGTGACTGCAACAGAACCGTCGGCATTAATTTCGACTTCAATATGGGTACAATAGCCTGCTAAGGCTTCGTCAATGGAGTTGTCCACCACTTCGTAAACTAAGTGGTGGAGGCCACGGGGACCGGTTGAGCCTATATACATCCCGGGGCGTTTCCGCACTGGCTCTAGACCTTCTAGAACTTGAATCTGGTCGGCGCTATAACTGCTGCTGCTAGTCATGGACATTCCTCAGTAAAGCCTCAGAGTCAGATTTGACTCGTGAAATGACAAAATCAATCAAAATTCTAACACAAAAGCGTTCAAGGCGACGCTAGGGCAGTTCTCTTGAATGTTTGGGGAGGGGATGCACCGTTAGGGTTTTAACTTCTGTTTGAAGCTTTGGAACAGTTGTTCGTAGCGGTCTAGGGCGGACTCGAAGGAATAATTTTCGATGGCGTATTGACGGCTATTTTGACCTAATTCTTTGACTTTCTCTGGATGATTATACAGATCCCGGATGGCTTCGGCGAGGGCGGCTGGGTCTTCGGGGGGAATCACTACGCCGCCTCCACTGGCTTTGAGGGCTTTGGCGGCGGTGCCAATGGCGGGGACGGAACCGATAATGGCGCGACCACTGGAGAGGAGGACTTGAATTTTTGAGGGCATATTAAAGGCTACCACATTGCTCTTTTGGACGACTAGCCCCACGTCGGCGGCGGAGAGCATTTCGGGTAGTTTTTCTCGGGGCTGGAAGGGGCAGAGGGTGACGTTGCCGACTTGTTGTTTTTGGCGGTATTTTTCCAGTTTCTCTAGGCGCTTTTCTTCGCCAACGATGACCAGTTGAATGTCGGGGGTATCTTGGAGGTAGGTGGCGGCATCAATGACGGTTTCTATGCCTTGGGTGAGGGCAATGTTACCGGAGTATAAGACAACAAATTTGTCGTTGAGGTGGTAAGAGGAGCGAAAATAGTTGTTGTCCCGGGGGTAGGGTTTGATGAAATCGACTTTCACCCAGTTGGGAATGAGGGTGATTTTCTGGTCAGCAACACCTTTTTCTAGGAGGTTATCCCGGAATCCTTCGGCAATGACGCTGATTTGGCGCGCCATCCAGTAGTTGTATTTTTCGAGGGCGGAGAAAATGGCGATCGCTTTTTTGCTGGTAATTAACCCCACATGAACGGCGGCATCGGGCAGGATATCCTGTAAATTTAAGACTACCGGGCAACGATAAATCCAACCCAATAGGGAGGCCGGCACCCCCACAGGTAAACCGGGTACGGTGAGCAAGATAACATCCGGTCGCCATCCCATGAGGGCTTGAAAAAAACTCAAACTGGCGAAACTGAGTTCAAAGAGAGCCCGATTGAACAGGCTGCGTTTGGGGCTACAACGCACATAACAGCGTTGAATTTTTACCCCGTTGCGTTCTTCGGTGAGGTAGAGTTTCCCCCGGTAGGGTTCATAAATTTCACTTTCGGGGTACCAAGGCATGGCGGTAACAACGCGCACCCGATGCCCTCGTTGCACTAATCCCTCGGCTAATTCGGTCATGAGGGGGGCGATGCCGATGGGTTCTGGGTGATAGTTGTAGGAGTAGATCAGGATACGCATGGACTCTCTAGAATTGGGGTGACGGGGGGAGGGGGAGCGGGGGAGCGGGGGAATAGTGAATAGCTAAAACTCTTGACTATTGCCTTTTCCCAACTCCCGCCTGTTCCCTTGGGTAGCCTTGAGCCGACCCTCGTTATCTACCTTAACTTTGCCCCGTTTTTCAGTCAGGGTAAACATTTTTAACAGAATTTACGGTCGGGCAGGAGTTCGGTCAAAATAGACAGAATATCTCTCATCCCACAGAATACGGTGAATGGTTATGTTCCGACTCAAGAAATTTTTAGCTCCCTTATTATTATCCCTGCTGTTGTTGATTACAGCCTGTGATTCTGCGCCGCCTTCTGATTTTCAACAGGCCCAACAGGAGAGTACCCAACGGGGGGCCAGGGCAGTGGATCGCGAGGCTGTGGCCGGAGGGGAGTTTAATAAATTCTTCCCCCGTTCTCAAGAGGATTATGAGGTGGTTTATGCTCAGGAGAAAAAGGGCTTTGCGGAGGCGAAGTTAAAACAGGGGGGGAAAGATGTAGCCATGTTGGCGGTGTCGGATACGGTGAGTAATCCCGAAGCGGCGCAAAAGTTCGCCAACAGTACGGAGCAGATTCAGGGCTATCCGGTGGTGGCTCAAGGGAATACGGCGACGGCGTTGTTGGTGGCGGATCGGTTTCAGGTTAAGGTGTTGTCGCGGGATCCGGAGTTTACGGAGAGCGATCGCAAAACTTGGTTAGGAAAGTTCGATCTCAATGGTTTAGCACGGTTGAAGTAATTGGAGGCCTGTGATGAGTAAGCCCATTTTTGAGTTAGTGGATGAATTGCCGACGGATAATTTCACGGTGAAGGTGTTGCGCAGTCTGGATTTTGTCATTCCGGGGCAGTGGAATAATTTGGTGGGGTTTAAAAACACCATTCGGGAGGTGACGGGAGAAACTGATGCGGATTTGATCCAACAAATTGGCGATCGCGCTGTTTGGCTCTACAATGACAAATCCCAAGGCTATCAACGGGCGATGTGGCTTTACCAAACGGTAGATCGCACAGATTCAGCCCTCGGTGCCGCCGCTTTAGCCAATAAGGTGGGGGAAAAAGTCCCCCTCTTGGGCTTTTTGAGCAATATTACCCCCAAAGCCGACAAAGCCCAAACCATTGATCTCTGCTTAAAGTTAGTGGTGGAAGTGGTGGCGTTTTGCCAAATTAACGGCATTCCGGGGGACAGTTTGGGGGATTTTGTCCGTTCTTTAGCTGACTATGGGGGAGAATCCTTAATGCGGATGTCCGCCCTCGTCTGTTTAGATGCCTTGATTCCCCTGGGCCCGGATTTTATCCAAAAAGCCCAAGGACTGTTAGGGGATTTAAGCCCTAAAGAATTGGAAAGTAATGGCACCTTTAGTAGTATCAAGGATTCCATTCCGGGGAATAATGCCGCCAAAAAACTGGACTTTATTGGCCAGAGTTTTGATTCTGTGCAAGGGTGGATGGGGGGATTGGTGCGCGATCGCAATTTAACCCCTCAAAACGTCACCAGCAACCTCACCCGCTTTGTGGAAATTGCTGATGATAAACTAGACTACCTCGCCGCCTTTCTGGATATGAGTACCAATTACTACGAACACACTGGCACTCAAACCCTCGCACGGCGTTTAATTGAACGGGCTGTAGCGGAAATCTAACAGCCTCTGCCCCTAAAATTCTCTGCGCCCACTTAAAAGACAAGGCCTAGCCTTGTCTTTTAATTTTATCGCTCACTGCATCAAACTTCTGGGAATCTCAGAGAGAATAATAGACCGACGATTGATCATCATTCTTCCATAATTAAGTACAATTACTTAATTTAAAATCCTAGATTCTAACAGAGTTTGCGTAAAAACTTCAACTCCCTTTAAACTTCATCAAAACTTTAAAAATTTTCCTAGAAAATTCACAGAATATTCCGTATAATCTCTGAGTATGAGATGGAAAAAGTGCGGTTGACAAGTTTAACATCCGTAAATCAAGGGAATCGTGTTTTCACTGTAAGTGTTTCCATCTAGGCGTGCAGCATCGTTGAAAACCTCAATCTTAAAACAGGGACACACTGTATGAAAGGGCTTCTAAAACCGACCAGCACTAAATACCATTATCACACCAGCCAACCCGTTCAAAGTAGCACCATTTGGGCAGCTGGCGGTATTTTTTTAGTCGTCGCCTACTTCATCGGGGCTAGTTCCCATTACCAGTATTTAGACCACATGAAAGCCGAATTTCTGGAGTCTAAAGCAGAAAAAATAGTCTCCCTTGAAGAACAGATTGATTGGGCTGCCGTACAGTATTTACATTCTACTGATCCCTCCCTTGATCAGTTTTTTGAACCGCCAACCCCCTCCTCCTCACAAAACACTCCTCAATCCCCTGCCCTCTCTTCCTCAGAATCCCTCACCCCTTCCCCCAAAACCCTAACCTCCTCCACTCAAACCCCACAGCCATCCTCCCCGTCCCGCCCCTCTTCGGTCTTCTCTGGGGCAAAACCTACTCCTTCCCTCCAACCCCCCTCCCGTCCCACGACAAGCCAACCCCAAAACAACCCCGCTCCGGTTGCCGTTGCCCAGAATAGAAGACCGACGGTCACTCCCGCCAGCAGCGCCGGAACTTATCGCCCTCCCCAGCCCATCACCTCCACAGATTTAGAAAAAATGCCCGTCAATACTGATGTCGCCCAACAAGTGCGTCATCTACGGCAGGCCGTCAAGCAAGGAGCCTTAGAACCCACCCCCCAACTCCAAGAAGTCCGTCAACGGATTACTGGCTTACAAAATGAATTAGAAGGCACAGAAGAAGCTCGCCAAGTCCGACAATACCTAGAAAATTTACGGAGTTCAACCGTTAGTCAGGCCAAATTTCCCCAATAAAACCCACCTTTTTCTCTACCCTATCCCCAAAGTTTACATACCGTTATACAAGAAGAATCACTTAATATTCTTGAATTTTATCTTCCGTCACAAAAATTAACCCGTAATTACACTTAAATCACTTACAATAGGTCGTCACAGGGTGAGATGTAAGAGATGTAAATGCTCCAGTAGAACCTATAGATTTTCAGCCAAATTGCGGGTTTTACTGGCAGGCGGGTTAAGTTTTAATGAAGTTCTTGGTGGAATCCTCAAGCAACCTATCGGGTGGACTTGGGGTGCTGTGATAGGGGGAGAGAAAAGGGCCATGACGAATATACCTGCATTCAAAACACATCACCATCGACAACCTCAAGATTGTAGTAATCGTTTTTTAGTGACCGGGGGGTTAGTGTTGCTGGTGGCCTATATGATTGGGGCCAGTTCTCACTATGGGGATTTAGATCGGTTGAAAGCAGAGGCACTGAATCCACCGGATAGAGAGAGTCTAACCCTAGAACAGCAGGTGGGGTTATGGGCGAGTCAATCTCTTGATACTCGTTTAGGCCATCGCTCCGAAAATGGAATTTCCTCGGCATTAGATCAATTTTTTAATCCTCCGATGACCCGTTCTGAGCCAGATCAAGCCAGTGAAACGACCCTTTCTGCTGCTCCAAAACCCTCTGATGGAAGGGTTTCCCCTCCTTCCACCTCTTCCACAACCCGTATTAATCGTTCAGCGTCTAGTGTAGCCGTGTCCCACCCTGTAACACCCAGTCCGTTTAATCGGAGTCGAGGGGGTTCTCCCGTCGAATCAGACAGGATGGAAGTGAAAGCTAGGCAGGTTTCCCAGAGTAAGCGTACTCCTTCGAGAGTAGCGGAAAACCCAATCCAACCCACTCCCTCAAGGAGTCAACCTGTGGTCACGACTCCCCAACCTGTGGTCGTACAAACTCCCCTACCTACTCCCTCTGTTGCTCCTGTTGAGGAAATTCCCCTCTATAACAGTCCCAGTCAACGGATTGTGACAATGCGAGAAGCTTTAAGACGAGGTGAAATGACTCCCTCGCCTGATTTCCAAGAAGTTCGTCAGGGTGTTACGAGGATACGCCACCAAGTAGAAGGAACTGAGGCTGTCACCCGCAGACGGCAACAGTTAGAAGAGTTAAGGAGTCAAAATGCTCATTCCACCTCGGTGGCTGGACAAGTGAGAGGGGAATAGTGCTGAGAGTAGTTGGTCGTAGCACTTAGAATCCCGAAGAGAGAGGGAATTAGCCCTCTCTCTTTTTTGTTCAGAACTCCGGGATGGAGTTGTTTTCCTCTTGACCCAGTAACAAGAATCTCCCACCAACCCTAACGGGTATGCTGGGAGAGTATGTCAACGACGACGACCTCCGACTGAGCGACGGGTGCCACTGCCAAAACTGTTCCGAGAACGATTGGCGGGACGATTGGTTTGGGGGCGAGATTGACCCGAGGATCTTAAATTGCTTGACCCAAACCCGGAGCCGGTGGAACGATTGGCGTTAGGATTATTGCGGCCTGTGTTGGCGTTATTGCGCAAATTGCCCGTTGTGCGTAAGGTTTGACGATTTCTCACGGCGGCGGGTGGGGCGTTATTTTGTTGTTGGTAGCGGTTGACGGCCTGATTGTAACTCGACCCATAGCCACCATATCCGGTCATGACTCCACCGGTATAGACGGGGGGAACGTAGTATTGGGGGGTGAACAGTAAACTGCCTAATGCTTGACCCGCTAAGGCTCCAGCAAAGGGAGTCCAGAAACTGGATTCTCGACGGACAATGACGGTTTCGGTTTGTCCGGTTTGGGGATTGGTTTGGGTTTCGGTCACATTATGGACGTATTCAATTTTAAAGTCTTCGGTAAGGTGCAAAACGGCTTGGTCGTTGTCAATTTTGAGATGGGTTTTTTGACCGGCTTCGATTTCCTCATCTGTCAGTCGTGCCATTTGTAAGTCGGTGGTGCGATAGAGGGGAGGGGTGCCGGGGGGAGTATTTAGCACCATGAGGGTATATTCCCCGGTGGCGTCGTCATATTGCGCTTGTTGGACGGGATATTCTCCCCCGGCGAGTTGGGAACGGGAGGCGGCAGGGGGTGCATTGTTGGCGCTGGGACTTTGACTGACGGTGGAACTACCACAGGCTACGGTGGTCCAACAGAGGGTTAGGGTGAGAAATAGGACAAGAATTTTTCGCATGAGGATTTAATTCAGGGTATTGAGTGAACTTTTTCTATCTTAATGGAGTGAGAAGCCCCCCGGACGGATGGGGGAATACGGGGGGAATTCTGGGGGACTAGGCAAAAAAGACGGTAGCATCTCGCACCGCTTCTCCTCCGATGCGTTCTACCTTGCCTTGACAGCAACCACAGAGGAAGTAGAAGCGGATGCTGTCTGTCTCGGAGTTGATGATTTTGTTGAGGCGCGATCGCAGTTTAGCATACTGGGTAGGGGTTAAATCGCACTCAAAGACGCTGTATTGCATCCATTGTCCATAGGATTTAAGGATATTATGAATTTTGGTGCGGCGTTTATCCTCGGAGATATCGTAACTCACAACAACAAACATAAATGATTGAGCCTCGTTACAGAACTTCGTAGGTTGGGTGAAGCGATAGCGTAACCCAACAAAACAAGAAACCAGCCATTCGTAGGTTGGGTGAAGCGACAGCGTAACCCAACCAAGTCGGGAGTCAGGGAGTTGATTACTATTACCTATTATCTATTCCCTGTTCCCTTATTCAGCAAGCCCTCTTTACTTTAAAATGAGGGGTGGATATTGCTCCGTTTCTGCCATTAAGTATTTAGCTAATAAACGTCCTTGAATTTCAAAGGATTCTTGATAGGTACATTGACGACCTAAGACGGGATGCTTAAATTTAGCTTGTTTTTTTTCTTCATACAAACGGAGGAAAATTTTTAAGCCTTCTGGGGTTAACGAAACAGCTTCACTTAAGGATTCTGTGCTGAAATGGTCTGGTTTTAATTTTTGTTGGTTCAGACTGGCTAGGACGACGGCATCAACGACGAGGGGGCGAAACTCTTCCATGAGGTCTAAGGCTAAGGCAGGACGACCGTAATGGGGAACGTGAAGATAACCTAGGTAGGGGTCAAATCCGACGATATTAACAGCGCTTTGGATATCATGACGTAGGAGAGCGTAACCCAGACTCAATAAGGAGTTAACGGGATCAGTAGGAGGGCGACGATTGCGGGTTTTAAAGCTAAATAAGGGGTTTTGGATGAGTTGATTAAAGCAGGTGAAGTAAGCGGCACTTCCCGCCCCTTCTAGACCGCGTAAGGAGTCTATCTGGTCGTTTTTGGGCAGGGGGTTTAGGGCTTGTTCTAGCTTCTGGATGGTGGGTTTAAGGTTTAGGGCGGAATTTTGGCGATCGCGCCGTAATAACGCATTTTTATAATTCTTGAGTTTTCCGCGAATAAACCCCCGCACAACTTGAATGGCTTTATCTGTTCCTCGGGCTTCCCATTGCGCTTTTCGGACGAAGATATTTTTAGTCATTTCGGGTTCTAATCGTCCTAAATATTTCCCGGTTACTTTAAGAAAACTGAGGGGAATTTTGCGCTCTAATAATTCGGTGACGACGGCAGGAGAGACGGTGGCACGTCCTAATGCAACGATTCCTTCTACTTTAATTAAAGGAATATCTAATAGTTGTTTTTGGTCTGCTTTAATGGTTAATCGTTCATCGGTTTTGCCAATAAAAGCATCTTCTTGTGTAACGTAGACTGTACCCATGATTACGGTTCCTCGTGATAGGTGTTGACTTTTTTTACCGCTTGGGGGAGACAATTCTGATACAAACTGCATCCCTTACAACGCTTGCTATAATTGGGTTTTGGGATTTCCCCGGTTTGGCTGATTTGGTGAATTTTTTGGAGAATTGCGATCGCCTCTTCCCGTAATTCCCCCAAAATTTGCACCCCTTGCCGTTGGTGAGACTGGGCATAATAGAGATACCCTAACGCAATCTTTTGTCCCGTCATTTCCTCTAAACACAGTGCTTGTGCGCATACTTGCAAAGCATCATTTCCCCACTCTCCCTTTTTCCCCCGTTTATATTCAATGGGGTAGAATTGCCCTCCTTCTGCTTCAATTAAGTCTGCTTTTCCGATGAGTTGATATTGCTCTGATTTGAGCCAAATGGAGCGAATTTGCCAAGTTTCCCCTTGATTGGCTGTGCCGAATTGGTGAACGCGATCATGTAAACTTGTCCCTTCAATAGTGTATTGATTGTCGGTAAATTCTCCTGCTTCAAACATTCGCCAATAGCGATGGGGACAATAGCTATACTGATTTAAAGCCGCAATGGGGATGTATTCATCTGTTAGATTCATGGGGTTTTATCGGGTGAGTAGTTAGGGTTATATCCTCCGAGAAAAATCGCCGATGCTTGCTGATTTTTCGGGAGATTGAGGGAAGCCAAAGAATGAGCGCCGTTACAAGGATGACGCTGGGTGTTCAGTTGCAGGCAGACGGGATAAATGGTGAAAATATCGTTATATCCACTATGGTATCCAGCGATAACGACTCGCATTTTGGGGTCATATTTTTGCAGGTGTTCGATGAGTTCTTGAACGGTAATCATTGGAGTTTGATGGAGGGAAGATGAGGGGATTTAATGACTGAAACGGTAGGTCATAGTGGCGGGAATTTTTAAGCTTTCTATTTCGTAGTATTCCCCTTGTAGCGTCACATTGCGAATGAGGCTAACTGGGGGCATATTAATCACATCATAGCTAACTACTTGATGACTAAACATGACATCTAAAGGATTGAGGGCATTGGGATATAAAAAGATTCCAGATTTTTGACGAGGTTTTGGTAATTCTTTAACGTTTACTTCTGCTTTACTTGACCATTTCCCTAAACGAATCCATTTAGGCAGTTTTAGAGGGTTAGCAGATATGACAAAACACTCAAAAACACTCTCTGGTGCAATTTCTTTTGCTCTGCCAAAACTCGGAATATTTTTCTGAGTTTTTTCCATTTCGACATGGTAGTTATTATTGGCATATTTCCAAGTGTTTAAAACAGCCGTATGGGAACAAGAATGAGCGGGAGTTACATAAATTTTTTGTTCATTGAGGGGGGTCAGGTGTTCTTCATATTGCGGAACTTGTGTCGGGCAGAAGTAGCGGTATTCTTGCTCTGGAGACGCTACACGGGTATGATGGCGATCGCTATCCACTAATCCCAACGCATAACACAAAGCATAATTATGTAAAACAGGTTCAGTTTCATATAATCTGCCTATTTCTCGCGTTGCAAAATAGAGACTATCATGCAATTCAATTAAACAGCGATAAATGTACATAGTTTCACCAAAACTTCTTAGAAAGTTTATGAAAGGTCAAAAGTTCCAAAAGGCTTAATACAATAAACTCCTACAGTAAAAAATGTTGTAGGGGCGTATTGCATACGCCCAAAAGTTTAGTTAGGGTGCATCAGCTAGCACAAATGTTGTAGGGGCGTATTGCATACGCCCAAAAGTTTAGTTAGGGTGCATCAGCTAGCACAAAGTAGAGCAAAACCAGAGTCAATTGTAAGCTGACGCACCACATTTTTAAGCTTTTGCTTTTGCTTTCTCTTTCTTTTTAGCAATATGTCGCTCTGCATAAGCTTTCGCTTCACGATCTGCCTGTTGCAAAATAGACAGAATCCCTTGCTCTGTTCCCGTCAAGGTTTTAACTTCAGCTAATAACCCTTGAAAACTTTCCCCAATAAAATCAGTATGCACAATAAACTCATTCTCCATTAATGTTTGAATTGCTGCTGTTGCTTGTTCAATAACTAACGTTTCATCTAGAGGATCAAGAGACTCTAAAACCTCATCCGGTAAACGGTCATAAATGGCTTGAGTCCAGCGTAAATTACTGACAATTTCTCCATCGGCAAAAACTACCCCAATGAGTTCATTTCGTACCCGTCCAGTCCGGGTTGTTTGCGCCCCATAATGACGAGTCCGCATGATATTATTAAACACATACAAAAAACTTGCCTCTGTTGGGTCTTTCAATGTGACAATACTGGGGAAAAAGACTTGAGGACGGATGTGATCTTGTTGGTTAATCCGACTGGTAACTTCCCCCGGTTTTGTGCCGTTTTCTCCCTTAGATGCCATTGTCCCATTTTCATAGGGTGCATTAAGTGTAAACGTTTCGTGAGACTCATCAAAAGGCGTAATAGAAAAAGCTGTATCTACCACTACTTTTGATTTTTCTGAACCAGAATCCCCGATGGCAAATCCGTAGATAATACAATCAGGATTGTTCATAGCAAAACTGACGTTATATTCGCACTCCTCGGCCGTCATAAATTCATACTTACGCAGCAATTCCCGTCCCACCAAACGTTCTGGAGTGGACTGTTTCCGCTTAAACATAGACAGACGACTAATGGTTTGACGTTTGTTGATTCCAGCACAGACTCGCGCTTTATTTAACTCTGAATCTGTTTGAAAAAGAGGGTAAGATTCTGTAACACGCACGGTCAGAAAGTGAACATATTTTCCCATTGGTTTGTAGGGAATTTCACCATGAAAGAATTTAGCATCGACAGTTTTAAGTAAAGCCATGATTGACCTCCTAAGTCATAATTCATGAAACAAGTGCTTGAACGAGAATACGGACTAAAGACTCTAAATCATTGGGAACACGATATAGTGTTAATCCCTGTTCTATCTGTTTTTGATGAGAAAATAATCGGCAAAACTGCTAAATATTTTCTGTTGTAACGGCCCTAATAAAAGGACTCAGTTCAGGCTTGTTTTTAAACTGAACTAAAGTAATCATTTCAGCGACTAATTGAGTCATTCCATAGTTCAAATCCTCCTGTTTAGCTTCAATAATCAGCAAGTTATTTTGAGATTCAATTAAGTAATCAAAATAACCTTGAAGTTGTTGGCTAACTTTGACTGGATATTCAATGCGTACCTCCGATTTTGTGTAATGAATCAAGTCCAAAACAATGGGAGCAATGAGAAATTAAAAACGTGCTTTTTCTGTATTAATTGCAGTTGCTAGAGGGACATATTCTGCTAAGGTTTGTTGCAAATAATCAGAAGGGGGGATTCCTGCAACCTCTGTAAAAAGATTGTGATTTTCTTCCAAGATAAGCTGAAAAGTATCTTGGACTTGAGCGAGGTTCGTAAAGTTGCTGTAAGCCATTTTTAACCATTAAATACAGTTGCATTATTAAACTTAAGATTCTGTTTCTTCTTCGTCTGGTTTGACTTTATCCCGCTTATTTTCCTGATCTTGTTCCAGACGATAGAGGAATTCGCAAGTATCACGGATGAGGTTGAGTTGTCGTCCTGCGAGACGTGCGCGATCGCCTTTAAATGCTCCCTCAAACACCTCAACCACGAAATACCGCGCAAACTCTAGCACTCGTTGACGTTCTTCTTCCCGATCAGAAATCACCCAGCGTCCTTCTGCGGTGGAGGAATGCACCCGCTCCATCAGTTTGCACACTTCCGCAGCAACGACAGCAACTAGGGTTTCTCCCTGAAATACCGTTGACTCCGCTTTGAGGATTGTATCTGCTGCAATATCAATGGGTTTCAAAACAGCATTAGCTTTCGGATTATAACGTTTATTGGCACGGTAAAAAGCACGATAGAGTTCCGTTAAACGTTTCGGGTGATTCAAAGGGGATTTATTGTCCATAATCTCAATTTTTATTGCCTCCGTTGTGTGATTGATACGAACATAGGGATCAAAACAAGGGTAAAAGTCAAAAGTGTATAACTGAATGCGTTGGATACTGGGAGAGTCTGTATCTTTTCCCCTTGTCCAATTTTTCAAGTAAGAAAAAACAGCAAGGGGACTGGTTTCAAGATCCTTCGCTAATTCTGTCAATTTTCCCCAATTGGCATCATAGCCAGATTTCCCTCGTTTACTATTCACATCCAAATGAATAGAATAGGCAGCAGTCAAAATATTTAAGGGAGCAGAATAAGTATTGTTTGATTCATCTTGCCAAGATTTTACAATAGAATCAAGACGAAAACGATCCTTTCCAGTTAAGACCCGAAATGCTTGGGGTGCGCTGTCGAGAAATACCGTTTCTTCAAACTCTGCACCATCCCGATAGGGGGGAATTGGAGACTCAGAAACAACAGTTTTGACATCTAGAATCATGGGAAATGCAAAAGCTAACCATGCTGGCATTACCCAAGATTCTGTATCCGTTGGATCTCGTCCGGGGGGGAGTGCCATAAAGTAAAAAGTCAGAGGTTTATCTTCAGGATAGGCGAGTTTAAACGTCCGGTCATATTTATGATTAGGGTCTTTTTCAGGTAGGTCTTTTTTCGCTTGGAGTTCTTCATCAATTAAAAACGCATCAATGGTTTGATATTGAGACGGCGTAAAATTAGCCTTCAAGTCTTGACTAATAAAGTGATTGCGAACTCCGGTGTCAAAACGAGTTTGAGCAATGTTGACATAAGCTTGCTGTAAAAAGCGATTGGTTTCTGGCGTAAAGTAGTAGGTGGGATAAAAGTAGAGATAGCGATATTTTCCATCCTCAAACCGTTTCCCCACAGCTTGGGTTTGATTCATCAGAATCTGCCGTAACATCATCTCTGTTCCCGCAATACTGGAAATATTGCGCTTGGCATTAGATCCGCCTAGCATTTGTTTATTGGTATAAACTTGAGGCGTGAACAAAACGGCTGATTCCATTTGCTCAGTTACAGTGTAGGCAGAATGGGAAATAGAACAGATTAATTGTTTACCCCGTCCTGCTTTTTTCGCTGTGTTGTAGTTAGCTAACTCTTTGAGGAATATGTCAGGAGATTCTGCCTCAGTCTTGGCTGATTTTGAATGGGGTAACATCACCACTTGACTCACCCATGCTCGGATATCTTCCCAACCATCCGGCAATTCATATTGTAACACAGTTGAGTCTATTTTATTTGCAATGAATTGAATTACTTCTTCCCCAATGGGACGAATATTTTCTACTCCCGGATGATGTTGGAAATATTTCGCCGCCAAAAAATACCATTCGTAAGGGACTCCTCCAGTATTGCCTTTGAGTTTTAATTCTTTCAGGGTTTCATTAATCCGTTGAATTTGACGAATTTGGGGAATATATTGCTCTAATTGCCAGAATTTAGCTACTTCTACGACTAAATCTAAATCAGGAAGTGGCGGTAACTTTTTATGTTGTTTGCGTGCTACTTCGATTCTAGAAACCCGATCTCCCCAAATCTTGCGACTGACTACATCCCCAAATTCTGCCAGTTGGTCAATGCGGATATCATCATCAAAACTAAAATCATCTGATGGTGAGAGAACTTCCTTTTTCTGGAAATTGCTTAAGTTTTCACTGCGACTTTTAGCCACTGATTTTTTACCGAGATTCAGGATGCGTAAGGTAGCATCTAAGGCCACCTGCATTAATCCCATATCATCAAAAAACTGGCTGTAGTAATCGGCATATTTCATCCCTTTTCCATCTCGT
Source organism: Spirulina subsalsa PCC 9445 (assembly GCF_000314005.1). Taxonomy (NCBI): domain Bacteria; kingdom Bacillati; phylum Cyanobacteriota; class Cyanophyceae; order Spirulinales; family Spirulinaceae; genus Spirulina; species Spirulina subsalsa. The sequence continues at coordinate 3,887,468 of NZ_JH980292.1, forward strand.
CCAAAGCCAGTTTGACGACGACGCAATTCACCCCGACACAAATTTTGAATAGTTTTAACAACACGATTTGGAAGGTCTTCAGTAGGAATGGGGGGTGCATCTTGACTGGCTAAATAAATGACTCCAGTTGGAAGATATAAGAGCGGTTCATAGTAAATTTTTTCAGGAGTATTCAGTGCAGTATGTGCTTCCATCACTGCATTATTCACAACATTGGTTAACACACCTCGATTCTCTGAAATGCTGTGATAAGTAAATTTAAGATGGCTATTACTGAGAGAATCTAGGAGATTTTGTAAAGAATCTTTTTCACAGTCTTGAGGATGTTTGATGATGGAAGCGAGACGGTCTGCTAGACAGCTTAAATCAGCTAAACTAATAAGGATTGTATCTCTTAATCTAGGATTTAAACTTTCTTCTGATAGATTCAAATTGGTATCATTTCGACGTTGAGCATTATAGGCAATGAAAAGTAAATCATCTAGATACTCATGCCACTGTTCGGGTGCATTAGGAAAGAGGAATTGATCAATCCCTAATGCGGGAACAAGATGCTCAAAAATTTCTTGATGCTCAGGAATCGAAAGTTTCCGAATATCAGTATCAAAATCACGACAGGCAATTTTGTATTGCTCTGGTAGGCCAGGAAAAGCATCGTAATCAAATTTTTCAAAGTCATGGAGAACAAATCCAGCAATAGCAATTTTTCTTTGCAGAGGTTGAACAACGCGCTGGATAGTTGTATCTAGCTTTTCTAATCGTTTTTCAATGAGGTTTGCTGGAAATAATCCATTGAGTAAATGAGTATTTAAGGATTGATCTCCTGCATTATCTCGTCGGACTTTCTCTTTTCCTTCTGCCTTACGACGACGATCAATTTCTTCAAAAAATTTGCCTCCTTTGGCAGTAACTCCAATCCCAACGCGCAGTAAATGAGGCAGGACATATTCTGCAAAATCATTCATGATGGGATCATCTGGATTTTGCCGTTTAATGGCTTCCCGTAACAGTTTAAGGGTTAAGAGTTCCTTGGGAGTTTCAATGGTGCGGTCATCTTCATCGGTAATGCCTAATTCATCGTCTGTTAGTTCATCTAAGTCCAGATCATCATATTCTGAATCTGGATCCGTTGAGGTTAAATCTAAGGAGAGTTGTTGGGGGTTTTCTTGTTTTTTGTTACGAGCCATTGACTTATTTCCTTAAAGTGTATCTAAATAATCAGCAATTTGACGCAAATAAAGCGGATAAAATTTTAGAGTGTTGTGAATTCCTAGAAAAACTTTTCTAGGATCAATCTCTAAATACAAATGGACTAACACATTACGCATTCCTGCTGCTTCAGCGAGTTTTTCTGCTAGTTCAGAAGTTAAAATGCTATACTTAGCAGCTTCTAAGAAATATTCTTTATTTGTCCAGTTCTCTCGCTGTTTCAAAATACCAAGTTGAGCGAACAAATATTTATTAATATCTAAGGCTGCCTCAGTAATGAGTTGAATCATTCGCTCTACAATTATTTGTCCATCTGTATCTTGTAAAAACTCTTCTAGTGTCATTGATTCATAGCGTTCTAAGCGAGTCAGATATTCTTGAATTTTCTTAATTCGCACGAATACAACATTAATATCTAAATTTTTCATACCCCTCGTTTTTGTAAAAAAGATTCTAAGCTATCGCGTAACATTTTGCGCTGTTCCAGCAGTTCTTGTTCAGTCATCACTACTTGCTGTCGGAATTTTTCAAATAATCCCGTTTCTTCCTCATACAAGAGCTTTCCATACTCAGCAATTTGATAAGCGAGTAAAGGAGGACAGCGCTCTAGTTCCACAATATCTATTTTTTCACTGGGAATCTGGAAGTAATCTGAGAACACCATATAAATTTTCAGAAATTCCCAACTTTGGGCTGTTTGAATCATTTGTTCATATAACTCGTGATCATAAAGAACAGCAAAGTCCCAATCACTCTGAGCATGAGGATTTCCCCTTGCTCTTGAACCAAAGAGAATTAGCATTTTGAGATAGGGAAGTTCTTGCAATATTGCGGAGGTGGGGGAAAGGGGATGAATCATGGTTTTAGTCACCAGAAAGGGGATGTTTATAGGTTGGGATGAAATATTGGTATTGTACGGGGTGATGAAAAAGCCTATTTCCAGAGGATAAATTTCTGGGGTTTTGGGGTGGGAGTAGAATCAATCTGCTCCCATTGCAGTCAAATCTAAGCGATCGCTCTTGACTCAATCACCAAACGATATTCATGCTGCCGACCTTCAAGAGGACGCTTGTCAAACTTGTAACCTTGCTTACGAAGGATGTGCATCGTTGCAGAAAACCGATGACTGATTTTTTCTACCAGTTCTTCGGTAGAGTGCCAAGCACCATCGGACATAAGCTCAATCATTTGTTCGGGTAAAGTTTTTTTCATGGGTGAAATACCTCCTCAATTGGATATTGCCAACCAGACGAGTTCTGTCTTACCCTAGAGGCTAGAAAGAATATTAATCAGAGGGGACTAGACAGACGACTGTCTGGTTCGCTTTTTTTTAAGTATAACCTATTTCTTAGGGTTAGTGGAGCAATAGATACAGAATTCTCCCAAACAGAATCCATCGTTGAGGTATAATGACACTTAGCACCCCAAAACCTATCAGGAATTGAAAAAGTGCCGCAATGGATATGAGGCCTTGTCCATCTCGTTAACCAATACCTATGAGGGTTTGAGAGCCAGAGCTTGTCTCTGGCTTTATCATTGAATCCTTCCATCTCCTTGACCTCCTTCTAACACTACATCCTCATAAATCTCTGTAACCAACCCCTCCCACCCCACACTCCTCAATAGCACCGAATCCTCCTCGCTGTAGGTGTACAACTCCCAAATCCCTTGATCATTACGGTGAAAACACTCCACCATCCTCTGATCGGCGCTCACCAAGACATATTCCTGTAACTCGGCAATTTGACGGTAATTCTGGAACTTGCGACCCCGATCAAAAGCTTCTGTACTGGGTGACAATACCTCAATAATGAGACAGGGATGAGATAAAACTCGCGTTGCGCGTCTGTCTCGTTCATCACAACTCACCATCACATCTGGATAATGAAATGGCCCCTGTTCAGAAATTCCCACTTTGGCATCTGCCATTTGCACTTTGCACCCTCTCCCTCGTAGGTGATTTTTTAGTAGCGTAGTGAGGTTAACTGCTAAATCATTATGGGGAATTGTTCCCCCAGTCATGGCGTATACTTTTCCCTCCAAATATTCATATTTCAGGGGTTGTTTTTCCTCCCAGGCTAGGTATTCTTGGGGATTCATAGGGATAGGATCTAAGGCGGCAATCATGATTGATGATTCTCCTCAATTCGTTAATTTAGAATAAGTGGATGAGACGCTTTAACAAATCCATGATTCTCCTCCTTTACTCTGCAAACGATAGGCAAGGGTATCTAGGAGTAAGGCGGCTTGACCAATGGCGATAGAATAGGGAGGAGTGGCATCTTGAACACTCATTTGATCGCTAATGGGATAAAGTGCAAAGTGCATGGGAAGTTGTAACCGTTGACGGACTTCCATTGTGGGGGAAGGGACAATGTAACAGACTAATCCTTGCGATCGCAATTTTTGATTCAGTCCTCGAATCCAAGGATTATCCGGTTGCCAAACCTCAATCCCCCGTAAGACTTGCACCTTCCAACGATGGGCAATTTCTGCTAAATTTCCACTGTAGGTAAACCGCCAATTTAAACGTTCTTCGCGATATCCCCGCAGTTTGAGAAAGGCTAAACAATGTTTAAAATGTCCCTTAGCAATGGGTTGTCCCATCCGTTGGGAAGTCTCCCGCAATTCGGCCAGAAATCCTGCTTCTGTCCATAGCTCAATCTCTAGATTACTCAGGATTCCGGGCAAGTCGTAGGTTTTAAAGCGATCGCCTTCTACCCCTTCTGTGAGGTCGTAAAGTCCACACTGTAAGGGACTCGACCCCCGAAAACTTGCCGCATCATTAAAGATAGGATTACCTTTTTTCCCGGACAACTCTTCCCAATCTTTCGCCCACTGCCTAATACAATAAACCGCTTTTTTAAAAGAACAATCAAAGACTAATTCACAATCGTTTTTCAGTTTATCTCGATTAGAAGCATACTGTTGAGCAATTTTAGGGTCTTTCAGGTCACACCACAGTTTAAAAGATTGTACCGTTCCCCAACGCTTATAATAACCCGCAAAATTATTAATTTTTCTGTAGTTTTCAAGAATAGCAGTATTAAAGCTTTTACGGTCATATTTTTCTCCAACCGTTAACGGTGCAGACTCTTTCTCAAATAATCGCTCAAGCAAAAACTTAGGCACTAATCCATAGGCCGTAAACTGGGAAAACTTAATCGCTTCCCCCTCTTTTATATAGCCTTCATGACGACCTAAACGCCCTAATCTTTGGATGAAGTTACCAGAATCTGAGGATTCAAAAATCAGAAAATTAATCTTAAAATCAACCCCAATATCAATGGTACTTGTTCCCAAAACTAGATCACAATCTAAAGAGGCTAACTTCGTTTGTTGTCCTGATAAACCCGTGTTCTCACCGACTTGTAAGCCCTGACTGGTAAATAATTCCTGAAAAATTGGGACAAGACGTTTTACTGAAGCAATGGAATTGAGAATAATTGCGCCTTTACTCTGAGGGAAATCAAGGAAGTATTGTAAAACCAAGTCTTTGTTTTCTTTTAACCAAGTTTCTGAAGCGGAAAAACTAGATTCTAGGGGGATTAATTCTAGGTTAATTTCCCTTGTGACCTGTCGCCAGCCTTGGGTTGAGAGTTTTTCCTCTTGGGAGTTTGTTTCAGGAAATTGATATTTATTCTCTTGTACCGGATCAATCTGATAACAGCGAAATCCTGCTTTTTCCAAGCGGTTCAATAATTCAGGGTCAGGGGTTGCGGAAAGGAACAAAAACTTTTTCCGGCGATTAGTATTCCGAATCAGTAACAGGGTATTGATAACACTGGCAACTTGTGGCGCACTAAAAACATGAAATTCATCAAAGATGAAGAGGTCAAATTCCTTATCAAGGCGATTCCATAATTTATCTCGATTATCAAAAGGGGTTAAATAAGCGCCCCGATGGAGATAATGGAGAATATCTGGGTTAGTGACTAAAATTTCCGAGTTGTAAGCTTGATCTACAATTGCTTGGGCTTTAGATACGCTTTTTTCTGCGGCATAAAGTTCTAATTCTCGACCACTTAAACGATGAACTCTGGGTTTATGGGGAGGGTTAAAGTCTGCAATATAACGCTCAATTTGTGCTGTTTGATCCCGTGCCAGTTCATTAGTGGGGTAAAGTCCAATGACGGGAAAATATTCCTGTAAACAGTTGAGATAGGCGGCCAAGCTTTTGCCATCTCCCGTCATGGCAGTATTTATAATGACATCAATTTTAGGGTTTTGTACAGCCTTAAAGGTTTCTGCTTGCTGCCATCCCAGTTTCCAGTTGGGAGGTAATTGAATGTTTGGGGAAATATCTATTGCGGGGGCGGAATAGACGGGTTTTAGGGTGATGGAATAGGAGGACATAGTAGATTGATTTCAGTTATTTTGTTCAAAATTAGATTGCCGAATTCTCACTCTGGCTAGTTCAGCCGTAATGATTGCACCCGCTACTAATTCCGCGCTGTAAGTTGTTAAAACTTGTAGGCAGATAGCACATTGTTGTTGAGTGCTGAGATTAACTAAACGGAGAATGCCACAGTGGGGACGTTTTTGAAGGATGGCCAATTCACCAAAATCTTTATCTAGGGTTACGAGAATACGTTTTTCTTGATAAGCTATGGCTAAAATTTCTTCATCCCCCGGATCTCTTGACCAATCTCCTGTCCAAATGACATCAAAACCTGCGTTTAAAAGGTGTGAAAGTACCAGCCCTGATACACAGGTATCTAATAAGATTTTCATGGGACAGTATTCACAATTAAGGGTTCTACTCGTTCCTGACTGACCAACCGATAAGCATACAATAAACAAGCTTGAATATCTTCAGGTTCTAGCCAAGGATATGCAGCTAGTAAGGTTTCAGTAGTGTCTCCTGCGGCTAACATTCCTAAGATATGTTCAACCGCTAAACGACGACCGCGAATGATTGGTTTTCCTCGGAAAATATTCTGATCAATCGTAATTCTGGCTAAGAGTTTTTCATCCGTCATGGCTTACCTCAATTATGCTCACCTCAATTATGCTGTGTATCCTTCTCTCTATTCTAGACTAGATTTGCAAAGGTATTTAGCGGCAAAATCGCCTAAAACCCTTTACAATACATACTATGGCACAGAAAACATAAATTTGCAAGTGTGAATATGCCCAGAAAGAAAGAAACACTGACACTCTCGATTCCGCCGGGGACGAAAGAGCAACTCGAAGGGGTTGCCCGTCGCCTGAATATCTTGTGGGGCAATAGTCCGAGCATTTCTGGGTTGTTGGTGGCGATCGCCCAAGGACAAGTAGAAACAGGAAAACCCTTTACCCTCAACCCTTCCCAAGTCCACGCACTCCAGCAAGTGATTAAGGCGCTGGTGGATTCTGGACAGATGGCTGAGGCGAAAACTGTTGTAGAACTTCTCCTGGCGAAAGGAAAGCTAGAAAGCCCTCTGCGCAAGGCTTTAGTTCGGCAAATCAGCCATGATACAGAGGCCTGGCGGAGGGTAGTTGACCTGTATATCGAAAACCAACAACCCTTTCATTTAATGTACACCAACAGTCAGGGGGAAGATGAAGAGTTTAACGTGCAGTATGGTCAGATTCACTTTAGAGAGAGGCGCTTTTACCTTGAGGCTTGGTGTGAGGAGGGCAACCCCTCAGAACAGATCCCCGAACTCCAACACAATCGCTGCTTCCGTTTAGATCGGATTGTGACGCTCTTAGAGTATAACGGGACATGGCGTAAAGAGGGGTTAGGTTATATCAAAGTGCAATTACACTTTAAGGGAGAAATGGTAAAAGCCTATGAACCTAAAGAGGATGACCTCGAAAATGAAGTTATCGGGGACATTCGGCAGGTGGTGCGGAAAGTGACCAATCCTTTTTGGTTGGTGCGGGAGGTGTTTCACTATGGGAATAACTGCGAAATTGTGGCTCCGGAGTCGGTGCGCAATCTGTTCAAGGACAAACTCCGGACAATGTGCCAACAGTACGATCTGCCCATTGAAAAGGAAAACTTTAACTAGGACTTAACGACAAAACCCCCCAACTTTTACAGTTCAGGGGTTTTGCCGTTTGATGTGGAGAAATATACTCTATACGCCGGAGTCGTAACCCACGAGGGTCTATAGGATTGTTCCGGAGTCTACAGTTCTAGTCTAACTCAGGTGAAAAATATTACAACCTTCCCCTAGACTAAAACCCACGGACGGCGGCCGCTCGTTTAAACAGGGTACAGTATTCCTGATGACCCCCCGCAAAGACTAGATTCAAGGTCAGGGGATCGTCTACATCCTTGGGATCACAAGGGTTCTCCGTGATTCTGGCCTCGCCGTTCACCTGTTCCACTTTCACCGAACGACGGTTTTTCACCTCTCCCCTGCTACTGTCAATGTAAACAACTACATTGCCGATATTCAAGGCCTGACCAATGTTCTGGACGAGTTGGAGGAAGTTGCGATCGCTCCCTCCCCGACGAACAACCCGTTTCCCCTCTCGCTCCTCCACTTGACTGGTTACAGTATCCCCCACCCCCACGATCACAGGCATCCACTGGGGGTCAAAATGGCACTGAACGAGGTCTAATAGCCCTTCTAAGGTCTGGGGAGCGGTGCGAACACTAAAAGACTCTCCGAGGGGGTAAGTCCCGGTACGTTGGCCATAATAGCGGTTTAGGAGCGCCACCACCCCAGCCTCTTTCACCCCTCCGGTGAGCATAAATTGAAAGTCAGTTGTTCCAGAATCCCCACTGGCAAAGGGTTTAAGCCGTTCTAGTCCCTGCTCATCTCGGCCTAAATTGGGGGCATAGTGAACAAAGAAGGAATCGCTTAAACCCTGTGTGGTTGCCTCTTGTAGCAGTTCAGTCATCAGGTGCGCGATCGCCTGCTGTAACGTCCCATATAATAACTCCTGATTTTGTTCTCGCAACAGCCCATAAAAAGTATTTAAATTTGCCGTCGGAGAAGCCACATTATCCAACACAGAGGCCTCTATTGCCCCGGCTACCCTTTCAGGGTTAAACGCCCCTAAATACTGGTTAGCAAATGCTTTTAAACAAGCTTGAATCCGTTGGGGAACAGCCGCTAAAAACTGCAATTCAGCCTCACTCACCCCCGGATGGTCAATGTGTCCTTTCCGGTCTTGCCATTGTACCCCTCCTGCGGCTAAACCGGGTAAATAAAGGCCTTGAGCTTGGGCAATTTCTACGCCCCCAGCCGCCCGTTCCACAATACCATTTACCCCCCGTTTGCCGATATGTTCCCCATTAGTTAAAACATAGAAATGACCATCTAATTGTTGAGTCGCTTTCACATAATCAAGGTCAATGACTCGGTTTAATGGGTCTTGGACTAAGCCCATACAAACCCCATCTAAATCTTGAATGATTAAGACATTTTCTATTTCGGTTAATAGGTTAAAGAATTGCTCTGTTTTCAAAGACAGACAAGATTCTGTTAACAGAGGATGTGCGGAAACCATTTAAAATTCTCCCAAATTTTGCCAACCTGTCTCTTTAGTCAGGGTAAAACAAAACCGCCCCCTTGACAAATTTGGGGGCGAGACAAGTAGTAAATCACGAGAATTTTAACGATTTAGGCTCATGAATTGGGTTCAATTCCCTGTTCTTGGAGGAGGTTTCTGAGGGCTTGTAACTCAGCCTCAGCCCGTTCTGCCCGTTCTCGTTCTTGTTCCTTCTCCTGTCGTTCTTGAGCTAAAGCGGACTCGGCTTGTTCGGCTCTTTCTGTCCCTAATAAGATTAAATTCCCTTCAGGATCATAAAACCGCAGCCAAGTAGCCGTTTCCCTTAAAATTGTTCCCTCCCAAAGTCCTAACCATAAGCCCAAACTGGCGCACCACAGCCAGCCGCGCTCATCTGGGGTGATATTTTCATAAGCGAAATGGGGGCTTAAGTGCCAACCTTCTAATGAGTCAGGATTAAAGGGATCATAAACAAAATAATCTCTAGTATGGAAGGTTTGGGCATACAATTGCTTTTTCTTCCCGGTATCTTGACTGGCGGTTGAAGGAGACATTAATTCAACAATAACATCAGGATATCGTCCCTCTTCATCCCAAACAACCCAGCCTTGACGTTCCCTTGTGCCGTCTACATCTAAAGCTACAAAAAAATCAGGGCCTTTGAAGTCTTTATTTTTGACTTGTTGGCGACTATAGTAAACAAACATATTGCCGCCGGCAAAATAATCTTCTCGTCCTTGATAAGCTTGGTGAACGGCTTCAATGAGGACGTTCATAGCGATACGATGGCGATTACTTTCCAAGGGTTCTCCGTCATCAAAGATTAAATCACTGGGAGGGGGTTCAGGCAGCCATTCATCCTCTTGTTCAATGTCCTGTTGTTTAATATCTTCTGGTTGGATGGCTTCAAGTTCTGAATCCTCTCGGTTTGGGGGGTGAGGTGTTAGCTGGCGAGTCGTTTCAATGGACATGGTGCTAGGTTTCCCTCTGGTTTTAAAACAATTATACTAATATTGATGAATACGTCAAGTTTCAGATTAATTCGGCACTACTCAACGGTTGGCTGGGGTTGAGGGGGTAGACATTTTGAGGGGAGCAAAAATCTGTTCTACGGTGAGGTCAAGATTAATTTCTGGTAGCACAGAGAGGCGATCGCATCCTTGGCATAAAATGGGTTGTTGTTGGGGTTGAAAGACCAGAATAGACCGATCCGCCGGATCAAGTAACCAAGCCAATCGCCCCCCCTGTTCTAAACAATACAAAATATTGCCAGTCACGCGATTAGAACTTTGTTCGGGGGACAGAATCTCAATCATCCAATCGGGGGGGAGGAAAAAATCATTGGGGACTTCTCCATCAGGTTCAAAGGGAATGCGCGACCATTGAAAAACCGCGATATCTGGGACAAGGGAGCGAGTGCCGAAACTACAGCGTAATTCAGGGAAAGCATAGGCGATTTGGGAAGCTTCCACCCTTTGGTTAATCTGATTACAGAGGGTTAACTGTAAGCGGCTGTGCTTGCCTTTGGGCATTGGCTTCTGGATCATTCGACCATTAATGTACTCACTCGCCGGTTGAGTTTCTGGGAGTTGGAGAAATTCCGAGAGGTTAAGGGTTGGGTGAATTGCGCCTACCATAAGACCTTGCTGGGGTTAAACTACGGTTGGGTGGTAATTCGTATGATGTAGGGGTGAAACTGATTGCGCTCATAGGAGCCTACCCAAATTTGATAGGTTCCCGCTAACCATTCTCCGGCAATGGCGGGGTCATCTTCAAAAGCATCATCATTACACCACACCCCTCCGGGGCCTTGAATCACTAGGGTAGTATCCGCCGAACTTTTGACCCGAATATTGAGGAAATCGAAATACTCCGTCAGGGTTACAATATGATCCGGTTGTTGATCGACAAAACCGACACAGGGGCCGGTGGGAGTTTCCGGGCGATCGCTCACAGACCGGGCGGGGAGTTCTCCCCCACTAATACCGCGCATCACCACTTCCCCGAAATTGGATCGGGGGCTAAGGGTGACACTTTCAAACATGGGCGTAAACTGGGAAAAAACGGGTAGAGGCAAGGTCAGAGTGAGTAAAGTGGCGATCGCACCTAAACCGAAACCTCCTTTGACTCCCCTACAAGATTTCCGGTATAAACGAACAAAGTTGTACATGATATCCCTATCCACCGATTCCGTCTGGATCTTAACTGGTTTTCTGTAATTTTAGACGCATACCCCCTAGGGTTTGTTGCCCAGATCCCCCAGCCCTCGTAAAATCTTCCTTAACTGCACCTGCCTAGAATCCCTGATGAGTGAGACTGCCAAAACCGGATCGAAAAATGCCCCTCAACGTGATTACCGTCCCCTAGACCGGGATAAACTTTCCCCCATGATGCAGCACTACATTGAGGTGAAAGAACAATATCCCAGCGCCCTCGTGTTGTACCGTTGTGGGGACTTTTTTGAGTGCTTCTTTCAAGATGCCGTCACCATCTCCCAAGAATTAGAGTTAGTGTTAACCAGTAAGGAGGGGGGGAAAGAAATTGGCCGGGTTTGTATGACAGGGGTGCCGCACCATGCCTTAGATCGCTATGTTGCCACCTTAGTTGAAAAAGGCTATGCGATCGCCATTTGTGACCAAGTAGAAGAAGCCGCCCAAGCCGCCGCCGAACGTCGCATGGTGGAACGCCAAGTCACCCGCCTCCTCACCCCAGGCACCCTCACCGACGATGGAATGTTAGCCGCCCGTCGCAACAACTTTTTAGCCTCCGTTGTCGTCGCCAAAGACCATTGGGGCCTCGCCTATGCCGACATCTCCACCGGAGAATTCTACACCACCCAATCCCAAGACCTCGAAGCCCTCACCCTAGAACTAATGCGTCTCCAGCCCTCGGAGATCTTACTCCCCACCGACGCACCGGATTTAGGGGGACTCCTGCGCCCCGGAGAAGCCCGCCAAGACCTCCCCGACTACCTCCCCGACTGTTTTTGCTATTCCCTCCGCCCCCAGCAGTATTTTAGAGCCTCAGAAGCCCGAAATCGGCTCAAAGAGACGTTCAACGTCAATTCATTAGAGGGAATGGGCTGTGCCGACCTCACCCTTGCCATTCGCGCTGCTGGGGGGCTACTAGAGTATCTCGAAGACACCCAAAAAGCCAATCAAGTCCCCCTACAACCCCTCCGCACCTATACCCTCACCGATTATTTAATCTTAGACCCCCAAACCCGGCGCAATTTAGAAATTCTGCAAACCGTGCGCGACGGCACCTTAAACGGCTCCCTACTCTGGGCGATTGATCAAACCGTCACCGCTATGGGAGGGCGTGCCTTAAGGCGTTGGTTATTACAGCCCTTACTGGAGATTAAAGGCATACGCGCCCGCCAAGACACCATTCAAGAGTTAATCAATAACGCCTATTTACGCCATGAGTTACGGCAATTATTGCGACAATTTTATGACCTAGAACGACTCAGTGGCCGCGTGGGAGCAGGCACGGCTAACGCTCGGGATTTAGTCTATTTATCCGACTCCCTTTGTCGTCTTTCGGAATTAGGAGAATTAGTGCAAGGTGGCAAATCCCTTTACCTCAAAGCCCTGCAAAAAGTCCCCCCGGAATTAGAACAACTGGGGCAGCACGTCCTGCGCCATTTGGTCGAATCTCCCCCCCAACATCTCAAAGAAGGGGGCTTAATTCGGGATGGGATTCACCCCCTCTTAGATGAACGTCGCCAACAGTTAGAACTGGATCAACAATGGTTAGCTAATTTAGAAGTAACCGAACGAGAAAGAACCGGAGTTTCTAACTTAAAAGTAGGCTATAATAAGACCTTTGGCTATTATATTAGTTTACCCCGTGCCAAAGCCGCACAAGCCCCCGATAATTACACCCGCAAACAAACCCTTACCAACGAAGAACGCTATATCACCTCAGAACTAAAAGAACGAGAAACCCGCATCCTAACCGCTAAAGATGATCTCTATCAATTAGAGTATGAAATCTTTACCGAATTGCGGGCAGAAATGGCCGAAAAAGGGCAAGAAATCCGGCAAATTGCCAAAGCCGTCGCCGCCATTGATGTGTTAGCGGGACTAGCCGAAATTGCCGTAGAACAGAACTATTGCTGTCCGATGATGACCGAAAACCGGGAAATCACCATCCGAGATGGTCGCCATCCCGTGGTTGAAAAAGCCTTGGGGTTAAACTTTTTTGTCCCCAACTCCACCACCCTCGGCAGTGGCACCGAGAACAATCATCCCGATTTAATTATTCTCACCGGCCCTAATGCCAGTGGGAAAAGCTGTTATTTGCGACAAGTGGGACTGATTCAACTGTTGGCACAAATTGGCAGTTTTGTTCCGGCCGAATCGGCGACTTTGGCAATTTGCGATCGCATTTTTACCCGTGTTGGTGCCGTCGATGACCTAGCCACCGGACAATCCACCTTTATGGTTGAAATGAACGAAACCGCCAACATCCTCAACCATGCCACCCCCCAATCCCTCATCCTACTTGACGAAATTGGACGAGGAACCGCCACCTTTGACGGTTTATCCATCGCTTGGGCCGTTGCCGAATACCTCGCCACAGAAATCCAAGCGCGCACCATTTTCGCCACCCATTACCACGAACTCAACGACTTAGAATCCCTGCTCAACAACGTCGCCAACTATCAAGTCACCGTCAAAGAACTCCCCGATCGTATCCTCTTTTTACACCAAGTCCGACCCGGAGGCGCTGACCGTTCCTATGGCATCGAAGCAGGACGACTAGCGGGCTTACCCTCTGTGGTCATTGACCGCGCTCGTCAAGTGATGGCAGAAATCGAGAAACATAGTAAAATCGCCATCGGTCAATCCCCCTCTACTTGACAATCTCACCGCCAAGAGATGCCCATCTCCCACAATCCCCAAAAAAAAGAACTATGCTTGATGGTATAGCTTTTGAACATCAACAATGCGCAAACTTCATGTCCTCACCCTAGGAACCTTGCTCCTCCTTGGTATTGCCTACAGCGCCACGTCCCAAACCCAAATCCCCCGTTTGAACCATCCCCTCTCCCCCCCCCATGACCACCGCTCAAAGTCCCTCCTTTCCCCTTGATGGTACCCCCGTTTATGTGGAAAAAAACGGTCAATGGCGAGAAGCCCGTTTAACCCAATGGTATTGGCATAGTCAGACGGGAGAACAGTACAACGTCTTTTATTTCGATGATCAAAGTACAGAAACAGGAGTCCCCCCCAGTCGGATTCGTAGCTTAGAACAAGCTCAAAACAGTGGCATCACCACCAATGTTTATGATCTCGACAGTCCAGCAGGTATTGAGCAAATGCTCAACGCCCATAATCAATGGCGGAGTCAGGTGGGAGTTCCTCCCCTCCGTTGGTCTACTCAACTCTCCCGCTATGCTCAAGAATGGGCGGATCATCTTTTAGCGACCAACCAATTTGAGCATCGTTCCGACTCTTCCTATGGTGAAAACCTCGCCATGGCCTCTGGACAACAACTGAGTCCTAAGCGCGTGGTGGATATGTGGGGAGAAGAGATTAAGGATTACAACTACCAACAAAATAGTTGCACTCCGGGGGAAATGTGCGGTCACTATACCCAGATTGTCTGGAAAACCACGACTGAGGTCGGTTGTGCGGTCGCCCGTCAAGGTCGCCGTGAGGTCTGGGTGTGTAATTACAATCCCCCAGGAAATTATGTGGGACAAAGACCGTATTAATGGGGAGCAGGGGAGCAGGGGAGCAGGGGAGCAGGGGAGCAGGGGAGCAGGGGAGAGGGGGAGCGGGGGAGTTGATAATTATTAACTATTCCCGACTCCCGACTCCCGACTCCCGACTCCCGACTCCCGATTCCCGACTCCCGACTCCCGACTCCCGATTCCCGACTCCCGACTCCCGACTCCCGATTCCCGACTCCCGACTCCCGACTCCCGACTCCCGACTCCCGACTCCCGATTCCCGACTCCCGACTCCCTAGGGCGCAAGCATTGCGCCCCTACACCGACTCGCCTGTTCCCCGTTCCCTGTCCCCTAATTTAGGGAATATTGATATCAGCCTAATGCCTTCTCTAACTGCTGTTTTGCCGTTGCTAAAGCCTCGGGTAACTTGCTGGCATCTCGTCCCCCCGCTTGGGCTAAATTGGGACGACCACCGCCCCCACCGCCGCAAATTTTGGCGATGTTGCCGATGAATTTCCCGGCTTGGAGTTGCTTGGCTTTGTTCACTTGGGGACTAAAGGCGGCCACTAAGGAGACTTTATCCGGGGCCGGTGTGGAGGCTAAAACTACCGCACTTTCTCCCAGTTTTTGCTGTAACTTTTCGGCGGCCGTTTGCAGGGCTTTGGGGTCTAAATCGCCCAAGGAGGAGACGAGAATTTTAAACTCTCCGACTGTTTCAGCCTGACTTAACAGTTGATCGGATTTGGCTAAAGCCAGTTCATTTTTTAGGGCTTCTAATTCCTTCTGGGCGGCCTTGAGTTCCCCTTGTAAGCTGTTTACCCGGTCGGTAATTTCTTCCGGTTTGGCTTTAAAGCGATCGCCTAATTCCTTCACAATCTTATCCCGCACATTGAGATAATCCAACACCGCCGGCCCCGCCACAGCTTCAATGCGGCGCACTCCGGCAGAAATCCCGGCCTCGCTGATGATTTTGAATACCCCTATTTCGGCGGTATTTTTGACGTGAGTTCCCCCACATAACTCCATCGAAACACCGGGGAAGTCTATCACGCGCACCTCGGCCCCGTATTTCTCCCCAAACATGGCCGTTGCCCCTTTCGCTTTGGCTTCTTCTAAGGGCATAACGCAGACATCCCCATCATGGGCTTCTGCAATCCAGGTGTTAATCTGGGTTTCTACGGCCTCTAATTCCTCTGGGGTGACGGCACGGGGTAGGTTAAAATCAAAGCGCAGACGGTCGAAGGAGACGAGGGAGCCGGCCTGGGCGATGGATTCCCCGACTAGCTTTTTCAAGGCCGCTTGGAGGAGGTGGGTGGCGCTGTGATTGGCTTGGGTGCGTCGCCGACAAGCGCGGTCAATGGTGGCTTGAATGCGATCGCCTTTTTGCACCCTTCCCCGTTCAACTTGCCCGTAGTGGATGAAGATGCCGGACTCTTTCTGCACATCTTCAATGGCAATCACCAGGCCATCTCCCGTTAAATACCCGCGATCGCCAATTTGTCCCCCGGACTCTGCATAAAATGGGGTTTTTGTCAAGACTATTTGAACGTTCGTTCCGGCCTCGGCGTTTTCTACCACTTTCCCCCCCACTAACACGGCCTCCACCTGTACCGTCGCTTGGGAGTCGGTATAGCCTAAAAACTCCGTCGGGTGGATTTGGGCGGCCAGTTGATCTAAACTCTCCTGCACCGTTAAATCAATGGTTTCATAGGCCGCTTGAGACTGTTGGATTTGTTCCTGCATGGCCGCATTAAATCCCTCGACATCCACCGTTAAGCCCTGTTCTTCGGCTACTTCTTGGGTCAATTCTAAGGGGAAACCATAGGTATCATAAAGTTTAAAAGCATCTCGTCCGGCAATAACTTTTTTCTGGCTTTTCTTGACTTTTGCTACCACATCTGCTAATAGTTTTTCGCCCCGTTCTAAGGTTTTCAAGAATTGGGATTCTTCCCGTTGTAATTCCTGTTGAATAAAACCCTCCCGTTCTCGCACTTGGGGATAAGCATCTTCGGCTAATTGAATGGCTGTTTCTGCCACTTGATTAATAAAATTACCCGTCACCCCAATTAAGCGCCCATGACGCACTACCCGACGAATGAGACGACGTAAAACATAACCTCGGTCAGTATTTGAGGCCATAATTCCATCAGAAATCATGTGAACGACAGAGCGCACATGATCCCCAATCACTTTAAGGGAAATTTGAGTCTGAGCATCGGCTTTAAAGTAATCAATTCCGACAATTTTGGCCGCCGTTTGAATAATGGGCAGAATCAGATCCGTTTCATAATTATTCGGCACACTTTGGAGAATTTGCGCCATCCGTTCTAACCCCAATCCGGTATCAATATTTTGTTTTTCTAAGGGGGTCAAATTGCCTTCTATATCTCGGTTGTATTGCATAAACACGAGATTGTAGAACTCAATAAAACGGCTGTCGTCCTCTAAATCAATAGTTTTGTCCCCTTTTTCCGGGTGGAAATCATAGTAAATTTCCGAACAAGGGCCACAGGGACCCGTGGGGCCGGATACCCAGAAATTATCCTCATCTCCCATGCGTTGGATGCGGTGTTCTGGGATGCCGATTTGATCTCGCCAAATGGCAAAGGCTTCCTCATCTTGTTCGTAGACACTGGGAATTAAACGTTCTGGGGGGAGGCCAAAAACTTCCGTTGAGAGTTCCCACGCCCAGGCGATCGCCTGTTCTTTGAAGTAGTCCCCAAAACTAAAATTCCCTAACATTTCAAAGAATGTATGGTGTCTGGCGGTGCGGCCGACGTTCTCGATGTCATTGGTGCGGATACATTTTTGGGAGGTGGTAGCGCGATCGCAAGGGGCTGGTTTTTGCCCTAAAAATATCGGCTTAAAGGGCAACATCCCCGCAATGGTCAGGAGTACGGTCGGATCTTCCGGCACGAGGGAGGCACTGGGTAGGATTTTATGACCCCGTTGAGCGTAGAATTCTAAGAATTTGTCTCGAATCTCGCTACCTTTGAGAAACTGGGGAGAGTAAGTCATAGTTTTTTCTGTAAATCGGTTAGGCAAATATATTGTTACATTTTCTGGGGTGTAGGGGTCGGGGGTCGAGGAATTCAGAATTATTCCCTCTTCCCGACTCAAAAAAAATGGCCTTGAAAATGGGGCTTTTTGGGTTGACTTTTGACTTTTGCAATGATATTATCAGACAATGGGAGTGGTTGCGGCTAAAAATGAGTGCAACCACTCCCATTATGAAATAAACTTACTTAAAAACAGTTTCCCAAAGCCTCGCCCTTCTGTCCAGAAAAATTTACATTTCGTTACAAAATTTTTGAGTTCACATCTCCGCCCTTCTGGGGTAGGGAAAGAAACCCGGTTTCAGGTTTAAGGTCAGAAACCGGGTTTTTCGTGGGGATTGGGGGAGAAACGGGAGGATAAACCTAACCCAGTTTCTCGGAAGTCGCCAATTAAGCCCCACCCCTTAATTTATCCAACACCGAACGATCCTCTAAGGTAGAAGTATCCCCCGCTACTTCTTGTCCGGCGGCGAGATTGCGCAGTAAACGGCGCATAATCTTCCCAGAACGAGTTTTCGGCATAGCATCGGTAAAATGAATATCTCCGGGGCGGGCGATCGCACCAATTTCTTTCACCACATGATCCTTTAACTCCTGAGTGAGACTATCACTAGGCTCATAATCCCCTTCTAAGGTGACAAAAGCGACCACCTCCTCCCCTTTCACCTCATCGGGTTTCCCCACCACGGCGGCCTCAGCAACAGCCGGATGGGACACTAAAGCCGACTCAATTTCCATCGTGCCTAAACGGTGTCCCGATACACTAATCACATCATCCACTCGTCCCATAACCCAAAAATACCCATCCTGATCTCGTCGTGCGCCATCCCCGGCAAAATAAAAATACTGGCCCTCTTTGGGGGCAATATGTTCCCAATAGGTGCGGCGGAACCGGGCATCATCGCCGTACACGGTGCGCATCATGCTAGGCCAAGGGTGCTTGATGACCAAATAGCCTCCCTCGTTGGCCCCGACGGAGTTTCCGTCAAGATCCACGACATCGGCGAGAATACCGGGGAAGGGGAAGGTGGCGGAACCGGGTTTGGTGGGGGTGGCACCGGGGAGGGGGGTTAACATAAAGCCTCCGGTTTCCGTTTGCCACCAAGTATCAACAATGGGGCAACGTTCGCCGCCGATGACTTTGTGGTACCACATCCAAGCCTCGGGGTTAATCGGTTCGCCGACGGTGCCGAGAATGCGCAGGGAGGAGAGATTGCGGCGCTTAGGATGGTGTTCTCCCATTTTAATAAAGGCGCGAATGGCGGTGGGGGCGGTGTAAAAAATGGTCACGCCGTATTTTTCCACTACATCCCAGAAGCAGCCGAGGTTAGAGGGGCGGGGGACTCCTTCATACATAACCGTTGTTGCCCCGTTGGAGAGGGGGCCGTAGACGATGTAACTATGTCCGGTAATCCAGCCTACATCGGCGGTACACCAGTAAACGTCCGTATCTTGGAGGTCGAAAGTCCATTTAGTGGTGATGTGGGTGTAGAGGTTATAGCCTCCGGTGGTGTGGACAACTCCTTTGGGTTTTCCGGTGGTGCCACTGGTGTAGAGGATAAAGAGCAGGTCCTCACTGTCCATAGGTTCCGGGGGGCAGTCGGCAGAGACTCCCGCTTGTAGGTCGTGCCACCAGTGATCTCGACCGGGTTCCATCTGGACTTTTTCTTTAGTCCGTTGAACGACGAGAACGTTATTGACGCTTTCGACGCCTTCTTCTAGGGCTTGGTCAACGGCGGCTTTGAGGGGAACGACTTTATCTTTGCGGAATCCTCCGTCGGCGGTAACGACTAATTTGGCTTGGGCATCGTTTAAGCGGGTGCGTAGGGCTTCGGCACTGAATCCGCCGAAAATCACACTATGGGCGGCTCCGATTCTCGCACAGGCTAACATGGCGATCGCGGCTTCGGGAATCATGGGCATATAAATCCCCACGCGATCGCCTTTCTGCACCCCCAACTGTTTAAACACATTGGCCATCTGGCACACTTCCCGATGGAGTTGGGCATAGGTTAAGGTGCGAGAATCCCCGGGTTCTCCTTCCCAAATAATAGCGGCTTTGTTTTTGCGCCAGGTGGTTAGGTGACGGTCAAGGCAGTTATGGGAAATATTGATTTTGCCGTTGACAAACCATTTGGCATAGGGGGGTTGCCAGTCTAAGACTTGATCCCATTTTTGGAACCATTCCAGTTCCGTTTCGGCTAATTCTGCCCAAAATCCTTGGGGATCGGCTTTGGCTTTATCGTAAAGATGGCCATACTCATCGAGGTTTTTAATCCGGGCGTTTTGGGAAAAGTCGGCCGGGGGGGGAAAGGTTCGGTTTTCGTGCAGGATTGATTCAATGGTTGGTTGAGACATGGGTATTGTGTGTTACGAAAGGCTTTTTTTCCACAATACCTGACTCTGTGGTGTTCAATCGTGAAGTTCTGCGAATGGAGGGAACAGGGAATCGGGAGTCGGGAGTCGGGAGTCGGGAATCGGGAGTCGGGAATAGTTAATAATTATCAACTCCCCCGCTCCCCCTTGCGAAAAAGCTGGAAAAAGACGATAGTTTAATTTCGTGGGTTCAATGGCTTTTAGTCCTGATCTATCAAGCCTTTTAGGGGTTTGTGAACGAAGTGTAAAATAGTGGCAAATTGGAGAAATTTCGCTCTCCTATTCCTGGCTCCCAACCCCCTAGTCCCCAATTTTGACAAATTAGGATTGTGTGCATTTTGTCAAGTCCTATATATAGGGGTTAATTAATGGGATAACACTATTTATGGGGTATTGAAGTTTTGGACACAACGGGATTTTCCCGACTCCCTATTTCCTGTTCTCTGTTTCCTCAAATTTTCCGAGGCTCCCGGAAAATGGCTGAAACGTTGATTTTTCGTCGGGAGCCTCGGTTTCTTGTCCTGTAAGGGTTTGAGGTGTGTTGATGGGAAATTCAACGGGTTACAGAGGGGTGATTTTAGGGGAGCCTCGGAAATGGGGTCTAGACATTAGGCGGGGCAAGGGGTTATAATGGGGGGAGTTCCTCTTTAATGGGGGACTAAATTGAATGGAAACAAGGGGACTTAGCCCAATTCCTAGGAGACTTCTTCCCGTTCCTCTTTAATGGGGGACTAAATTGAATGGAAACACTTTTACCTTGCTCGTTCTTAGGAGGCTTGGAAAGGGTTCCTCTTTAATGGGGGACTAAATTGAATGGAAACTTCTTAATACTCTCACATATCATGGTTTGCCATCATGTTCCTCTTTAATGGGGGACTAAATTGAATGGAAACTTGTCAATATATTTCACTACATCCTTTTTCTTGAACGGTTCCTCTTTAATGGGGGACTAAATTGAATGGAAACTCATCAGCGGGGCTTGCGTTTCGAGTATTTCTCGTACTAGTTCCTCTTTAATGGGGGACTAAATTGAATGGAAACAACACGCTGGAATATGCCGAAACGATCCACTCGATCGTTCCTCTTTAATGGGGGACTAAATTGAATGGAAACAGTTCTCCGTAAGTAAAGAATACAGCTTGGTTCTCCCGTTCCTCTTTAATGGGGGACTAAATTGAATGGAAACCACGGGGCCATCTTTCATATCTGTTACAACTTTATAGTTCCTCTTTAATGGGGGACTAAATTGAATGGAAACTCAGGCAAGCTGGGGTTAGTACGCCTATTCGGGTAGTTCCTCTTTAATGGGGGACTAAATTGAATGGAAACCAGGAAATTCCCCTCAAATAGACCCTTATTTTTAGGGTTCCTCTTTAATGGGGGACTAAATTGAATGGAAACTCACGGTCTACAATAGAGAGAACCTGCTGAGGCGCGCCCGTTCCTCTTTAATGGGGGACTAAATTGAATGGAAACCCCGATAGTTGCGTAGGTGAATCTTGCCATTCTCAAGGGGTTCCTCTTTAATGGGGGACTAAATTGAATGGAAACTAAAAACGGTTCTGATGTTGCGATTACTGCCAAACAACTTGTTCCTCTTTAATGGGGGACTAAATTGAATGGAAACTTGGATTGCCGACTGGAAGTTGAAATTGCTTTTTTGTTCCTCTTTAATGGGGGACTAAATTGAATGGAAACTACTAAGTCAGTAACATCAGAGACTTCCTCTGGGGTTAAGTTCCTCTTTAATGGGGGACTAAATTGAATGGAAACTTTTGTGACATATTGTTAAAGCCAAGGTTCTTCATTTATACCGTTCCTCTTTAATGGGGGACTAAATTGAATGGAAACTTTGATCCACATTACTTCTAATTTCTTTGGGAGGGAGTTCCTCTTTAATGGGGGACTAAATTGAATGGAAACTATCTTCGCTCTTATTCCATTACCCTCTATTTCAAGAAAGGTTCCTCTTTAATGGGGGACTAAATTGAATGGAAACCCACTTCTGTCCGCGAACAACTACACTACCCCATGCCCAGTTCCTCTTTAATGGGGGACTAAATTGAATGGAAACAACCCAAACATCTTCACATGGGCGTTGTACGCCTCGTGAAGGTTCCTCTTTAATGGGGGACTAAATTGAATGGAAACATCTTTAAAGTAGTCTTGTAAAGATTTAATTGACAAGTTCCTCTTTAATGGGGGACTAAATTGAATGGAAACCTAACGATCACCTTTTGCTGATACAAGCCGATCAAGCTTTGTTCCTCTTTAATGGGGGACTAAATTGAATGGAAACGTGCCGAGAGAGCTAGACAACTTGAAGGCGATCGTATTTGGTTCCTCTTTAATGGGGGACTAAATTGAATGGAAACATCTCATCTTCCGATTCGGCTAGAATCTCTTGCCCGAGTTCCTCTTTAATGGGGGACTAAATTGAATGGAAACCTGTGATCTTTTGTCCTGCAAGCTCTTTCTTGTTAAAGTTCCTCTTTAATGGGGGACTAAATTGAATGGAAACGATGTTATTCCCGATAATTTCATTGTTCCATTCAACCTCTGTTCCTCTTTAATGGGGGACTAAATTGAATGGAAACCTTTCCTAGAGGGAAGTCGCAACAAAAACATCCCTACAGTTTTGGTTGAGGTAGTGGGTTGGGTGGGTTGAGAGGGGGCGATCGCCCTAGGCCCCCATCCATGACAAGCCTCAGAAATTTAGCTACAATCCCCACAGCACCACCCCCAACCCAGATCCACCAATGGTTAGTTAAAAACTAGACCTACCCCGCTCAACCTATGTCAGTAATCCCCGTCCAAACAAAAGCCCAAGTCCTCGCTCTCCTTCAAGAACATCACCAAACATTACACAACTTTGGCGTTAAACGTTGTGGCATCTTGGGTTCATTTGTCCACGACCATGCAATTCACCCCCAAAGTGATGTTGATATCTTAGTCACCTTTGAACCAAACCAAAAAACCTTTGATAACTTCATCCACTTATCTTTTTTCCTAGAAGATATTTTTGGTAGATCCGTCGATCTCATCACCATTGAATCCTTGAGTCCTTACATCAGGCCACACATTTTAAATGAGGTTGAATATGTCCCCATCGGCTCGTGAATACCTACAACACATCTTGGATGAAACAACATACATGATGACAAACTCTGTTGATTTAAATAAAACAGAATTTCTGCAAAATGAAACCATAAAACGTGCCTATGTTCGTAGCATTGAAGTCATTGGCGAAGCCGTCAAACAATTGCCGGATGAATTGCGCCAAGAAGCGGACTATCGGTTACTGGGCAGAGCCAAGTAACGAGGAATCCTCATGTCAGCCAATATTGTCCAGTTTTTTAGTTAAAAAACTGGACAACCTGCTAAAATAGCCAAAAACATCATCAGCCATACCAATCACCATGCCAGCCCCCCAAACTCCAAGCATCGCTTCACTGGTGCGTGAGCGCGTCACATCCCAGGGCGATAGCTATTGGCAAACCAAAGACTTCAACGACCTATCAGCCCCTAACGCTGTCACCAAAGCCCTCACCCGTTTAGCAAAAGACAATACCTTAAAGCGAGTGAGTAAAGGCATTTACTATCACCCTAAACCCACTCGCTTTGGCCCATCCCATCCCACCCAAGCAGGACTCCATCGCTTACTCAAAGACTATTACATTTATCCAGCAGGTCTAAGCGCCGCTAACCTACTCGGATTCACCACCCAAAACGTGCCCGCTGGAGAATTTGCAACCACAGCCCGCAGCATTCCCCCTCGGATTTTGGGGCCAAAGGCAAAACTTCACGTCAATCGACCAGAAACCTGGAAAGAACTATCGAGTAAAGAAGCGGCAATTTTGGATATTATCCGCTGTGTTGGCCAATCCAGTGATTTATCACCAGAAGAAACCAAAGCCCTATTAATCCACCATATTAAAGCCGAAAACTGTTTCTCAAAATTCCTTAAAATTTCCGCCCACGAACCTCCCCATGTTCGAGCCATTTTAGGCGCGATCGGTCAAGAAATTGGGGTGAATTTTTCACAACTTAAACAACTTCGAGACAACATCAACCCGCTCACCCGCTTTAATTTTGGAAAACTGCGTACACTCTCCCATGCTTCTCAGTGGCAAGCGAAATGAAATTATTTAAACATCCTGATTTTCGAGATTTAATCAATGCGACCGTTGCCCACTTTTCACAACGCCCATTGACCGAAGAAATTGTTGAGAAAGACTACTACATCACCGAAGCACTGCGGATCATCGCCAATCATTCTCCAGATCAGGTTATTTTCAAAGGAGGTACAAGCTTATCTAAAGGCTGGGATCTCATTCAGCGATTCTCTGAAGATATTGATCTATTCTTGGATAAAAGCAAGTTCAAGCCAGAATTATCCAAAAATAAAACCAATAATTATCTGAAAAGTTTGAAAACCATAGTTGAAGATGATGAAGCATTTACTTGGAAGAGAACAGTGAATTCAGAAAAATGTAAACATCGCTCTGATGAATTTGAGTATCAATCCTGTATCGACGAAGGCTTAAATAGTTTGTCGAATACTATTTTGTTAGAAATAGGAACTCGAAGCGGTAACTTTCCGATTGAAAAGCGAGCAATCTGCTCCTATATTGTGCGTTTTTTACAAGAAACTGAAATGACACTGAATGCAGAAGATGAATCTTCTTTTGATATCAATGCCCTTCACTTTAAGCGCACCTTTGTTGAAAAATTATTTATTGTTCACAACAAAATTACTGCTGTTGGAGATCGCCTAGAAAACTTGAATGATCGAGATGTTCGCCACTTTTATGATCTCTATCAGCTTTCCAAAGAGCCGGACGTAATCAATCTTCTGAAATCCAATGATTATGCAAAAATACGGGAAGATTGCGCTCGGATCAGTCAGGAAAATTTTGCCCAAACTACTGCCGAACTGCTTCCCAATTTTGCTGATAGTCCAGCACTTTTTCCAACGGGTGATGTTGCCGAGCAACTCAAAAAACGCTATCAACAACAGTGTAACCTTCTCTGTTATGGGGACTATCCAGCCTGGGATGCTGTGCAGACTCAACTGTCATCATTAAAAGAGTGGCTCTGAAACAAAAAGATAGCTGCTTCAAATAAAGACTCAAATAGAGCAACGGCTGACTCAATAACCCCCCCTCATGGAGCAACAATACCAGCACAAAAAGCCCCCCATTGCACAGAGACTCAACAGGGAGAGTAGAAGTCAACCCCCCTTGACCCCTACTCATCCCCCCAAGCCTTCAGATCAGCCCAAAAACTTCCCCATCTGGCGGAACTTGAGATAACGCTGCTCCCGCCGTTGTTCAGGACTTAAACCAAACAACTCCTCCAAATTGCTAATCAGAGCATTTTTCAAAATCGCCGCCGCCCCCAGAGGATCCGCATGAGCGCCATTAGACGGCTCCGGTAGGATTTGGTCTAAAATCCCCAACTCCTTGAGATCCCGCGCCGTAATCTTCAACGCCGAGGCCGCTTGAGGCCCCTTGGCCGCATCCTTCCAGAGAATCGCCGCACAAGCTTCAGGAGTAGCCACCGTATAAACTGCGTGTTCAAACATCAAAATGCGATCGCCTACCCCAATCCCCAAAGCACCACCGGATCCCCCCTCCCCAATCACAGTACAGAGAATAGGAACATCAAACTTAAACATCTCCCGGAGATTATAGGCGATCGCCTCCCCCTGTCCCAACTCCTCCGCTTCCACCCCAGCCCAAGCCCCCGGGGTATCAATAAACGTGAGAATCGGCATCCGAAACTGATTGGCGTGTTCCATCAAACGCAACGCCTTGCGATAGCCCCCCGGGGAAGCCATGCCAAAATTCCGCGCTACATTATCCTTCGTATCCCGTCCCTTTTGATGCCCCAACATCACCACCGGAATCCCGTCCAAGCGCGCCACACCGCCCACCAAAGCCGGATCATCACTTCCCCCGCGATCGCCATGTAACTCAAACCACTCCTCACTAATCGCCTGAATATAATCCAACGTCGAAGGGCGACGGGGATGGCGCGCCAACTGGAGACGCTGAGACGGCGTGAGCGTGCTAAAAATCTCCGTCCTCAACTGATCCGCCTTCGCCTCCAGTTCCCGAATCTGCTCACTCACATCCACATTATTCTCCTGCGCCAACTCCCGAATTTGATCAATCCGGGCTTCCAGTTCACACAGAGGCTTTTCAAAATCCAGCAGAAAGGGTCGAGATTTAGGAGTAGACATAGCTGAGTCGGAGAAAGGGCAAGAAAACGAGGAATTTTAGAAATGTAAGAGCGGCTTAAAGCCGTGTTTAACAGAAGCTGCGCCGATTTGCTCCATTTTTTGCACCGTGATTTGATTGCGCCCCCAGGAGAAATTCGTATGCCATTGTTCAAATTCCAATAACATCGCCTCCGCAAAACAGGCGAACAATTGACGATCCGGAACATCCATCTCGACAATTTCCATAATCTTCCACTGAATATCCAGAGCGTGTTCCACAATCCCCCCTTTCAGCACATGAACACCGGGCTGTTGTAACTGACTATCGAGGTTTTTAGGATAGCCCCCATCAATCAACAAACAGGGATTTTTCAACGGAATGCTACTAATATCCACCCCTCGCGGCATACTGGCCACCCAGACCACAATATCCGCCAGAGGTAACGCCTCCTCCAGTCCCAAAATTTTCCCCCGTCCTAATTCCCCTTGCAGGGCTTGTAAACGCTCTTGATCTCGCGCAATCAGCAGTAAATCCTGCACCTCAGTATTTTGATCCAGCCAACGACAGACCGCGCTCCCAATATCCCCCGTCGCCCCACAGACGGCCACCGTCGCCTGAGCTAGATCCATCCCCAACTGAGCGGACATCTGTTCCACTTGCCGACAGATAATATAAGCCGTGTGGGTGTTCCCCGTGGTGAAACGCCCAAAATCCAGTTCTACATCCCGCACCTGTTTATTTTCTTTCAGGTTGAAATTCTCAAAAACAATAGAGGAAAATCCACCCAGGGCGGTAATATCAACGCCATTTTTCTGGGCTGTGGCCATCGCGTTTAAAATCTTGCGAATCGCCGCCTTAATCCGCCGTTGAGAGAGCATTTCCGGCAGAAAACAGGACTCAATATATTTTCCTTGAATGACCTGTCCCGTGAGACTGGTCACGGTAATCTCATCCACAATCTGCGGGGGGGCAGAACACCAAAAATCTAACCCTTGGTCGCCATACTCCGGATATCCGAGTTGATGAGCTACGGCCTGGGCGTGTTCAAGACTTGTCAAGTGACCAATAAGACCAAACATTAGAGAATTGCGTTAAACCTTAAATTAGGGCGGATAGTAGAATAGAAGGCCAAGAAAAAGTTAAGACTGTTAATGATAGTACCAAAGTCGGTGTCTGGTGTCAGCTAATCAGGAGAGAGAAAATGGGGAATAGGGAACAGGGAATGGGGAACAGGGGAGAGGGGGGAGGGGGAGAGGGGGAGCAGGGGAGCAGGGGAGCAGGGGAGCAGGGGAATAGTGGCTAGTGAATGGCAAAAACTCTTTTATTTTAGGGAACAGGGAACAGGGAACAGGGGGGGAGAGTTCCCGGACTCCCGACTCCCCATTCCCGATTCCCGACTCCCCATTCCCCCTGTTCCCTATCCCCCAAAACAAACCAGACCGCCCCCTTGGGAGCGGCTTGGTTTGCTGTTTTTGGGCAATCCGGCAAGGATTAGGCCGCCGTTAAACCATAGGCGGACATTTTCATGATTTCGCGGGTAGAAAAACCAATATTCGCCAAAGCTTCCCCATAGCTAATCATAAAATCCTCAACCAGCGCTTCTTTTTCCATGCCCAGGACTTTGGCATCTTTTTCCACTTGGTTAAGCATTTTCCACACCAGAGGCAGATTTTCCCGATTAGCCGCCTCTAATTCGGCCTTAGACTCTTCAAAATGGGCTTTGAGCCACTCTTCCCCAAAATTGAGGTGTTTGTATTCGTCCTTGACCACCCCTTCCGTAATTTTGCGGGCAAAGGGATCCGCCACCGGGATATAGATATTGTAGGCGGCGATCGCAAACGCCTCAATAATCAACGACTGAATCAGGAAACAAGTCACGATGTTGCCATTGTCATAGGCCGTTTTAAAATTCCCATGCAGTTGGGAAAAATATTCCTCAGCAAAAGCCATGTCAGGCGTGACACTCAGATTGTTGCCACAAGCTTGAAAGCCCTTCTTGTGACGATTCTCCATTTTGGCCAAGGTGATCAATTCGTCCTTGTGTTCCGGGAGCATTTCGCCCATACTCAAGTAATTGTTATAGGCCTCTTGTTCTCCTTCAATCACAATAGCGTTGATGCGACTATAAGCGTCTTTGTAAATTTCGCTACTAAAATCTTGTTCTGAACGGACGGCAACTTCTGGCATAGGTTGGATGATCTCCTAATAATTTCAATGTCTTTGAGGTCAATATAGACGACCTCGCGGTTGTTATTCGCCGCTTTGGGTTGAACTCCCCCTAGGGGCATAGTTTCAGGATAAGGTGCTTTTCTTGTACTCTTCCTGAAAGGATTTCGTTATCTATCCTACGATGGAACTCTGATTCCCGATCCGAGGATAGCGTATTTAGGGAATTAGGCCATCTTGACCCGCTCAGGAAGTCAAGGCATCGCGAATCGGGAAAATGTGGTTATCTTCAATCGTGAATATCCCATAGATAGTGTTTTCAAATTGATTAAACGCTATACATAGGGTCTGCTGAATAACACGCCTATGCTAGGCTCAACAAGGGAACAGGGAACTCTTAACAGGGAACAGATCATCTAAAACTGGCACGATTGCCTATTCCCGACTCCCGACTCCCGACTCCCGACTCCCGATTCCCCAACTTTCGGACTTATTCAGCAAGCCCTACATAGGGCTTGACAGCCCTTGTGGGTTAGTTACAAGCCCCATCCCGCAAGTGGAGTGGGGCAGTTGACCAAGGCAAGTAACGTCGGTAAACCAAGAATCTCCCCACTTCTAGGGCCGAGAGTCTCACAGACGATGTAAAGCCATTTGAGCTAGGTTAAACTCTTCCTCTAGCTCAAACAAAGTCGGTATTTTTCCAGATCCCTGAGCGAGATATTGGCCAATGATTTGCCCGACGAATTTAGCCAATTGAACAGGAACGGCATTGCCAATCATTTGTTCTAAATCGGTTTTAGTCCCTTCCCAACTAAAAGACGCTGGAAAGGTTTGTAAATAACTCCTTTCTTGAGTGGTTAGAGGGCGAATTTGACTTAAATCAATGTTTTGAGGATCACAGGAATTGAGCTTATATCCTTTGGGTAGCGGACGATTAACCCCGCGAATGGTTGGACTGGGTTCATCAATGGAAAAAATGCCTCGCCGATTGTAGTTTCTTGGATGACGATAATAGAAAGCAATGCCCAGACGATCTCCTAAATAATCCCGAATGGTCATAGGTTTATCGGACAAGTTTTGCTTAAAGAGATCATTGAGTTGGTTGTGTTTATCGTCTAAATGACCGATTAAAAAAAATCGTGTTCTCGCTTGGGGAACACCACAATAGGAAGCCTCTAAAATCACAGAAGAAATCCCGTAGCCAGTTTCTATAAATTTGTCAATAACTTGTTTAAGAATCTTAGCTTTTTTGATTTGCGGAACATTTTCCATGACAAACCAATGGGGCTTAACCTCACAAACAATATTAGCAAAACTATAGGTTAAACTCGCCCTCCCTAATGCAGGATTGCGTTTTCCGGCACTGGAAAAGTCTTGACAAGGGGGGCCACCCATGATTAGGTCGGGTTGGATCTCTGAAATGATGGCACTCGCTTCTTTTTCTTGACGGAGATCCATTAAAAAGCTAGGGTGTTTAAAGTTTTTCCGGTACACATTAACAGCAGAATCCCAATGATCGAAAGCTTGGCAGACTTCAAAACCTGCTTGTTGGAAGCCTAAAGAAAAGCCACCACATCCTGAGAATAAATCGACACATTTCAACATCTAAAATAACTCCGGTGAGTTACAAATGATAGCATCAAATCTCCGTTCTGGACTGAGGAGATGCTGACCTCCTCCCAGTATAATATTTTTAATCTCGTCTTTTTTGATTCGGGGAGTAGTTAATCTATCACATCTCATGAATTTATTTGTCATTGTGCCAGATGCGGCAAATGCCTTGTCATTTTTAGTATTGTAAGAGAGGGAATCAATGATAAATTGATAATCAAATTGTCCCTGTTGTTTGATATCTAGCAGCATTTTATATAACCAAATTGCAGTTCGCACTTGACGGGATATTTTATGAAAATTATTAAGTGCAAGTTCTGTAATCAAAAAGACGAAAGCTGCATCACTCCAAAAAAATATGTCAAGGCAATGATAAGCTAATTATGGAAATTTGACCGTGAGTAAATTTTTTATGTTGAATTTTAAGGTAATTAGCCGGAATTTCTTTAAAATCTAGATAGCAACAAAGAGCGGCAGGGAAGGATGAATTAAATTGATTCTTGCCCCAATATTTTTTGAGAGAAAAGTCTCGATTGGAATATTTCAATCCAAAAAGTTTGGGTGTTGTGAAGTTGGTCATTTTTTAGTTAATCCAAACCTTGACCTATCTAGATGATGGCTTATCTGCCCTATCCCATAATAGTAGAATTCCGGGAGAGGGGGAAGAATCCAAGGAGCAACAAAATTTTCTCAATGGACGTAATTCCTGCCCTTGGTCATACACCTGTACTTAATACCCGGCTGATTGTAAGGCAATCCCTGCCCATGATAATGGATTATTAATAATTTCCCCTTGATGCCCCCACACTGGGTCAGACCGGATATAATTTGTTACGAAACGTCAAATTCTTTTACCATCATGAGCAATCCAGTCACTCACGCCTTTTTTGTCGGCCGAGCATTTGCTGAAGTTCTCAGCGAAAAGGTAGAGGACAAGCTGACAAACGCCCTCAGCGAACTGGGGAAATTTGATGCTGAACAACGGGAAAACCTCCGTAAATTCACGGAAGAAGTAACGGCAAGGGCGGAACGAGAATTGGCGAAAGTCAGCCAAACGGGGGGCGTTGCGACGCCTTCCGGCAGTGGGACGGCCGATGTTCAGGAAACCATTGATAATCTCCGTGCTGAAATCGCGAGTTTACGGGCGGCGATCGCAGCTTACCGCAAATAACCCCCTTTTGTCTCCCCTATCCTCCATTCAAGACCCTTTAACAACAGTTTTTGCTTGTAAATTTACTTGACATTTAACCGCGTGTCTGCATTCACTCAAACCCCCACCTCTGTTTCCTATTCCACCCCGGCCACGCTGCCGGAAAAACCCTCTCGACCCGAACGCGGGAAAAACAAGTATCGCTGGAATCGGAGCAACTACTCCAAAACCCGGCGGCGTTTTGACATCTGGGTATTTGTTCTCACTTTCCTTTTTGAACTGTGGTGGGATAGCAAACCTTGGACCTATCCCGGAGGATACAGCGACGACAAACGACGGCAACGCCGCCAAAAACAAGCCGTTTGGATTCGCGAAAGTCTCCTAGAACTTGGCCCGACCTTTATTAAAGTAGGTCAACTGTTCTCAACCCGAGGGGATTTATTTCCCATTGAGTACGTCTCCGAACTCAGCAAACTCCAAGACCGCGTTCCGGCCTTCTCCTACGAACAAGTCGCCGCCATCATCCAAGAAGATACAGGGAAAGCCGTTAACGAACTGTTCCGCAGTTTTGACCCTACCCCCCTCGCGGCCGCCAGTTTAGGGCAAGTTCACAAAGCCCAACTGCAAAACGGCGAGGAAGTGGTGGTGAAAGTCCAGCGTCCGGGACTGAAACAACTCTTCACCATTGACCTAGCCATCCTCAAACGGATTACCCAGTATTTCCAGAATCATCCCCGTTGGGGACGAGGACGGGATTGGTTAGGAGTTTATGAGGAATGTTGCCGCATCCTCTGGGAAGAAACAGATTACGTCAACGAAGGACGCAATGCGGACACCTTCCGGCGCAATTTCCGGGGCATTGACTGGGTGAAAGTCCCCCGAGTCTATTGGCGCTACACTTCCCCCCGAGTCGTCACCCTAGAATATGCCCCCGGCATCAAAATCAGCCACTATGAAGCCCTAGAAGCGGCCGGACTTGACCGGAAAATCTTGGCGAAATTGGGCGCGGAGGCCTACTTACAACAGTTACTCAATGACGGCTTTTTCCACGCTGACCCCCACCCCGGCAATATTGCCGTAGATTCCGACGGGTCGCTGATTTTCTACGACTTTGGCATGATGGGGCGCATTAATGCCAATGTGCGGGAAAAACTCATGGATACCCTCTTTGGCATTGCGGAAAAGAATTCCGACCGGGTAATCTCATCCTTGATTGAGTTGGGCGCCTTGACCCCGACGGGAGATATGGGGCCGGTGCGGCGGTCGATTCAGTATATGCTGGATAACTTCATGGACAAACCCTTTGAGGAACAGTCTGTAAGTGCCATTAGCGATGATTTATACGACATTGCCTTTGACCAACCCTTCCGCTTTCCGGCAACCTTTACCTTTGTCATGCGGGCTTTTTCTACCCTAGAGGGGGTGGGCAAGGGTCTAGACCCAGAGTTTAATTTTATGGAGGTGGCAAAACCCTTTGCACTAGACATTATGACCAATAGTAGTTTAAGTAACGGTAACAGTGTGTTTGATGAGTTGGGCAGACAGGCCGCCCAAATGAGTAGCACGGCCTTGGGCTTGCCCCGACGGATTGAGGATACCATCGAGAAATTAGAACGGGGGGATATTCGCGTGCGGGTGCGGGCGAGTGAGTCTGACCGTCTCTTACGTCGTATGGCTACCACCCAACTGTTAACGAACTATACGTTACTGGTGAGTGCTTTTACTTTGTCTGCTACTATCCTTGTAGTGAACAATATCGTTTGGGCTGGGGTTATTTTGGCTGTGGCCGCAGGAGGATTAGGAATTAATGTCTTCCGACTCATTCGGCGTATTGACCGCTATGATCGTATGCCCTAATGGTTTTTAACTTTATTGAGCAGTAAGTGGTTTATGAAACGTCGCTTCACGGGGTTAACTGATACAGGATGCCTCCGTTCTGTGAATCAGGATGATTTCTATATTGACCCGGACGGACGCTTTTTCATTGTTGCCGATGGTATGGGTGGACACGCTGGCGGCCAAGAGGCTAGCCAGATTGCAACGCGGCAAATTCAGGGCTATCTCAATGAACATTGGGAGTCAGGGATGAATTCTAAGCAGTTGCTGGAAAAAGCGATTTTTGACGCGAATCAGGGCATTCTGAAGGACCAAGAAATCCACCCGGAACGGGCTGATATGGGAACGACGGTAGTCGTGGTGCTTTTCCGGGATACACAGCCCCTATGCGCTCATATTGGGGACTCTCGGATTTATCGCTTGCGGGATCATACCCTACAACAAGTCACGGAAGATCAAACTTGGGTCGCCCGGGCGATGAAAATGGGGGATTTAAGCGCGGAAGCGGCTAGAGTCCACCCCTGGCGGCACGTTTTGTCCCAGTGTTTAGGTCGGAAGGATCTCCAAAAGATTGATATTCAGCCTCTGGATGTGCAGGAAGGCGATCGCCTTTTATTATGCAGTGATGGTCTAACTGAAGAAGTGCCAGACCCCGACATTGAGATCATTCTAGGACAGTCCAAAACCTGCGAAGAAGCCGCTCAATCCCTGATTGACAATGCCAAAGACAATGGCGGATCCGATAATATTACGGTGGTGATTGTCATGCAGGATTAGTCCGGTCAATGTTACTATCAGGGTGTTCTCTGTTCTGCTCCTCACATTTCCTTTGTTGGCTATTTATTGCAAAAAATACTCAACAAGCCAGATTAGAATAAAACTGTATAGTCTATCAAGAAATGAGGGTGGGCATGAAGCGGATTGTATTAATTGCCGGGTTTGAAACCTTCAACGCCGATCTGTATCGTAAGGCGGCACAACTGGCAATGGAACGATGTTCTGGGTTGGATCTACAGGTGTTTAGTGACCAAGACCTCACCCGCCAACCCAGTGCCGTAGAACAAGCGCTTCACCATGCCGATGTTTTCTTTGCCAGTTTGATATTTGACTATGATCAAGTTCTCTGGCTGCGGGAGAGAGTGCAAAACATCCCCATTCGCCTCGTTTTTGAGTCAGCCTTAGAGTTAATGAGTCTCACCCAACTGGGGAAATTTGTCATCGGGGATAAACCGAAAGGAATGCCCAAACCGATTAAATTTATCCTCAGTAAGTTTTCTAGTGGCAAAGAAGAAGATAAACTCGCCGGGTATATTAGTTTCCTCAAAGTTGGCCCTAAACTGCTTAAATATATTCCCGCCCAAAAAGTCCAAGACTTGCGCAACTGGTTGATTATTTACGGCTATTGGAACGCCGGGGGGCAGCAAAACGTATCCGCCATGTTTTGGACGATTGGGGAAAAATATTTCGGGCTAAAAGTCGGTGAAATTCCGCCCCCCTTAGAAACTCCTAATATGGGACTCTTGCACCCTAAATATGAGGGATATTTTACCTCCCCCCGTGCCTATTTAGACTGGTATCAAGAACAATTTAAACCCACCAGCCAACCCATTACAGGAATTCTCTTATATCGCAAGCACGTTATTACAGAACAGGCTTATATTCCCCAACTCATTCAACAGTTTGAACAGGCGGAAATTATCCCCCTACCGATTTTTATTAACGGGGTTGAGGGTCATGTTGCCGTGCGGGATTGGATGACCACGGACTTTGAACTAGACCAACCGAAACGGACTCCTTCTCTTTCCCCTGATGCGGTCAAAGTGGATGCCATTATTTCGACGATTGGTTTTCCCTTAGTAGGGGGGCCAGCGGGGTCAATGGAAGCAGGGCGACAGGTGGAAGTAGCGAAAAGTATTTTAAGCATCAAAAACGTTCCCTATCTCATCGCGGCTCCCCTCTTAATCCAAGATATTCACTCTTGGACAAGGCAAGGAATCGGGGGGTTACAAAGTGTTGTTTTATACGCTCTGCCAGAACTAGATGGAGCGATTGACACTATCCCATTAGGGGGCTTAGTGGGGGAAGAAATTTATTTAATTCCTGAACGAGTTAAACGGTTAACAGGACGGGTGAAACAGTGGATTCAACTCCGCAAAAAGCCGCCCTCTGAACGAAAAGTGGCGATTATTTTATATGGCTTCCCACCGGGCTATGGCGCAACAGGAACGGCCGCGTTATTAAATGTCCCCAGAAGTTTATTAAAACTGCTCTATGCCCTGAAAAGTCAAGGTTATGATGTGGGGGACATTCCCGAAGATGGGGAGGTGTTAATTCAACAGGTGAAAGCGGCTGATGAGTTCCCCGAAACCCTGAATCCTGAACAGCGCTCCCATAATCATGGGGTGAGTATTGCCCGGTTGGAAAAATGGTTAGGGTATTTACTCACCTCCCGGATTGAAAAACACTGGAAGGATTTAACTAAAACGGGTATTAAAACGGTTGATGGGGAGTTACAAGTAGGGGGGGTACAGTTAGGGAATATTTGGTTAGGGGTGCAGCCTCCGTTAGGGATTGCGGGGGACCCGATGCGTTTAATGTTTGAGAAGGATTTAACGCCCCATCCTCAATATGCGGCTTTTTATCAATGGTTACAAAAGGACTTTCAAGCGGATGCTGTTGTTCATTTTGGGATGCACGGGACGGTGGAATGGTTGCCGGGTTCTCCGTTAGGAAATACGGGGTATTCGTGGTCGGATATTTTATTAGGAAATTTGCCCAATTTATACCTTTATGCTTGTAATAATCCTTCGGAATCGATGTTAGCAAAACGGCGGGGCTATGGGGTGTTAATTTCCCATAATGTGCCGCCCTATGGACGGGCTGGATTGTATAAGGAGTTAATGGCGCTGCGAGAATTAATTGCAGAATATCGGGAAGATCCGGATAAAAATACTTTATTGCGTAATGATATTTGTCAAAAAATTATCGATGCAGGGTTAGAAAAAGATTGTCCTTTTGAAGAGGGGGAAAAGCTAGGCATTGCTTTCACGGTGGAGAATGCAAAACTGTTTAGTTCTACGGCATTAAATCGGTATTTTGTCAAGGTTTATGAGTATTTACAAGTGGTGGAACAACGGCTGTTTTCTTCGGGGTTACACACTTTAGGGGAAGTGCCGGATAGTGAGGAATTAAAGTCTTATTTAGAGGCTTATTTTGAGCGAGAAGTCCCCTTAGCGGTGGTGGAACGGATTCGCAATGGGGCTGATTCTAAACAAGTGTTGGAGGTGTGGCAAAATTGGCTGAAACTCCAGTATGCGGACTGGAAGGAACGAATTACACCGGATTTAGGCGATCGCACCCTAGAAGCCATTGAGATTGTGCGCCTACTCATGCAGAACAGCGACGAGATCAACAACCTGTTACGGGGCCTGAATGGGGAATATATCCCCCCCGCTTCCGGGGGCGACCTAATCCGGGATGGGATCGGTGTACTCCCCACCGGGCGCAACATCCACGCCCTCGACCCCTACCGGATGCCCTCCCCTGGGGCCTATGGGAGGGGGCGGGAAATTGCCCAGAAGATCATCGCCCAACACCTAGCCGAAACCCAGACTTATCCTGAAACCGTAGCCGTCCTTTTGTGGGGTTTAGACGTGATTAAGACTAAGGGCGAGTCTTTGGGCATTTTACTAGAATTAGTGGGCGCAGAACCCGTAAAAGAAGGCACAGGGCGCATTGTTCGCTATGAGTTGAAACCCCTAGAAGAAGTCGGCCACCCCCGGATTGATATTTTAGGCAATCTATCGGGGATTTTCCGGGATAGTTTTGTTAACGTGATTGAACTGCTTGATGATCTCTTTCAACGGGCCGCCGAAGCGGAGGAACCGGAGGAACAGAACTTTATCCGTAAACACGCCTTAGCCTTAAAAGCGCAGGGGGTGAAGAATGTGGCCGCTCGGTTATTTTCCAATCCGGCCGGGGATTTTGGCTCTTTGGTTAATGATCAGGTGGTAGATGGGAATTGGGAGTCGGGGGAAGAGTTGGGGAAAACCTGGGAACGTCGCAACGTTTTCAGTTATGGTCGGCAGGATAAAGGCCAAGCGCGGCCGGAGGTTTTGCAGCAACTGTTAGCAACGAGCGATCGCATTGTCCAAGAAATTGACTCTGTGGAATACGGCTTAACCGACATTCAAGAATATTACGCCAACACCGGAGCCCTCAAACAGGCCGCCGAAAAACGCCGAGGCAAAACCGTTAACGCCAGCTTTGTCGAAAGTTTCTCCAAAGACACCACCCCCCGCAAATTAGAGGACTTGTTACGTTTGGAATACCGCACCAAATTATTAAACCCCAAATGGGCGGAATCTATGGCGAATCAAGGGAGTGGGGGCGCTTACGAAATTTCCCAACGCATGACCGCCTTAATCGGTTGGGGGGGTACTGTTAACTTTACCGATGATTGGGTGTATGACCAAGCGGCAGAAACCTACGCTTTAGATGCAGAAATGGCCGCTAAATTACGTCAAGCCAATCCCGAAGCTTTCCGGAATATTGTTGGCCGAATGTTAGAAGCTAACGGCCGAGGATTTTGGGCAGCTAGTGAGGAGAAATTAGAGAAGTTGCGAGCGTTATATGATTTAGCCGATGAGGAGTTAGAAGGGGTGAAAGTGTAGGCAGATGTCCGGGTGCTATTAAAAATAAAAACTGTTGCACCGGGTTTACAAATACGATAAAGCTCCATTCCCCATTCAAGACACCACTTTTCATAATCTAAGATGTTCTCTCGATTACGTTGATACCACCTTTCATTTCTAACACCACCTGCTAAACCACTGCCATAGGGAATGTTTTTAACTAAAGTTTTACTATCCTTACTTTTAGCTTTGCTGATACGCCGTTGAATTTCTGAGTTATCCCATTTATGGCCGATAAACTCATAGTTGTAGGGAGGATCTGTGATGCAAGCAGAAATAGAGTCACTTGGGAGTATCTTCATCACCTCACGACAATCCCCAAGGATTATTTCATTCAGGGGTAATGCGTTCACTGCTAGTCAGGAATACCAACATAATACTTATAGAATGCAAGGGAATCCTTGTCAACTATAACCCGTAGGTTGGGTGAAGCGGCAGCGCAAACTAACCCGTTGAATCGATGTAAACGGGATGAGTCCTGTTAAAATTTCTCTGGAGAATAAAGTATGACCACGGCTTGCAGGTCAACTAGCTTATCTTTATCTCTTGGTTAATGACTCGCACTCAAGCAAAACTCACTCCCCAATGGCGACACCGCCAAATTGCCATAGCAGAATATCTAGACACCCTCAGCGAACTTTCAGCGCGACTCGAAGGGCTACAACGTTTTGCCCAACTCTGCGAACAACAAGGGGTAAAAAGTAGCCATGAATTGCTGCCTAGTGCTGAGGCTAAACCCGGATTGTATTTGTTGCCTGCTTCTTGAGCCACTATAATAGGCAAAGATGACGTAACAAGGTTAGGGGAGAGAAAGTCATGATTACCACTATTCAGCTACCCCAAGAAATACCCTCAAAAGAGATGTCTTTGCAGGAGTTTCTCAACTATGATGATGGCAGTGATTCCCGTTATGAGTTAGAAGATGGGAAACTTTTATATATGCCTAGTGAAAGTGATATTAATCAACGCATTGCCATGTTTTTATTGGCATATTTTTTACAGTTAGGTCTGCCATTTTATCGCTTAAGAATTGGTGCAGAACTTGCAGTTATGGGCAGTCGGGCAACGGTGCGACTACCGGATTTAATGGTACTCACGGAGGAATTAGCCCAAGCTTTGAGTGGGGCAAGTCGTTCGATGATTTCCTTAGAAATGCCGCCCCCTGAGTTAGTGGTGGAAGTGGTGAGTCCGGGGCGAGAAAATGAGGAGCGAGACTACCGTTATAAGCGCGCTCAATATCAAGCGCGGGGGATTCGGGAGTATTGGATTATTGACCCGATGCAAGAACAAATTACGGTGTTAAGGTTAGTAAGGGGGTTGTATGAGGAGGCTATTTTTAGGGGGGAAGAGGGGATGGTTTCTGAGTTATTAACTGAATGGGGGCAGAGAGAGCCTTTAACGGTTGCTCAGGTGTTACAGGTGGGTTAAGGTGGGTGTTAGAACCCGGATTTTCTGACTCTTGATGTGAGGGGACTATGCAGCCCATTTTTGTAGAACCTTTGACTGTTGAACGGGTAACGATCAAGATTCGGGATCTTATCCCATCGTTACAGGGAACAAAGTTAGTTCATTTGTCTGACCTGCATTATGATGGCAAACGTCTAGGGGAAGAACTCTTAGCAGAAACCATTGAAATGGCGAATCAGGAAAAACCGGATTTGGTGGTTTTGACTGGGGATTATATTACGGACAATCCGACTCCGATCTACAATTTGGCGTTACGTCTGAAGTATTTAGAAAGTCGGTGTGGGGTGGTGGCTTGTTTGGGGAATCATGATAATTATTTCCCGTTTTCTCGTCATCATGTGGTGAAGGCGCTGACGGGTGTTGGGATTCAGGTGTTGTGGAATGCGATCGCCTATCCCCTCGGTTCTGCCCTGCCCGTCGTCGGATTGGCGGATTTGTGGTCGCGGGAGTTCCACCCCCAGCCTATCCTAGAACAACTAGACCCAGACACCCCCCGTTTAGTCCTCTCCCATAATCCCGACACAGCCGCCCTCCTGCAACCTTGGCGGGTGGATTTACAACTTTCTGGACATACCCACGGGGGACAATTTGTCCTCCCCGGATTGGGTTCAATTCCAGCACTTATGCAGCCAGTCCGTCACCGTGTCCCTAAACCCCTACATCCCTATATCCCCATTTTGCGGGAATGTGCCAGAGTGGTCAAACATTGGGAGTGGGCGCAAGGGTATCACTCGATTGAGCAGAATCAACTCTATGTGAATCGCGGATTAGGGACGTATTTCCCCGGCCGCATTAATTGCCCTCCGGAGTTAACGGTGATTACTCTGATTCGGGGAATAGGGAACGGGGAATAGTGTTGTTTTGAAGCAGGAGACAGAACACGGTGGAAGGGTTAAAAATAATCGTCATTGGGGCGGGGATTGGGGGCTTAACTGCCGCTATTGCCTTGGAACAAGCGGGGTATCAAGTACGGGTGTATGACCGGGTTCAGGAATTGCGTCCAGTGGGGGCGGGGATTTCGCTGTGGTCCAATGGGGTTAAGGTTTTGAATCGTTTGGGGTTGGGGGAGGCGATCGCCAAGATTGGCGGCCAGATGAATGTGATGGAGTATCGCACCCATCAAGGGGAGGTTTTGAATCACATCCCCTTACACCCCCTTATTGAACAAGTGGGACAACGCCCCTATCCTGTCGCCCGTCGAGATTTACAGGAAATGCTCTTAACAGGCTACGGAGGGGAGGTGAAACTAGGTTATGACTGTATTGGGGTGGAGGAGGACCCAGAGGGCGTAACGGCGCTTTTTGCCAACGGAGAACGCGATCGCGGGGATCTGGTGGTGGCGGCCGATGGCATTCGCTCGGTGTTGCGGGAGTATGTGACGGGGAAACCGTTGGCGCTCAACTATGGGGGATATGTGAATTGGAATGGTTTAGTCCCCACCAGTCCAGAGTTAGCCCCGGCCGATTGTTGGGTGATTTATGTGGGACAACATCAACGGGCTTCGATGATGCCTGTGGGAGGCGATCGCTTTTATTTCTTCTTTGATGTGCCGCTCCCGGCCGGAACCCCCCCAGAACCGGAACAGTATCGGGAACAATTGCGGGGATATTTTCAGGGCTGGGCGCAACCTGTACAGCATTTAATTGAACGGTTAGATCCTCAACAAGTGGCTCGGCCAGAGATTCATGACATTAGCCCTCTGGATAGTTATGTGCGGGGGCGGGTGGCTTTGTTGGGGGATGCGGCTCATAGCACCTGCCCGGATTTAGGGCAAGGGGGCTGTCAGGCCATTGAGGATGCTTGGGTGTTAACCAATTACTTGAAAACCACCAATTTAAGCGTTATGGATGCCCTAGAACGGTATAACCAAGAACGGCGGGAGCGGGGGAATAGCATCATCCGCAAGGCGCGGAAACGGGCCGAACAAATCCACGGTAAAGATCCGGAGGTCACTCGTCAATGGTACGAACAACTGGGGCGAGAAGCTCCCCAAGCGGTGACAAATGCGATCGCCGAGGTGATTTTAGGGGGGCCTCTTCATTAAAATTCCCTGCCAGAACAGGCTTTCGTAAAATCCGTAACAAACGGAATCCCGGCCTCGCCTTAGACTACAATCACCCTCCGATTGCTTATTCAGACCGCCCTCACACCAGTGGCGGTTTTTATTTTTGGTGGCACAGAAAACAACCCGCTCAGAAAATCTAGGGCTACAATTGGGTAAGGGGTTTTATTGTCGAGATCCTCTATTTAACTCAACTCACTTGCCGTCCGCTTTTTAGTTCATATCACTTATGGAATCTAGTGGTCCATCCGCTAACGCTTCTGAGCCTCCCAGTAAATGGGCAGCTATTCTCGGAACCGCGATCGCCATCTTGACGATTGCTATTCCCACTCTGGTGATTGCTTACTACTCGTCTCCTGTACCAGTAGAAACGCTACAACGCACCACCCATGTCCCACGCTCTACCATTCAGTGATGCAACCATGAACTAAAAAAATCGCTTTTTCCTAGGATTAAATAGGGCTTGCTGTTCACTTCGTGACGCTCCGCGTTCGCGAAGCGTTGCGTAGCAAACGCGAAGCGTTGCGTAGCAATATAACTCTGCTCCCGGTGGGGAACGGGGAACAGGGGGGAGAGAGTCGGAAAAAGGCAAGCCTTTTTGATTCTTTATCCCTAAAACCTTGCAGTTTCTCGCTGTTAGAAGTCAAGGGAACAGGGGAAATTCAGGTTTTTGCCCTCAAGTCTATTTAATTTGGTATAAACCGCTAAAAACCCTATTAACAGTGCTTAGAGGGATATTCACACCCCATTAAAAACACTGACCAATCGTGCAGCACGGATGATTCAATCTGCCGATTTTTTGGAACTACCTCTATGAAGTTTGTTGTTTGGACAATTCCCCTAGCCTTGATTCGACTAGCCTTTTCTCTCAGTGTTTTCCTGACCCCTCTTCTAGGCGTTTGGCTGGCTTCCTCCCTGATTGTTTTTATTAACGGACCAACTTGGTTAGCCTTGCTTTCGGGAATTTTGCTCTTTCCCTTGCTGCCTGTATTCTGGGACTGGAAAGCCAGACGAAGCAAACCGCAACGAAAGGGACTCAGTTTAAGTTGGGGCGATCGCATTGCCCTGCGCACCCTCACCTTAAACCTAGCCTTTATTATCCTCCTCCTCGCCCTCAGACCCCAAACCTCATTCCTCGCCCTAGCCACCCGAGGGGACTGGTTTCTAGAGAACTTCACCGGGTCGCCAGTAGAACTCACCCGCCAAGCCTTATTCAAGACCGCCAACGGTCTAGAATGGCTCTATCTCGCCTTTCACCACAATCCCTATCAAAAATATGCCGACTCGACCACCGTTCAACCTCAGCCGGAAGAGATTGCCCCCATCCCAGAACGTCCAGCCCCTGCCCCTCCTCTCCCCCAACAAACTGATCAAGAGTGGCCTTGGCGGAATGCAGGTTTGCATCCGGCCGTCGTGAATATTCCTGCTAGGTCGGAAATTAGCATAGAATCGGTCGCTCAATACATTGCCCAACAAGAAAAAGATCCAGTTTTACGGATCAAAGCCCTACATGATTATGTCGCGGATCGCATTGCCTACGATGCTCCGGCTTATTTTGCCAATCAAATTCCCCCACAAGACCCAGAAATCGTTTTCCTCACCCGAAAAGCCGTCTGTGCCGGGTATGCCAAACTTCTCGAAGCACTCGGAAAAGCCATCGGCGAAGAAATTGTTTATGTTGTCGGAGATGCGCGTACTTCCACCAGTGAACTTAGTGGGGAAGGTCATGCTTGGAATGCGGCCAAAATTGAGGGGAAATGGTATCTTATTGACTCCACTTGGGATAGTGGTTTTGTTGATGAGTCCGGTTTCCACAAAAACTATCGCACCGATTATTTATTACCCCCCCCGCAAGTCATGACTATTACCCATTTGCCCGATGATGAAACATGGCAACTTCTACCCCATCCCCTATCGCGGGGTGA
Source organism: Spirulina subsalsa PCC 9445 (assembly GCF_000314005.1). NCBI lineage: Bacteria > Bacillati > Cyanobacteriota > Cyanophyceae > Spirulinales > Spirulinaceae > Spirulina > Spirulina subsalsa. Next base: position 3,930,383 of record NZ_JH980292.1, read on the forward strand.
ATTTTTCCGACAGCCTATTTTAAGACCTCGTTTCTTTGCCGAAGGGTTAGAATTAGTGACTCCGACCCGCTCTCAAAGCGATATTAGCGGTGATGCGGTGATTGAAGTCAAAAATCCTTATCAACGTTGGATTTTGACCAGTTATGCTGAGAAAGGAGGCGCTAAATTAGGGAATTGTGGGGAGTCTGCTAGTCAAGGATCACGCATTCACTGCCCACTCCCAGATTCTGGAACCTATGAGGTGAGAATGTTCACCGGAGAAGAAAAGTTTAGTTCGTTTAAATATGTTGGTCAACTGGAGTTTAATCGACGGTAAGGCTGACCCGTTAATTTCCTCGCCTTTGTGCGCCCTTATACCGTAAATATTCCGCCAACAAAGCCACCGCCCCAGAACTTAACATGAGTAGCACACTCAAGGCATTAATATCCGGTTTAACCCCGGTGCGAATGCGGCTGAAAATCTCCATCGGTAAAGTGGTTGAACCGGTTCCTGCCGTAAAACTAGCGATGAGAAAATCATCCATACTTAACACAAACGAGAGCAAACATCCGGCAATAATAGCCGGGGCAAGTTCAGGTAATAAAACTTGTATAAACGCTTGTAAAGGAGTTGCGCCTAAATCGAGGGCAGCCTCTTCTAAATGGGGGTCTAAATTCGCCAAACGGGAGGAAACAACAATGGCAACATAGGCCAAACAAAAGACGACATGGGCAATGACAATCGTCCATAAACTCAATTGAATGCCCAAAACCGCTAGGAAAATGAGGGTAGAGACAGCGATCGCAATATCCGGCACAATTAAAGGTAAATAGGACACCCCCCGATATAGCGTTTTTCCCCAAAAGCGGTATTTTGCCAAGCCCACCGCCATCATAGTCCCCAAAATAGCCGCCAGTGTCACCGCCAGTAAAGCCACCCCAAGACTATTTTCCAAAGCGCGCAAAATTCGCCCATCCTTGAATAACTTGCCATACCAACGCCAAGAAAACCCCGTCCACCCCGCACTATAGGCTGAACGGTTAAAGCTATACACCGTTAGCACGAAAATGGGCAGATACATATAAAAAAACATTAAGCCTGTAAACAAAGCTTGCCAAGATAAAGCAACAGACTTTTTTTCCTGGGGCCAGCTTTCCATAGGTTTAGGGTTTGGAGTCATCATCAATGCAAGGTAGGGACAGCAGATCAACGGCTTTTGTCTTGTATGATAAGGCTAGAATCAAATTCTATCCGGTACAATCCCCCCCAAGTTAACCGATGGTGCAAACTGACAACCTGCAAGCAATCCGTACCCTGTTAAACCAAAAACTCCAGCCCCAAGGCATCACGGTAAACACCACCACACAGGGATCTAAGCTGATTATACAACTGACCGCTTCCCAACCATGCGATCGCGCCCGTACCGTGAGCAAAATTCAAGCCAGTCTGAAAACCCAGAAACCCCAAGGCCTTCAAACCATTGATATCACCGCCCATCAAGCCGGAAAAGGTCAACTCTGGAGCCATCGTCTCACCCTCACCCCCCCCGCCCTCACCATTGATCTCGCCGCTTGGTTAGAGTCCGGTTCATCCCTTCAGGAGTCGATTTTAGAGCCATCTAGCCCCCTTGAACCGGATGCCCTCTCCCCCACCCCAACCCTTAGAGAAAAGCCTGTTCTAGAGCCTGTTAGCCCTGAGCAGCGCTATCTTTGTTTCCAGTTGGGACTTGATAACAAGGTAATGTTACCTGTGGAGTATATTCAGGAAATTGTGCGGGTGGAAGTTAATCAAGTTCTCGCCGTGCCAGACACCCCCCCTTATGCTCTGGGTTTGTATAATTGGCGGGGGGAAATGCTGTGGTTAGTAGACTTAAATTTGTTATTAGGATTAGAGTCTTTTTTGTCCCGGCAAAGTTCACCCCAAGAGGCCATTAATTTGGGGTTGTTGAATGTGTTAGTTTTGAAGGAACAACAATTGATGTTAGGGGTTATTGTTCAACAAGTAGAGGAAATTGAACAACACAGTCCAGAAGGGTTACAGTCTCCTGTAGGGTTATTTAGTCCAGGACTTGAGCCTTTTATTTTGGGCTATTTTCGTGAGGTGCAGAGCATTGTTTTAAATGCCGAAGCTGTTTTTACGACGATTCATGACCAGAGTTATCAGTAATTAGGGCGTGCTGAAACGCTCCCCACCTGCGAGGGGGCGAGGTGGGGGCAGGTGCTGCTAACGGAGTTGGTTTAACACTTGGGCAATATCCCCTTGAGTTGTATCAAACTCTATCAGATGCTCCCGTTCCATAGGGGTGAAATCCTCAAAATTGGCTTGTTGAGACTGGAGTAAGTCAACGGTGGCATCGGAAATATCTCCCACTCGTTGCTGAAGGCGATCGCACAAAACCGCCAAAGGGGCGCTACAGTAAACAACAGTCACCCGAAAGCGGCTGTTCTGTTCTAATAACCGACTCCGCCAAGCCAAACGATCATATTTCCCATCTAACACCACCCCATAGCCTAAACTCGCTAAATAAATCCCCACCTCCGCCAACTGATCATAGGTTTTTTGATTCATTTCGGGAGTATAAATATCATCACTCCCCCGCTCATTTAAGGCCATTCCCGCTAAATGTTTTCGTACCGCATCAGAACGGAGATGAATCCCCTTCAACTCCTGGGCAACTTGTCGCGCAACCGTCGTTTTTCCCGCCCCCGATAATCCCGACATTAAAACAATTTGCCCCGGTGTAACTTTCGTATAATCATCGGCTAATTTATAATACTTTTTCGCCGTTTCTAATGCCTTCTCCCGTTCCGCTTCAGGAATATTAGGATCATTGAGTAAAAACGATGTCACCTTAGCTCGTACATAAGCCTGACGACTCAGATATAAGGGCAAAACTTCCAGTCCTTGCCAATCTGCTGTTACTTCCAGATAGGTATTTAAAAACAAATTGCCTAAGTCTTTTCTCCCCCGTGCTTCTAAATCCATAATGGCAAACGCCACATCATAGAAGGTATCGACAAAGCGGAACGGTTCGTTAAACTCAATGCGGTCGAAAAGCTGTACTTTCTCTTGCCAAAAACAAATATTTCTTAGGTGTAAATCTCCGTGACATTCCCGAATTTTACCCGCCTTTTGTCGTTGCTTAAACAAGTCCCCTTGTGTAGCAAAAAAATGATCTGTAAACGCTTTAGTATTAGTAAATTGTTCTAAAGTCTGGGCTGTGCCGATATAGCTTTCCGTCTGTTGATAGTTTTCGTCAACTGCCCGTTTAATCTGTTCAACTTCGCCAAAACTTTCAATATAATCATTGGTTTTGCTGGTTTTATGAAACTCAGCTACAACTCGCCCTAACTCAACAATATGTTCCGGTAAAAGTTTTCCCTGTTCCAACATTTCACTCAACAGAACAGACTGAGGAAATTGGCGCATTTTCAAGGTATAATCAACCACCTCTCCTGAACCGTCAAGGGCTAATTTTTCTCCATCCTGAGTCAAGGGTAAAACCTGTAAATATAAATCGGAAGCCGTTTCCTGATTCATCGTTAATTCTGCCCCTAAAAAATGCTGGCGCTTCTCCAAGGTTGAATAATCTAAAAAACCAAAATTAACAGGCTTTTTGACTTTATAGGCATAGTCTCCAGTTAAAAAAACACAGGAGGTGTGGGTTTGCATTACGGTAATAATATTTTGCACCGGATGGGGATAAAATTCCGGTTTCTGCATTTGTTCGATGATGTTTTCTAAATTCATGATTGACACTCCCACACTGTCCGTTTAAGATTCAGGGTAAAGTTTGCTCTTTGTATTTTACAAGGAGTTTAGTCATTTTCTTAACTTTGAGCTTTTGTGATAGAGCTAGGCTCACATTTCTCTACTTGTAATCCTTACGACCAAGACTCATTATGCCCACTGATATTTCACCTAGCACCACAGTCTCCCGCAGTGAACTCCGGGAACTGGTACAAAAGCAATTGGAATTGCTTTTAGAACAAAAGAACTATGAAGGGGCAAAAGCACTGTTAATTCCGGTGCAGCCTGTGGACATTGCAGAAGCCATTGAGAAACTCCCCGAAACCATGCAGGTGATTGGGTTTCGGCTACTTAATCAAACAACCGCTATTACCGTGTATGAGTATTTAGAGCCTAAAGTACAGGTGGCGCTGTTAGAACACTTCAAGGAACAGGAAGTGATCAGCATTGTGGAGAATATGTCCACGGATGATCGGGCTAAACTGTTTGAAGAACTCCCCCCCAAAATTGTCCGGCAGTTTCTCAATCATTTAAGTTTAGAGGAACGTCAGGCTACGTCGTTGTTATTGGGCTATCAACCCAACACGGCGGGACGGTTGATGACTCCCGATTATATTGCCTTAAAGCAGAATTTGACCATTATTGAGGCCGAGGAGCGTATTCGTCGTTTAGCTCAAGATGTGGAGGTGAGTTATTATCTCTACGTCACCGATGAGCAGAAGCGATTAGTGGGGATTGTGTCGCTGAAAGATTTGCTCTTAGCCAATCCTGAGCAAATCATTGAGCAGATTATGACTCGGGATATTGTCTACAGTTACACGAATTGCGATCGCGAAGAAGTCGCCCAACTCATCCAGCGTTACGATTTACTCGCCCTCCCCATTGTGGATCAAGAGCAGCACTTATTAGGCGTTGTCACCGTTGATGATGTTTTAGATATCCTCGAAGCCGAAGCCACCGAAGATATTTATTTGATGGGTGCCCTACAAGATGATGGGGATGATTATTTTGAAGCGACTCTTTTTGATGTCGTGAAAAAGCGCATCCCTTGGATTTCCATTCTCCTGTTAACCAACTCGGCCACCATTTTTATCCTCAGTGGTTTTGAAGAAGTCATCGAACAAGTGGTTGCTCTCTCCTTCTTTACCCCCCTCTTAATTGATAGCGGAGGAAACGTCGGCGCTCAATCTTCTACCGTTGTGATTCGGGGACTAAGCACGAAATCCCTCCAAGGGAAAAAAACCGTCTGGGTGATTATCCGGGAACTGATTGCAGGTGGTCTTTTGGGGTTAATTATGGGGATTGTAGTAGTGGCCGGGGTGTTTGTCATTCTCGGCAAGCCAGACATTGGGATCACCGTTGGTCTGAGCCTCATTGTGATCACCATTTTAGCCGCCACTACAGGGGCAGGATTGCCTTTTCTGTTTAAATCCCTCGGCTTTGACCCCGCCTTGATGTCTGCCCCGTTTATTACCACCGTTGTAGACATTTTAGGGCTGTTTATCTACTTCTCTATTGCCCAAGTGATTGTTAACTTTAACGCTCATTAAGGGTTGCACAGGCTTGTTTTGTGACCTCATGACGGTAGCGGAACATCTCCCGCAAACGGGAATTCACCCACCCCCCCAGCAACCACTCCGCCAACAATCCCCCCGGTAATTTATAATCAATCCGGTCGGTTAGGCGGGTATTTTTTCCTTCTGGGGTGAACTCGTGGTGATGGGTCCAAGACGGCATAGGGCCTAAAATTTGTTCATCCACAAAGCGATGAGGAGGGTCACAGTGAGTATGGCGCGCTACCCAAGTGATGGGAATAAACCCTAACCATAACCGGAATTCGGAAATTGCGCCCACCTCTAACCCCCCTTGTCGTCGGATGATCTGCACAGGTTGCCAAGGGGGGGCGAGTTGCTGCAAGATGTCCGGGCGCTCGTGGAACTGCCAAACCTGCTCGATGGGGGCTTCAATTAAGCTAGACTGTTGAAAATGTAACATGAGTACAATGAGGGCGTTCTCGCCGCATTTTACAGCAATGTTGCGTTGAAAGCCCCATCCCCTCGTGGGTGGGGAGCTTCAACCCAGTGGCGTGGTGTTTCTCTAGCCTGCACTACCAAAAAAACAATGGCTTATTGTCCTGTTTGTCAAACTGAATATACCCCCAACGAGGATGAAATTTGTGTCACCTGTGGGTGGGATCTGACCCCTCGTTCCCCTCGTATGACGGCGGCCGAATACCATCGACGGGAAGAACGGCGCTTAACCTGGGCGCGGCAAATGTGGATGACCCTACAAGTTCACTCGCCCTTGATTACATTATTACGGGATATACAAGAACAACTGTCTAAGGGGAGTGATGAACGTCAGGAATTAAACGGTTTACTCCATCAACTGCAAGCCCAATTAACCCCTGAAGTGGCGGCCTCGGTGAATGGCAATGCCGCGCCGTTACGGTTGGAAAATGAGCCTCTGCCGGAGGGGGTAAGTCATCGGGAGCGTCTGGGGAATTATCACCGATTGGAATGTTTGTTACAACAGAAACAATGGCAGGAAGCAGATCAGGAGACGGCGCGGGTGATGATTGCGATCGCCCAACGAGAAAAACAAAACTACTTAACCCAAGCTGACCTAGCGGCTTTCCCCTGTCAAGAATTGTTGATTTTAGACCAACTCTGGCAAGGGGCCAGTGGGGGAAAATTTGGCTTAATGGTACAGAAACAACTTTATTTAGAACTGGGGGGAACTCGTTTCCTACAGCCTTCAATCTGGCGGAAAATGGGTCAACGGGTGGGCTGGGTGCAAGGGGATGGTTGGTTAACCTATGACCGCCTCACCTTTAGTTTAGAGGCTCCCGTGGGTCATCTCCCAGTTTTGGGGGATGGGTTAGTCTGGTTTGTGGGGGGCTGGGATGGGGGAAATCAAGGGTTTTCGGCTCTTGTTTCTCGTTTAGTTCAATGTCGGGTTTGAGACGACAGGGAGTCGGGAGTTGATCATTATTCCCTCTTCTCAACTCCCCACACTCCTCACCGAACTTGTGATACAACAAGGCGAAACGCTCTTTTTCATCTGTCCATGAGGAGTCCAAAAACACGCCGGATAACATTTTGTCTGCTCACTGGGTGGGGATTGTTCCTCCCTTGGGTTGTGCTTAACCTCCCCCCCCTGTCTCCCGTCGTCTTCGCCCAAAATCGAGAAGAAGAAACCAATATCCGGGTTTATGAACAAGCGAGTCCGGCCGTTGTCTTTTTAGAAGGAAAACAAGGTCATGGTAGTGGGAGCATTATCCGCGCCGATGGTCTGATTTTGACCAATGCTCATCTAGTCAACTCCGACGAGAGAGTGAAGGTGATGTTACCCGATGGTCGCCGTTTACAGGCCGAGGTGATTCGTCTCGACCGAAATTTAGATTTAGCCCTGCTTCAGATGCCCTCAGTGGGCAATTTACCCACTCTCCCCTTAGCCTCTGGGGAGTCCGTGCGGGTAGGTCAACGGGTGTTTGCTATTGGTAATCCCTTTGGTCAGTTTCAAGGCACCTTTACCACCGGGATTATTAGTCGTTTAGATCCTGAACAGGGGTTAATTCAAACCGATGCCGCCATTAATCCCGGGAATTCTGGCGGCCCCCTGCTCAATAGTCAGGGGGAATTAATCGGGGTGAATACGGCGATTTATACTCATCCCGGCAATGGGGGGAATGTGGGGATTAATTTTGCGATCGCCCTCAACTCCATTCAAACCTTCCTCGCCACCCCTCCACCCCCTCGCCCCGCTGCTCCCCATCTCCTCACCCTCAATGGGGAAGCCCGACCCGGCACCCTCACACCCCAAAGTCAGATTCTCGCCTCAGATAATACCTTCTATAACGTCTATGCTTTCCAAGGTCGGGCGGGGATGGGGGTAGATATTATTCTGCGCAGTGCTGAATTTGATGCCTATTTAATCCTCGTCGCCCCCGATGGCCGCCACCTCGCCGAAGATGATAATAGTGCCGGGGGTCGAGATGCGCGAATTACCGCCCAACTCCCTAATGATGGCATCTATTTAATTCTGACCAATACCGCTCGACCGGGAGAGGTAGGGCGTTATGCCCTACAAGTGAGTCCCCTTGAAACCCCCCAGTTGGGAAGATTACAAAGTGCGACGGGGTTTCTCCTTTTCGCCGAAGGGGTTCTCTCTTCAACCACCGGGGGACGGTTACAGGATGGTAGTTTATATCAGGAATATAGTTTTCAAGGGCGGGCGGGACAGGTGGTGCATATTTCCATCGAAAGTCCTGATTTTGATCCCTATGTGATTTTGATGGACTCCCAAGGGCGCAAATTAGCGGAAAATCATAACCTCCACCCCAAAACGACTCATTCAGGTCTAAGCGTGACACTACCGATTACCGACCGTTATCGTGTCCTAGTCAATGCCTACGACTCCCGGGGAGAGGGTCGTTATGTCCTGAGAGTCCGTTAGCCTTAAGAGGGCTTCTGGTCGGCTTCGTGGGCTTGTACGGCTTCAATGAGCGATCGCACCTCCGCCGTTCCCTCCGAGGGTTCAAAGGTAAAGGGCATTTTCCCCACCTTCAACACTTGTAACCCCACCGGAGCCAAACTGAGCAATCCTTTCACATCTCGGAAAGAATTACTCATCACTCGCAGGGCAAACTGACGCTCATCAATCCAGCCCCCCTGTTTGACCAAATCAATTAAAACCTTGCGGTGACGAATCGGACGACTGGCCTGGGCATCATGACGGGCGAGGATTTCCCCCTTAATCTTGCCGATTTGATCCATCGGGGCCACTTCCATGGGGCAGACTTCATTACATAAATAACAGCGCGTACAACCCCATACTCCCGTTTTCGGGTCATTGTACTGCTCTAAGCGGCTTTCAAGTTGATGATCTCGGGAATCTGCGATCGCCCGGTGCGCCTTCGCCAAAGCATGGGGCCCGACAAAATCCGGATTCACCGTCCGGGCATTACATTCCGAATAACAAGACCCACACATAATACAATTGCCCATCTGATCCAGCTTCGCCCGTTCCTCGGGACTTTGCAAAAACTCCCGTTCTGGAATGACTCGCCCGGCTGTACTAATATAGGGTTCAACCGCCTCCAAGTTATCCCAAAACGGCTGCATATCCACGATCAGATCCTTAATAATCGGCAAATTCCCCAGAGGAGCAATAGTCATCTCCGGCACATTTTCCACCCCCTCCCCCCGTCCCGATTGCCCGTGAATCTTTTCTAAACGCGCCAATTCCCCAGCGATATTTTCCTTACAAGCTAGGGCAGAACGCCCATTGATTCGCATTCCACAACTGCCACAAATTGTATTGCGACAATTTTTCCGAAAAGCTAACGTCCCATCCTGTTCCCACTTGATCTGATTCAAACAATCCAAAATAGTAGTGGCAGGTGTCACTAAGAGCGTATAATTCTGAACTCTAGGGGCCCCATTTTGGGATTGGCGCAGGATTTTAAAATTGACTTGCATAGTGAAAAAAAACCTAAGACTTGCAATGACCCGAGAAAATGTACCCTTGAGTTGAGCCTCCCCACTAGCAGATAAATTTCAACAGAGACGGTAGTTTTTCCCACTCGGGAACCGGAAAATTCCCCCCTTCTCATGAAATCCCCCTCCTTTCAAACATTAGGCTGCTCCCCCCAGATTCATTTTCTCTCCTTTCTTTATGCTACACCTTCCTCACCCCCCCCAGAATCAGATTTTTACCCCGCCAGAATCTTTCCTCCCTCCCTAATTTTCCCCTCATCCTTTCTCTCCTTCTCCCTCGGTTAACTTTTATTTCTCTTAAGAGGGCAACTTCCGATCCCCCGGGATCAATTTGGACAAAACTTCCCCCTCCTCTCCCGAGATCCCCCCCCCTGTTGAGGGTTTTTGCAGCTAAGTAAACCCCCATCCTCCCCAATTTTTAGATCCCAGAAAATCATCAGCAAAAATATTTGAAGAAATTCTAGATTTTAACTTCTATATCAGATATGATAGGAAAATACTCGTTAATCGTTACGAGGATTGCCTAAAATTTACACCAACATTAGGAAGATATGTCTGACAGTCCATTAACGGGAAAGGCTCTCCTGCAAAAAGTAAAAGAGCTTTCCCACTTACCCCGTCGAGAAACCGCTAAACGCTGCGGATATTACAGCACCAACAAAGCCGGTCAAACCCGGGTAAATTTGACAGACTTTTACGATGCAGTCCTTGCCGCTAAAGGCGTTCCCTTGGATCCCGATGGAGCAAAAGATGGTCGAGGCCGAGAACCGACTTATCGCGTCAGTGTCCATAAAAATGGTCAGATTGTGATTGGTTCAACCTACACTCAGGAAATGGGACTCAAACCCGGTGATGAGTTTGAAATCAAACTGGGCTATAAACACATTCACCTGAAACAACTCGAAACCAGTAGCGAAGGTAGCGCAGCAGAAGACGGCGAAGCAGATGTAGCTTAAATCCCCTGCAACAGCCCCTTTAGACTGTAATAGGGTTAGACTTCCTCTGAGGTCTAACCCTGCCGAAAGTACAGTCTAGTTTTAGGTTGCCTCATTTTTTTATGGATTTTTTTAAACCATCCCTAGAGCAGGGGTTGATGGTGCTGGCTGGAACTTCCAGTTGGCAAAAAGTTCTGCTATTTTTCGGGGTTTGGCTAGTCTTGTGGCTGCCCCTTGCCCTGCCCCTCAGTTGGGTTTTAAAATGGCGACCCTTTCAACCCTTGACTCCTCAGAAAAAATTAATATTTCTCGCCTCCCTTTATGGCCTCGTTCCCTTGGTCTTGTGGGGAGCAACAGCCGTCGAGGGAATTTCTGCCCAAACCTACGGCCTTAAGCTTACCCTTTCCCCGGGGCCTCCCCCTCCCCTTGTGCAGTTTTTAGGGTCAATGGGGGAGACAATAGCCCAAGGGTTTTTACTGGCTGTTTTAGGTTTAATCGTGATCTTTAGTGTGGAGTCCTTGGGCGGTTGGGTCAAGTGGAATCGGGAAAAACTAAAGAACAGCCGAGAAATTTTGCTCCCCATTTTTGCTGTGGCCTTACTGATTGGCGGCATTGAGGAGGCGATTTTTCGCGGGTTTTTGTGGAGTGTTTTCAAAAGCGATCGCGGTCTTTTCGTCGCCACCCTTATTTCGAGTCTACTGTTTGCCCTCTCTCACCTCATCTGGGAGCAAAAAGACACCCTCCCCCAACTTCCCGGACTCTTTTTGATGGGTTTAATTCTCGTCCTAGCCCGTTGGGTCGCCCCTGACCAAACCATTGGCCTAGCTTGGGGACTCCATAGCGGTTGGATTTGGGGCTTAACCTGTTTAGATACCGCCGAACTGATGACCTACTCCACGGAAAGAGGGCAATGGTTCACCGGATGGCAAGGCAAACCTCTTGCAGGAGTCGGAGGCCTATTCTGTTTACTCTTCACAGGCCTAGTGTTAGGAAAGTTTGCGTTTTTCTAAAAAACCATCTCAAGGGCAGAATTTTCAGGTATCGTCTTGTTTAAGTTCCTGTTGAACCCCTGTCTAAACAATAGGTCTTGTTGTCTTTACTCTAGTTGAGAGCAACCCGTGGACTTTTCAATTCTCAACATTATTTCCCTCGTCGGAATCCTTGGCTTTTCTGTCATTGCTTGGTTAGGGTCAGAAAATAAACGTCTGATCCCCTGGAATACCATTATTTTTGGTATTGCTCTACAACTAATCATTGGAGCATTTGTTTTTATCGTGGGGAGTCAGGTTGTTGAGGGGTTAAACAACCTACTCAATGCCGTTCTTGATGCCTCCGAAGCGGGGGCGCGTTTTTTATTCGGTTCTGGGATTGTACCGGAACCCGGTCGCACCGTTGGCCCCGGTGTAGCAGGGCGTTGGATTGTCCGCGCTGTCGGAGATCCTTTAGTGACGGTGCCGGGGGATACCATCGGCTACGATAACTTGAATCTGGGCTATATTCTCGCCTTCCGCGCCCTCCCCCAGGTGATTTTCTTTGCAGGATTGGTCAGTTTACTCTATCGCTTGAAATTGATTCAACCCGTAGTGAAAATTTTCGCCATCCTATTCAGTCGCACGATGAAAATTAGTGGGGCGGAATCCCTCTCCGGGGCCGCCAATATTTTTGTCGGCATTGAATCCGCCTTGGCCGTCAAACCCTTTTTAGGCAGTATGACGCGCAGTGAACTCTGTGCCATCTTAACCAGTTGTTTCGGCTCCATTGCCTCGTCAGTTTTGGGACTCTATGCCGGGATTTTACGCCCGACCTTTCCCTCCATTGCCGGACATCTCGTTTCCGCCTCCATTTTGACCATTCCCGCCTGTTTTGTGATTTCCAAGTTGCTGGTTCCTGAACAGGGAGAACCAGAAACCATGGGTCATGTCCCCGATGAACCGGAAGAAGAGGGCAAAACTCGCCCCAGTCCCGTCGATAGTCTGATTGTGGGGTCATTGGATGGGGTCAAAATGGCTGTAGGGATTGCGGCCGTGTTGATTGCCATTTTGGGCTTATTGGCCTTGGTCAATGCCTGTTTTAATGGTTTAGCGGGCTTATCTAACAGTCCCTACACCCTCTTAGCCACTGTTGGGGGGATCTTCGAGTTGATCACCATTCAGAACATCCTTGGGGTGTTATTCCTGCCCTTAACGGCCTTAACAGGGGTTTCCTTGGATTGGAATGAACTGTGGGAATGTTCCTTAATTATTGGGCGGCGCTTGGTGGAAACCAGTATCCCTCCCTACCAAACCTTAGCGGTTTTATCTGCTCAGGAGGTGTTGAGTAGTCGGGCGTTGTTAATTGTGAGTTATGTCCTGTGTGGTTTTGCTCATATTGCCTCCTATGGGATTTTCGTGGGGGGATTGGCGACCCTGATTCCTGAACGGCGTTCTGAGGTGTCGGCGTTAGGGTTTAAAGCCCTGTGGGGTGCGACGTTGGCCACCTTAATGACGGGCTGTGTCGCGGGTCTGTTCTATTTTGGTCAACCGACGGCCTTGGGGTTGTAGTGATATGGAAAGAGGAAGGATGAAACGGAAATATTTATGGCGGATTGGACTAGCCTTGCTGACGGCGGTCTTGTTGGTGGGGTTGGGGCGATCGCCTTTTAACGCCAACATCGCTCTAAGTCCTACTCCCGCAAGGGTTGCCGTGGCTCAAACTCCTAGCCCTCCCCCCGAGGGAGCAACAGAGGAAGCACCGGAAGAAGCCCCAGAAACAGAAACCCCAGAAGCAGAAGCCGCCCCCACCCTCCAAAGTGCTGTACAGGTCGAGGGAACGTATATAGACCCCGGCCAACGTTTTCAGGTCGGGATTTTGAACGGTTATAAGTCCTCAGTGATTGCTGGGGTTCCCCTGTTTGAGTCAGAAAATGGTCAGTTAGCCTATTCTGTCGCCGTGCGTCCTCGGGCAGCGTTAGAGGAAGAATTTAGTGATGCCGCCTTAGCCCAGGTAGCTATTGACACTTTCCGCCAAGGGGAAGGCTTTACACCAGGCTTTTTTGAACCTACCCTTTTCGGTGGGGCGCGCATTCCTTGGCGGGGAACCATGACCATCGGCCGCAATAGTCAGCCCATGCAAGGGGTGATGTTATCTCGGGCGTTGCCTATGCCGAACCGGATTGTTATTTTAATGATTGCGGCTACGGAGTCGGAAGCGGATCAAGTCGAAACGGTATTTTCGACCCTGGCCCCCACTTTAACGGAAGTCGAGAATGAGTAAGGCTTGCGGGAATAGGGAGAGGGGGAGAGGGGGAGAGGGGGAGAATTGATAATTAGGGCTTGCTGAATAAGTCCGAGAGTTGGGGAATCGGGAGTCGGGAGTCGGGAGTCGGGAGTCGGGAATAGGCAATCGTGCCAGTTTTAGATGATCTGTTCCCTGTTAAGAGTTCCCTGTTCCCTTGTTGAGCCTAGCATAGGCGTGTTATTCAGCAGACCCTAATTATTCCCTATTACCTATTCCCTATTACCTATTCCCGACACCCTAGGGCGCAAGCATTGCGCCCCTACACCGACTCCCAATTCCCTGTTCCCTGTTCCCGACTCCGCACTAGCAGACCTATTCAGCCATCCCTTGTAATGAACCTTGATCAAGAAATTGCCCATCTCCGGGAATTAATGCCCGCTTCTGGGCGAATGTCCCTCAAAATTGTCCCCACCTCCCAAGGAAGTCAGGTGATTAGTACCCCCACCCCGAAACCTTGGGAACGCAAGATGCGCCCCATTTACCTCAATATGTCGTTATGGGAAAAACTGTCTCGGGGACAACGGGATTTAGTGTTTTTGCGCTTGGTGGCCTGGTCTACAACGATTCCCTGGTTAAAACCTAACTGGTATCAAACCCTTGCCCTCGTGGGGGTGGTGGGAACTGTGGCTCAGTTTACCCAAGGGGATGCGGTGGGTGTAGTGATTGCGGGGGGGTTAAGTGCGATCGCCGTGCGTCAACTCTGGCGAAATTATCGCGGAACCGAACGGGAGGTAGAAGCGGATGAAGTCGCACTCAAAGTCGCCACCAGACGGGGCTATAATCCCCCAGAGGCGGCGAGAAACCTGTTAGAGGGCATTCAAGCGGTTGCCGAATTAGAAGGGCGTTCTAAGCTCAGTTTCAGTGAGTTATTGCGCATTCAGAACTTAAAAACCTTGGCCTAGTCTCACTTGGGGATAGGGAACGGGAAATCGGAGTCGGGAGTCGGGAGTCGGGAGTCGGGAGTCGTGCCAGTTTTAGATGATCTGTTCCCTGTTCCCTTGTTGAGCCTAGCGTAGGCGTGTTATTCAGCAGATCCTAGTCAAAAAACCCCCCCGTATCACCCCCAGCCCAGCATCCCCCTTCACATTCTGGAAATACTTCGTCCGCCAATTGTTTAAACGCAGTCGCGGCACTAATATCTTGTCCTTCATATCCCATTGGATGGAAAATCTGACCTATATAGCGTCCTTGAAGGCGAATTTGTCCAACAACATAAATGCCTCCCCCAACTCCATAAACCGAAATGTCAGGATTGCGTGAATAGATGGCAATATAACCCCCATCTTCCCCAAGATAGCGATTCACAGTGGGTAAAATACGCGACTCAACTGTTCCATCACTTTGGGTTACATCAACGGTAAAATCTTCCGGAAGCATATTGACCCCTAATTCAGATTCATTCATGGTGTTTTTCCCCTACTCGCTAGGGTATTATAAAGGATCTCTTAGTTAAGAAATGTAAACTTTTGGGACAAAATCCAGTAACTTGGAGATGATACTTGCAGTTACTTTTTTTTAAAATGGGAGTAGTTGCCTATTTTCGAGAATTTCACACGATCCCATTATCTAGCATATCATCCTAAAAAACAATAATCAAGCCTAAATCCTACTTATTTTTAATGTTTTTTGCTTAGATATTGTCCACTGAATCTACATTCCCAGAACCCTAAAAATGACTATCTTATACGAAGATGAATACATCGTCTGTGATGATGACGCTATCACGATTCATTATTACTATTTCCCCTTGGGCAGTAAACGGATTCCTTACCGTGAAATTCGCAAGGTTGAAACTGAACCAATGACCTGGTGGGCGGGAGGGTTAAGAATCTGGGGTGGAAACTTAGCCTATTGGTTTCATTTAGATCCTAAACGGCCTTGGAAAGAAAAATTGATTATTATAGATGAGGGAGACTGGACAAAGCCTGTTATCACACCGGAAGATCATCCCCGTGTGTGGCAGATTTTACAGGAGAAAACCAACTCATTTTAGATGTAAGCGACCCGTGTGAAGTATTAACCGTGAAGTATTAACGATGATGAATACTGCTTCAGATGCCGTTACACTCTCTATCGTTGTTCCTATTTACAACGAAGAGTCTAATCTAGATGCGCTATTTAATCGCCTAGAAACCGTTTTAGAAAACTTAAACCTCTCCTATGAAATGATTTGCGTCAATGATGGCAGTCGGGACAACAGCCTGCAAGGATTAATCGCCCATCACCAGCGCAATCCTCGGATTAAAATTATTAACCTTTCCCGCAACTTTGGCAAAGAAATTGCCCTCACGGCCGGACTCGATCATACCACAGGCCAAGCGGTGATTCCCATTGACTCCGACTTACAAGATCCCCCAGAATTAATCGGCGAATTAGTCGCCCAGTGGCGGGCGGGTTATGATGTAGTGTATGCGACAAGGCGATCGCGCCAAGGGGAAACCAAACTCAAAAAACTCACCGCTACCCTGTTTTACCGGACTATTGGGAAAATGAGCAATATTGCCATCCCCCCCAATACGGGGGACTTTCGTCTGTTAGATCGTCGAGTCGTCGAAGCCCTCAAAACTCTACCCGAACGCACCCGTTTTATGAAAGGATTATTTACTTGGGTAGGGTATAAACAAACAGCCGTTTACTTCGACCGAGAACCCCGATTTCAGGGAAAAACCACTTGGAATTACTGGAAACTGTGGAACTTTGCCCTAGATGGTATTATTTCTTTTAGCTCCCTTCCTTTAAAAGTCTGGAGTTATATGGGTTTAGCCGTGTCCATTTTTGCCTTCTTTTATGCTGTATTCCTGATTATCCGCACCCTGATGTTAGGGGTGGATGTCCCCGGTTATGCTTCTACTATTGTTTCTGTTCTCTTTTTAGGGGGAATTCAGTTAATTAGTTTGGGGGTAATTGGGGAATATTTAGGGCGTATTTATGAAGAAGTCAAGGGTAGACCCCTTTATTTAGTCAGGGATATCTATGGTTTAGAAGCTAAGGACGATCCCACTATTCAACTTTAGTCTATTTCTCCCACCTCCAATATTCCTAGTATTACCAATGAAGAACAGTTAGTATGAACCTAAAAAAAAGTGCCATTGCCATCTTTATTTTTTGTGTTGTTATTACCGCATTTGGAGTGTACTTAATTGGGGGAATTGACCAAGACACCTTAGAGCAATGGCTAGAGCAAGCGGGAATTTTAGCCCCGATTATTTATATAATTTTGTACACCCTCGGCACAATTTTATTATTGCCGTCTACCCCCCTTAATTTGACGGGCGGGGCAATTTTCGGAACAGTTTGGGGAACGATTTGGACAACGGTAGCTGCGATTATTGCTGCCTTAGTTGCCTTTCTCTTTACCCGCACCATTGGACGGGATTGGGTAGCCCAAAAATTTCAGGGAAAGTGGGAAGTTTTAGATGCAGAATTGCGACAAGGCGGGTTATTTTATATGTTCGCCATTCGTCTGTTGCCCCTGATTCCCTACGGAATTGTTAACTTTGCCGCCGGATTAACCTCTATTCGGGTGCGGGATTATTGCATCGGGACAGCATTAGGGACTGTACCCGGAATCTTGCCCTTTGTGATGATGGGGGCGGGATTACAGGCCTTAAAACAAGGGGATATGTTGCCCATTCTAGTGGCTTCGACTTTAACGGGCTTATTAGTGGGGGGAGCCACTTGGTATCGTCGCCGTCGTCAGTCGCCCCGTCGTGCTTTGGAGGAAACGGAAAGGGGGGAATAGGGAATAGGTAGGGCTTGCTGAATAAGTCCGAGAGTTGGGGAATCGGGAGTCGGGAGTCGGGAGTCGGGAATAGGCAATCGTGCCAGTTTTAGATGATCTGTTCCCTGTTAAGAGTTCCCTGTTCCCTTGTTGAGCCTAGCATAGGCGTGTTATTCAGCAGACCCTAGGTAATAAGTCTTAATTCCTCGTCTCCCCTGCTCCCCTGCTCCCCATTTCCTGTTCCCCAACTCTCCACGACCTAGACCGAAAACGGTTATGATGGCTATTGGTCACTGCACATGAGAAGGAATGCTAAAGGGACGCACCATTCAAACAGTCTTAACCGTTAGTTCCGGGTTCGTAATTGTGGGACTTGTGGGCGCTACAGTGTTTGTCGGTCAACAACAAGGCTGGCTGACACAGTTGGAACGCTGGGTGATGAACACTACAGGAGGCTCGGCGAATTTATCCCGTAAGCCTACTGATGAAAAGTCCGAGGTGCTTCCTTTGGCACTCCTCCCGATGGAGGAACGCCTTCCTCGTCTCGAAGAATTAGCGAATGGCGCGCCTTCCTATGAACGGAGTCGCGCCCGTTTGATTTTGGCGAGTGATTGGATACAACAAGGGGAAGGGGGGAGAGCGATCCGCACCCTCGACGGGTTAGAGTTGGACTATCCTCTGCTGGGGCCTTGGGTGCTGTTGAAACGGGCGAGGGCTTATGAGTTAACCAATGATTTAAATCGTTCTAGGGATACGCTACAAAAGCTGCTGGAGAGTTATCCAGAGTCGCTGGCAGTGGGGGAGGCGCTCTATAATTTGGGGCGGTATGATGAGGAATATTGGGAACGGGCGATCGCAGAACATCCCCAACATCCTCTAACTCACCAACTGGTGCGGGAAAAGCTCGAAGGCAATCGAGATCAACCAGAATTATTACTCTTTCTCGCCCACAACACCCCCGACAGTGAACGCATGAGTGAAATTCGGGATTACCTCGTGCAACGCTTCAGTGATCAACTCACCCCCGAAGATTGGGAAGTCATCGGCTTTGGCTACTGGCAACAGTGGGAATATGGCAAAGCCGCCAGCGCCTACTCCCGCGCCCCTCGCACCCCAGAAACCCTCTTTCGGACTGCTCGGGGTCGAGAAATTGCCGGAAATAACATCGCCGCCAGAATTGACTATCAGCAATTAGTCAGTGAATTTCCCGACAGTAGAGAAGCCGGACAAGCCTTGCTCCGTTTAGCCGCCAGTTCCCCCCCCCAAGAAGCGATCGCCTTTTTAGATCAAGCCATTGCCAACTATCCCGATCACGCGGCCGAGGCCTTAATCAACAAAGCCAATATTCTCGAACAACAGGGCGCTCGCACCTCAGCCGCCCAAGCTCGTCAGTCCGTATTATCTCAACATCCCCAATCTGAAGCCGCCTCCCGCTATCGTTGGGAAAGAGCTAAGGCCTTCTCTAGTCAGGGCAATTATATTGAAGCATGGCGCTGGGCCCGTCCCATTGCCATTAACACCCCCAACAGTTCCCTCGCCCCCCGTGCCGCCTTTTGGGTGGGGAAATGGGCGAGTCGGGTCAATCGGACCGAAGATGCCGAATCCGCCTATCAATATGTCTTAGAACAGCATCCCGAATCTTACTATGCTTGGCGTTCTGCCGTCCTCCTCGGTTGGGATGTGGGGGACTTTACCACCGTGCGCCCGAAAAACCCCGAAATCGTCACCCCTGCCTTTTATCCCCATCCTCCGGCCGGGTCTGAAGCCTTTCGGGAACTCTACCAACTGGGTCAATATAATGACGCTTGGAAACTCTGGCAGGCGGAAATCGGCAACCGACGGGATAAAACCGTAGATGAACAGTTTACCCAGGGTTTAATCCTGCAAACTCAAGGGAAATATCTTGATGGGATTAATGCCATTTGGAACTTGACTCAACGGAATGCTCCCGAAGAGCGGGAAGAGTGGCAAGCCTTACGACAGGAGTCTATCTACTGGGAAACTCTCTTTCCCCTACCCTACTCTGAGTTAATCCTAGAATGGTCAGAGGCACGGACTCTAAACCCGTTCTTGGTTTTTTCCCTGATTCGTCAAGAATCCCGCTTTGAAAAAGAAATCCGTTCCTCAGCCGGAGCCCTTGGTTTAATGCAGGTGATGCCAGACACTGGGCGCTGGATAGCTGAACAAATCTCCCTTGAGAATTACTCATTAATTAATCCGGCGGATAATATTAAATTAGGGACTTGGTACTTGGACTATACTCATCAGAGGTATAACAATAACTCCCTGTTGGCGATCGCCAGTTACAACGCTGGCCCCGGCAATGTCAATCAATGGGTGCAACGGTACGGCTTTGATGATCCAGATGTCTTTGTTGAACAAATTCCCTTCCCCGAAACCAAAGGCTATGTCGAATCAGTCTTTAGCAATTATTGGAATTACCTCCGCATCTACAATCCCGAAATTGCTCAACTGATGCAACGTTAGAGCTTCATCCTTCATCAGGGTAGTTCCCCCGCTCCTTTTTCCTTGTTTTTAACACTCCCGCCTATTGCAATGACTCAAACCTCCACCTTGCGCGTTTCTCCTTCTTCCCCCACGGAACCCACCTTTCATTATCAGGTGGCCATGCCTAACCCCCAGTGTCATCTCTTTGAAATCACCCTCCACCTCGACAACTGGCAGGCAGACACCCTCAACCTCAAAATGCCCGTCTGGACCCCCGGTTCCTACCTCGTCCGGGAATATGCCCGACACCTGCAAGACTTCCACGTTACCACTCAAGGAAAACCCCTCCCTTGGCAAAAAATCAGCAAAAATCACTGGCAAATCTCCACCCCCAAAACCCCCAACCTCACCATCACCTATCGCATCTTTGCCAATGAACTCACGGTGCGCACCAACCACCTGGACAGCACCCACGGTTACTTTAACGGTGCCGCCCTTTTCCTCTACAGTCCCGCGCACCAAAACCATCCCCTCCAAGTGACCATCATCCCCCCCGATTCCCGTTGGCACGTTTCCACCGCCCTCCCCCCTCTGCCGGGGGGACAAAATACCTTTGTCGCGGCCGATTTCGACACCCTCGTAGACAGTCCTTTTGAGATAGGAACCCATAAAATTCATCACTTCAGCGCCCTAAATAAGCCCCATCAATGGGCGATTTGGGGTCAAAATAACTTGGATGTCAAAAAATTGATTGCAGACACCAAGAAGGTCATAGAAACTGAAGCCGAAATTTATGGCGGTCTACCCTATGAACAGTATTTATTTATTCTTCACCTCACCGGAAACAGTTTCGGCGGGTTGGAACATAAAGACTCTTGCTCTTTAATTTACTCCCGCTTTGCCTTTCGTGAACCAGAGAAATATAACCGTTTTATTCAGTTAGTGGCTCACGAATTTTTCCACCTTTGGAATGTGAAGCGCATCCGGCCTGATGCCTTAGAGAAATTCGATTATGACCAAGAAAACTACACCCCCTCTCTTTGGTTTTGTGAAGGGACAACCAGTTATTATGATACTCTCATCCCTCTGTGGGCAGGGGTCTATGGTGAAAAGGCGTTTTTAGATATCCTGAGTAAAGACATCAACCGTTTTTTAAATACTCCCGGCCGCGCCGTACAGCCTTTGAGTGAGTCCAGTTTTGATGCTTGGATTAAACTCTATCGCCGAGATAGTAATAGTGACAATTCTCAAATTTCCTACTATCTCAAGGGGGAATTAGTGAGTTTATTACTGGATTTACTAATTCGCCAAAAATACCAAAACCAACGCTCATTTAACGATGTGTTAAAGCAAATGTGGGAACAGTTTGGCAAGGCAGAAATTGGCTACAGTCCTGAACAGCTTAAAGGGGTGATTGAATCGGTGGCGGAGATGGACTTAACAGACTTTTTTAATCGTTATCTTCACGGAACGGAAGAGTTGCCCTTAAACGAGTATTTAGAACCCTTTGGCTTACAAATTAAGGGGGTTCGAGAGAAGCATCCTAAGCCAGATTTAGGGGTGCGAGTAAGTGGTAGTAACGGCACCGCAACCATTCAATTTGTGGAGGCCAATTCCCCGGCCGCTTTAGCGGGAATTGATGCCGGAGATGAACTGTTGGCGCTGGATGAATTGCGGGTGACGGCGGAGGATTTAGACAGTCGTTTAAAAGATTATCGAGCGGGAGATTATGTGAAAGTGACGGTATTTCATCAAGATGAATTGCGTCATTATGCGGTGTGTTTGGGAGAGCCTAAACCTGTGAGTTATCAAGTGACAAGGGTGAAGTCGCCAACGCCAGAACAGCAGGCTTTGTTAGGGGGATGGTTGCGCATCAGTCAAGAGGATTGATTCTTTTGAAGGCATTGCTTTTTGGGCGCAAGCATTGCGCCCCTACGAGATAATGAAATTGTTGTAGGGTTAATCGTTGGAGTGGATATCTAATCACATTGTAGGGGCGTATTGCCTAGGCCCTTAAGCTGGGATAAGGAAATTATGGTGGGTTGAATTTGTGGGGTTTATCGAACAGTCGGGCAAAGTGCCTCAAACCCGCATTCTTTCGTTCAATAACTTTGATGTGGGTTTTTTCGGGGGGTGGGTTAGGTGGGGAGGAGGTAGAGGCCGGGTAGGGTATATCAAAAAAATATCTCCGATCCTAACAGACCCCTCCTTAACCCGTCAATCCCCCAATTTATCCAAATCAAGTATCACCCCCTCCCCCTTAGATCGGTGAATAGAGCGATCGCCCCCTAAAAATAGACCAGCCACAACCCAAAACCCTACCCCAACCCCAAAATTCACCCCATCAAACCCCAAAAGTAAACTTATTCAAAGAATTTTAAAAATCTTCAAAGGATTGTAAACTTTAATGAGACTCAATATTCATAACTCACCCCCTATTAGGGTTTTGCCCCTCTTGATGATAGGGGCGATCGCCCTAGACTCCCATCCATGACAAGCCTCAGAAATTTAGCTACAATCCCCACAGCACCACCCCCAACCCAGATCCACCAATGGTTAGTTAAAAACTAGACCTACCCCGCTCAATCTATGCCAGTAATCCCCGTACAAACAAAAGCCCAAGTCCTCGCTCTCCTTCAAGAACATCACCAAACATTACACAACTTTGGCGTTAAACG
This sequence comes from Spirulina subsalsa PCC 9445, assembly GCF_000314005.1. Classification (NCBI taxonomy): domain Bacteria; kingdom Bacillati; phylum Cyanobacteriota; class Cyanophyceae; order Spirulinales; family Spirulinaceae; genus Spirulina; species Spirulina subsalsa. Next base: position 3,952,672 of record NZ_JH980292.1, read on the forward strand.
TTGTGGCATCTTTGGTTCATTTGTCCACGACCATGCAATTCACCCCCAAAGTGATGTTGATATCTTAGTCACCTTTGAACCAAACCAAAAAACCTTTGATAACTTCATCCACTTATCTTTTTTCCTAGAAGATATTTTTGGTAGATCCGTCGATCTCATCACCATTGAATCCTTAAGTCCTTATATCGGGCCACACATTTTAAATGAGGTTGAATATGTCCCCATCGGCTCGTGAATACCTACAACACATCTTGGATGAAACAACATACATGATGACAAACTCTGTTGATTTAGATAAAACAGAATTTCTGCAAAATGAAACCATAAAACGTGCCTATGTTCGCAGCATTGAAGTCATTGGCGAAGCCGTCAAACAATTGCCGGATGAATTGCGTCAAAAATATGATGCTATTGAATGGCGGGCTATGGCTGGGATGCGCGATCGATTAATTCATCATTATTTTGGTGTAGACTATGAAATTGTTTGGGATGTTGTCATCAATAAAATTCCTCAACTAGACACCAATATTAGGCTGATTCTTCAGGAATTAAAAAAATAGAAAAATTCACATCAGGCTCTGTTCTACTCAGTTTCGACATTTGCCCGATGGGGCGATCGCCCCCTAAAAATAGACCAGCCACAACCCAAAACCTTACCCCAACCCCAAAATTCACCCCATCAAACCCCAAAAGTAAACTTATTCAAAGAACTTTAAAACTCTTTAAAGGATTGTAACTTTTTGCTTAAATCACCATGTAATTCCCTTCATCTCTAGGGGAAATAACCGCCGATCCGAGAGCCGATCTGCATCAATTGCTCCCACCAAATACTCCCCAGTTTCCTGCTGTTCCACAATATCCTCATCATCAATCCAAGATTGCAACAGATCAATCACCTCAGCTTGTTGTTGCCGCTCTAAAGACTTTGCCACAAGCTGTAGCATCATCGCTTCCGGTGATAACCCCCTGCCGCGCTGCTTCCTGACAAAGGTATTGCTCCAATTCAAGGGGAATATCTACTGTTAACGTCATCAGCTTTCCACAACACTAACCCCATTGTAACCCGCTCTTTTATGATTCCAGACTTCCCAACTCTTCCCGGTTCAGAATATCTCTCTTCTGTCAAACTGGGGTCAAACCCTGATTCTCTCGTTGGCTGTGATGGCGAAGATTCGTTAAAATCTTCTAGAGTGACAGAAGAGGGATAGTAGCTTACTGACATGAACCGATTATACAATATCTAGGGATAAATCGTCACTCCCTAGTAAATGATTGCCCTAGTAAATGATTGTTGGTTAATTTTCGGGGCATCGAACCCCTCAATTAACCGTCTTTCATCCCGACACTGACATTTGCTACGCAACGCTTTGCTACGCAACGCTTTGCGAACGCGAACGTACAGTGCGGGGCTTCCCGACGTGAGCTAAAACCCGGATAAATTCTAAGGGTAAACCATCCGTATCGGCAATAAAGGCCACTTCATAAACTCGTTGGCCAATGATTTGCTGGGTGGGTGCTAATAAAACTTGTAGGGGTTGATACTGCTCAGGATTCTCCTCTGTGGCGGCGGCAAAAACTTGTATCATGCCTTGTAACCATTGGGGCAAACTGGGGGTTGTGGTGGTGAGGTCGAAGGATAGATGATAGTAGCCGACATAATGTTCATCCCCAAAGGCATCGGGGGCGGGTTTGGGTTCAGGAATTTGAATCAGTTCAATTCGTCCTCCTAACCCTTCTAACCAACAGGCTAAGGTGTAACCTGTGGTGAAGCGTTCCTGAACGATAAAGCCGAGTTTTTCGTAAAAGGCGATCGCCTTGTGAATGTTAGCGGTGCGAATGGAGGCATGGTGCATGGGGAGAAAGCAGAAAACAGCAACTATTCAAACAAACGGAAGTAGGGATAACGCACAGGAACTCCCGGTTCTTTTTCCAAGGCGAAATTAATCACCTCCCACCGGGGATCTTGATCGGTTTCTGGGCTAAAATCGACGGGCAAACCGTACAATTTCGGGAGATGGGGATCAACGTTGTTATTCCGCCAACTGGTATTCCGTTCTAAATAGCCACTCACTAAGTCTCGATAACGGTTGGCAATAATCACCTTCGTTGCTCGAAATCCTTGGGTGTACAGACGATCTAAGGCCTCGTGAATTTCAAAACGAATACCATCAGGATGGGTGTGTTGACGATACCATTCCTCATTCCACTGTCGCCAGTGTCGTCCTGACTGGAGGTGAACTAACTCTCCCGTTTTGGGATCTGCCTCAAAAGCCCCATGTCGAGGACAGAGATAGGTGTCAGTTAACGTCAGTGCAGGAATGGCTTGGCGACAGTGTGGACATTTTATCTCTGCACCAAAAATGGGATACTGGAGACTAGGATTCATCATGGAAGGTGGTTCTCATGGTCGCAACTTAAAGGGTGTGAGTTTCATTATATAAGGTATTTTTGGCAACCCTTGGGCTTTCTTGGCTATTCTCAGCATTCTCAAGACTATTTTGTTGATTTTTTTGCGGTTTAATAACATGAATCATTTACCCTCCTATTGGAGTCCTCCGGATCTCTCTCAAGCGGCTTTTGTGGCCTCTAATGCTACGGTGATCGGGGATGTTCTCGTCCATGAGGGAGCGAGTATTTGGTATGGGGCGATATTACGGGGGGATGTGGAACGGATTGAGGTGGGCGCCCATTCTAATATTCAAGATGGGGCGATTTTTCATGGCACCCCCGGTTTACCAACGATTTTAGAGGAATATGTCACTATTGGCCATCGGGCGGTTATCCATGCCGCCCATATTGAACGGGGGAGTTTGATTGGCATTGGGGCGATTATTTTGGATGGGGTGCGAGTGGGGGCTGGGAGTGTGATTGGGGCGGGCTGTGTGGTGACGAAGGATGTTCCGGCGCGATCGCTCATGGTAGGGATTCCGGCTAAATTCCGCCGAGACGTGAGCGAGGAGGAAGTGGAGGAAATGATCCAACACGCCAAGAATTACGAAAAACTCGCCCTCGTTCATGCCGGGAAAGGTACGGAAACGGGGTTCTAATGTAATCGGGAGTCGGGTGTCGGGTGTCGGGTGTCGGGTGTCGGGTGTCGGGTGTCGGGTGTCGGGAATAGGTAATAGGTAATAGGGAATAATTATCAACTCCCCTGCTCCCCTGCTCCCCCTCTCCCCTCTTGCCCCAAAGAGGAACACCCCGATCTAGGATCAGGGTGTTCCTCAAAATTTCCCATTAATAGGTTGGCCTTTATAAAAGCGACCAGCGTCATTCATAAAACCCGTCTTGTTTCAAGTGACAGGCGTGATTTATCTTTTCTTATGGTTCTCAATGTAAATGGCAAATGTGAGGATTTTGTGAGAAATCCCTGACAAAATATTATTATTCCTTATAGAAAAATCTGTTGCTGGTGATTTTTACTATTAATGATTCTCCAGTATACCATGAAACTCAGCAAATGTTGTCCAGATTACCAAAAAAAAAGACCAGAACTGTATTAGTTCCCCGGCAAGTGGGGGGGGAGTTTAGGATGGGTTGGAAAATCTGGTCAAGGGCGAGAGGACACAGCTAGGCTGTGTCCTTTGCTCAGAGATGAATTACCCGACCCCTGAGCAGGGCGGGGTTACTAAAACCTCGCCCTTCTTGAGTTTGGAGCTTTAAGGAGAGGGGAACTTAGAAGTGATCAATAATGGCCTGGGCGAATTCAGAACACTTCAAGGGGGTATCTACCCGAGGTTCCATGAGACGGGCGAGATCGTAGGTAACTTGACGATTGGCGATCGCATCTCCAATTCCCTTTTTAATCAAATCCGCCGCCTCTTGCCACCCCATGAACTCCAACATCATCACCCCCGAGAGAATAACCGATCCCGGATTAATGCGGTCGAGTCCCGCGTGTTTCGGGGCCGTGCCGTGGGTCGCTTCAAACACCGCACAAGTATCACCAATATTCGCCCCGGGACCCATACCTAAGCCCCCCACAATGGCCGCCGCCGCATCAGAGATATAATCCCCATTTAGGTTCATCGTGGCCAAAATTGAATATTCATCCGGTCGAGTCTGAATTTGCTGGAAAATACTATCGGCGATGCGATCGTTGACCATCACCTTATCTTTCCATTGACCCTTACCATGAGTCTCCCAAATGGCATTTAACACCCCTTCCACCTCTTGACAAACCTCCTGTTTTTTCTCGGCCGTCAAGGCATCATAACCGGGGTCTACCATGCGCGCATTGTCTTCAATAGACAAATCAGGATTTTTCTCCTTATTGCTCAAAATCCAAGACTCCCGTTCCGTGACACATTCAGCCCGAAACTCGGTTGTTGCCAGTTCATAGCCCCAATCTCGGAACGCTCCCTCGGTGTACTTCATGATATTGCCCTTATGAACCAGTGTCACCGTTTGCTTAGGTTTCGGCAAGGTCAACGCCCGTTCAATCGCCCGACGAATCAAACGCTGAGAACCTGTTTTACTCACAGGTTTAATGCCAATTCCTGAATCTAGGCGAATTTGCTTGCTACCATGTTCTGGAGTGGCCGGAATCAGGTTTTGGTTGAGAATGTCAATCAACTTCTGGGCGATTTCGGTTCCTTCTCGCCATTCAATCCCTAAATAAATATCTTCGGTATTTTCCCGATAGATAATGACATCTAACTTTTCTGGGGTTTTGTGGGGGGAAGGAGTGCCGGAATAGTACCGACAGGGACGCACACAAGCGTAGAGGTCATTGATTTGCCGCAAGGCCACATTTAAAGAACGAATCCCGCCCCCAATGGGCGTGGTTAACGGGCCTTTGATGGCGATACCGTATTCTTTAATGGCATTGAGGGTATCTTCCGGCAAGTATTGGTAGGTACCATAGACCTCACAGGCCTCGTCGCCCGCGTAAACTTTAAACCAATGAATTTTACGCTGACCGCCGTAGGCCTTCTCCACCGCCGCATTAATCACCTTTTCTGTGGCTGGCCAAATATCAACGCCCGTGCCATCTCCACGAATAAAGGGGATAATGGGATCATCAGGAACAATAGGTTTGCCATCCTTAAAGGTAATGCGTGAACCCACTGTCGGAGGAGTAATTTTTTCGTACATAGCTTTTACAGCTTTTCTGAGTTAGGTTTCTGGTAGGCTACCAGATCCTATTGCCAAAGGGGTGTATTCTGAACGCTGAATTAAGATTTGAACCCGTTGTCCCGTCTGTTAGCACCACATAGAATGAATAACTATGAAACGAATTTTACTCGTTGATGATGATAAAACCCTGCGCGATGTTCTCCAAGAGTATCTGGAAAAGGAAGGATACCAAGTGGATGGGGTAAATTCTGGGGCGGAGGGATTAGTGGCTTTTGAGAAGAATCCCCCGGATTTAATTGTCTCGGATGTGATGATGCCCGATATGAATGGGTTGGATTTTTGCCGCACGCTACGGGGTACGCCTTCGGGGCAGTTAGTGCCTTTTATCTTTTTGTCGGGGATGGGTGAATTAGAAGATCGGGTGAAAGGCCACGAAATGGGGGCTGATGATTATGTGACGAAACCCTTTCAAATGCGGGAGTTATTGGCTAAGATTGAATCCCAGTTGGAGCGATCGCGCCGGATTCACAGCGAAATTGTCCGCATGATGCAGCAGTTAACCGCCCATCAAGTCTCGGAGTCTAGTAATGGTCATGGCTCCCAAGCGGAACACCTCCCCCCAGAACCCCTACCCCTCACCCCAGCAGAGGAACGGGTATTCTGGGAGGTCATCCAAGGCTATACAAACAAGCAAATTAGCGATCGCCTGTTTATCTCCCCCCGCACGGTACAAAGTCATCTCAGCAACATTCTAGGCAAGTTACAACTCGACAATCGCGCCCAATTAGTCCGTTTTGCCTATGAGCAAGGCTACCGCACCCCCCAAGGGGAACAAGTGGAGGGGCATGGGTAAGAGAACAGGGAATAGGGAGCAGGGGAGCAGGGGAGAGGGGGAGTTGATAATTATTAACTATTCCCGACTCCCGACTCCCGACTCCCGATTCCCGACTCCCGACTCCCGATTCCCGATTCCCGACACCCGATTCCCGACACCCGGACTTATTTAGCAAGCCCCCGTTAGCTCTTTATCCCCCCATGCAACCTCTTCCTTGTCCCCACCCTCTTCCTCGTCCTCCCCGATGTGCTGGGGAGTTTCCCCGTGCTGCACAGCGTTGAAAAGCCCGTAGATGATTATTTTGGGATGCCCATTGCAAGTTCAAAAAAACTCGTTGTACATCAGGATAGTCACGGGTTGAATCCAGCAAGCGCTCATACATTTCCCCATTGGCAATTTCTGCTTGAACTCCGGCTTCACAAGCTTCTTGAATCGAGGCCGGAATCTCAACTCGTTGCTCCCAATCATCTTGGGGAACCGGAATTTCATATTTAGAAAATAAAGACAAAAGGGCTTGAATGTGTCGTCCTTCTGACTCAACAATATTGATAAAGGGGCGGATTGCGCCAAATTTGTTGATAATGAGGCGATAGGTTGCCCGTGCTTTATATTCGTCCTCAATTGCTTCTATTAAAGCCTGTTTCAGATTTTCCAACATGGCTATCCTCACTAGATATTTTCTCAAATTTCCTCTTCCCGATCCCCCACATCCTACCCCCCACCCATCAAAGACAGAAAGGCCGTTAAAGATAACCAACCACTGGCAAAAAGGAGGAGGGGAACACACCAGACGGCCACTTGTTCCGGGAGATGAGAGATTTGGTGGTTGGCGGTGTAGAGGTTAAAGACCACAATAACAGCGCTGAGGAGGGTTAACAAACTCATCATTGTCGGGCCCAGGAGGGTGGAAAAACCGCTACAGAGGGCGAGAAAACCGACGGGGAGGGTGGTTGTACCTGCGAGGAGGAAATCCCCTCCCCAATGGCCTTGGCTGGGGAAAATGAGCCGGAGGAGAGCGCTAAGGAGGACTAAACTGGTGAAGGGGATGAGTCCAATAAAGATTAACTGTGGCCAGGAAAGACGACTGAGGGTATTTTGCCACCCGATGAAGACTCCAAGGAGAAAGGCAAGGTGGGCGATCGCACCATAAATCAAACCCATGACTAGGGCGGCGGTAGGATGGAGATGGGGGAAGACTTCACCCAATCCCCCTTTTGGTTGTAAAAACAGACGGAAAAACACCCGCCAGAGGTTTAGACAAAATTGGCGCAAACGATCCCAATGGAGGAGGAGGGGTTTAAGTTGTCGTCGGGTGTCATTGGCGAGACGATACCCGCTATAATCCCCTTGTTCTTGGAAATAGAGGGCAGCCTGTCGCAAGTCCTCGGCGGCGTGGGAGTCCATGCCTAAGTCATGGTAGGCTACCCCTCGATGGTAGTAGGCGGCGGCATAGTCAGGGGTGAGTGCGATCGCCTGATTGTAGGCTTCGAGGGCGGATTGAGTATAGCCTAACCGATAGCGCGATCGCCCTAAATAAAAATAAATCTCCTCACACCCCTCCTCAAACTGCAACACCTGACGGCAATTTTCCAGCACCTTTTGATCTTGACCTAGCTTGTAATACAACTCCCCCCGTTTTAGGTAAGCTTCCACAAAACTAGGATTGAGTTTAATCGCCTCGCTATAACAATCAATGGCGGCTGAATAATTCTGTTGAAAAGCTTTTTCTATCCCCTGAATATATAAATCTCGATAGGTTTGGGTGGCTTGAGAGGGACTATTTTCCGGCTTGTGGAGTCCCAACTTTTGGTCATACAAACTACGCTGCACCGGATCCGATAAGACCTGATAGGCCTCGGAAATCTCCTGAAACTTATGCTGTGCCTCCTGTTGCGGGTTAACATCTGGATGATATTGTCGCGCTAACTGTCGAAACGAGGCTCTAATCTCATCAAGACTAGCATCCGGCGGAATATTCAGGATTTGGTAGTAGGTGCGCGAGTTAGACATAACGGGGAACAGGGAACAGGGAACAGGGAATGGGGAATCGGGAGTCGGGAGTCGGGAGTCGGGAGTCGGGAGTCGGGAGTCGGGAGTCGGGAGTCGGGAATCGGGAATGGGGAGTCGGGAATCGGGAGTCGGGAGTCGGGAGTCGGGAGTCGGGAGTCGGGAGTCGGGAGATTGCCTCTCCCCTGCCCCCCTGCCCCCCTGCTCCCTTGCTCCCCTCCCCTGCTCCCCCTCTCCCCTGTTCCCCGTTCCCTATTCCCTATTTCCCGGAGATAACTCCTCCAGAATGGTAAAACAGACATGATTAATAGCTAACTCTCCAATGGCGGCCTGTTCCTTGGGGATGGGTAAACCATCTTTACTATAAATCTTTTCAAAGGGAACGCCCTTGGCCATTTCGGCGTGATACCAGGCTAACCCCATAAAAAAGCGAGTCGGGTAAGGCCCCCCCTCATGAATATCATCGGGATTGGATTCCATCGGCAACCAACCAAATCCCGGTAGATAAAACTCCATCCACACATGGTTAAAGTCCGGTTCAAGGGGGACAAAACGCTCTAGGGGTTTGGCCGGGCATTTATAACGGCCTACGGTGCGGCAAGCAATGCCATTTAACCGCGACAGTGCCAATAAAACCCCTAAATATTCCCCACAAGACCCTACCCCTCTCGCTAAGGCCACATCAGGAGTGTCAATGTGGGGTTTAATGCCATAGGTTAGCCGATCATAAACATAGTTGCGAATATTGTACATTTTGCGTAACAGGTTGGTTTCTTCCGCGACCGCATCCCGAGCCGCCCGTTGGATATTTTCCTTATCCATCGCTAAATTGTCATTGTCAATTAAATAACGGGCTTCATATTCGGGGGGCAATTCTGGCACATCTTCCCCGTCGGTGGGGTCGAATTGATACTTAATCCCCCACACTTCTAGAGTCGCTTTCCAGCCGAAAATATAACGCTGGTCGGAGGTGAGATGGTCAAACTTAAAGACGGCAATCCGTTGACCGTCTACGTGCCGTTCCTCAAAGGGTAAACCCACAGGTTCAATTTTGCGCAGTTTTTGCCGAGGGGTTTCGGCGGGGAGGGCGATTCGCCATTCTATCTCTTGGATGTCGATGGGGTCGAGGGGGGAGAGTTCTTCCACATAGGACATCTCGACTAAATAACCATTAGAAAGGGCGTAATGGTCGCCTTGTTGGTAGTGAAAGTAAAGGGGATGGATGAAGGTGCGATCGCGATATTGTAACTCGTGGTTGGGTTGGGCGTTGGGATTATCCCGCAAATAGGGTTCATTGTGGGAATAAGCTACATAGAGCGTTTCCTGCTGGGTTTCTGGGTCTTGATAAAAGGCCAATCCTGTGGGATTCTCAAAGGGCGTTAAAACACTAAAGTTCACCTCTCCTGTCGCTCGGTCCAAACAATAGACCGTTTGTTCCAAGTCATCACAGAGCCAAAGTTCCTCCCCCCGCACGGTAATATTTTCAATGCCAATCCCCGGGGCATAGAAACGGGTAATTTCCCGGCGAGTTTCCCGGCTATAAATCAAGATATAGCCCGATTTCTGACAGGTCAGATAAATGGTTGACCCTAAAACCCCAATCCCATCGGCCGGATAGTACAAACTAATGAAAAGATGGGGGGTTAATTTTTCCTCGTTCGTGCTGTGTTCCGTAGGAAGGGAACAAAAATACACATCTTCATTTCTAGTAAACCAGAGGGTATCTCCCGCGATCGCCAATCCCGTCGCCCCGACAAAATCTTGCCAACAGTGAGAATTGAGGATGCGAGTGTTGTTCGTGTAGGGATCCACTTCTAATAAATAGCCACTGGTGGCATCGAGAGCGTACAAGCTGTTGCCCCGAAAGGCAATCCCGTAGATTGTCGCGGCAGCAATGGGGCGAATCGTCCGACCATTTAAGGCTTGTTGAGTTACAAAAGAAGTAGATGAATCAGGAATCATGCTCTGTCTTGGTGAAGATAAAAATGGGAAGACCGTAGTTTTCTTGCTTTCGATCTTGCCCTAAGTCCTCTAACTTAGCAAAATCCTAATTCAGACAATGCTCGATCTGAACTTTTGATCCTTCGTTCCCACTAAGAACTTTCGTTCTCTAGAAGCAATCATCAAAACCGCACATCTCAGGGTGATGTTCAAGCATCTTTTAATGGTTAATCCTGATGGCGCTAAGGCAGAAGGCGTTTAGATTAGACATAGCGGCGGGCAATCGGATTTTTTCCCTTGGCTTTTGACCTTCAGCTTTAACCTCTAAACCGTTTCCACTGTTCTCCTGATCTAACACGAGAGTATCATTATGCAATTCTCATCTCCCCTGATTAAAACCTTAGCCCTTTTGAGTGGAACTTTTGTTCTGTCTGTCTCTTCGAGTTTGGTTTTGGCGCAATCGTTGATTTGGCAAGGGGCGAACTATCAACCCCCTTCAGGTATTGGCTCCCCTGGCCGCACGGAACCCGGAGGGACGAGGGGTTGTAATGTGAAACCGGAGTTAACCCCTTTAGTCCCCACTGTCCCTTCTGCTGCTCAAGAGGAAGCCATCCGCTTTGGGGTGACAACTCAGGCTAAACCGACGGTCTTAGTCCATGTGGCGAGTTTGGATAATAGTCTATGTCCTTTAGGGATGATGGAACTGGAAGTCACCAATAAACAAGGGGAAGTCGTCCTGATTCAGGAAATTACGCCCCCCACTGGATCCGGTATTCTCCCCGTGGTTTTAGATACGGGAGAAAAGCCGTTAGTGGAAGGAACAGACTATCAATGGACGGTTTATATCTACGACCGCAATAATGAGTTTTTGGGGGCAACAGGGGCCTGGATTCGCAAAGTTCCAGTCGATCAAAATCTGCGCAGGGCTTTAAATAATTCATCTCTCCATGAGCAAGCGCGGGGCTTGGCGGCGGCTGGGATTTGGTATGATGCGATCGCCTCCCTCGCCCAACTCTATCAACAATCCCCCTCCCCCGAAGTCCAAACCGATTGGCAAACCCTCTTAAAAGCGGTTCAACTGGACAAACTCGCTCAAGAGAAAGTCTTTCAACAGGGCAGTTAATCCTGATCAGGATCAATCAGCTTGAATCCTTGACAAATAATCATGATTGTGTATAAAGACCTGAACCCTTTGGCTCAGGTTTTTATACACATTGACAGTCATTGATGCGTGAACTACCCCACCCTGCCGAGGCGCGAGGATGGGGCTTCCTGATTCAATGGGAAGTGCTTTCTATACCGAAATATAGCGAGTCTTATCTTCCCTCCCCAGGCAGAAGTCCTAGTTCCTAAGACCCAAATTTTCTCTTGCAACACAGCCCTTTTTAGCTTGGTTTTCGCTTTGGGAGTTAGTGGTCAAGTCCATCGGGTCCCTGCAAGGGAGGGGAATTCCGCAACATTTTTGTTAAATTCAGGATTAACCTTGTTCATTGACCCCGATAATCTGTGAAAAAATCTGACTCCCCCTTAAACGGCATTTGGCTGTTTATGATTCTCGCCTCCACCTGTGTGGCTGCCCTCAATGGCACCATGTCGGAACTCAGCGAGGCCGTCTTTGAATCCGCCGCCAATGCCGTTACCTTGGCCATTGGTTTAATCGGTGCCCTTGCCCTGTGGTTGGGCATTATCCGGGTGATTGAAGTAGCCGGACTGATGGAAGTGATTGCCCGTCTCATTCGTCCCCTGATGTTGCGCCTTTTCCCAGAAGTCCCCCCCGACCATCCGGCCATGTCCGCCATGATTTTAAACATGGCCGCCAATGCGTTAGGGTTAGGCAATGCCGCCACTCCCATTGGTTTAAAGGCCATGACGGAACTGAATCGCCTCAACCCGGAACCGGGAACCGCCACTAATGCCATGTGTCTGTTTTTGGCGATTAACACCTCTTCCGTCACGATTTTACCCATTAGTGCGATCGCCGTGCGAGCCTCCGCCGGAGCCAGCAACCCCGGCTCTATTGTCCTCCCCTCCCTCATCGCCACGATTTGTTCTACCACCGTCGCCATTATTGCCGCCAAACTCCTCGCCCAACGCAACCGCGAAGACATCCCCCCCACCCCCCCACCTGAATCAGAACCCAATCCCACCCCAGACCCCCAACTTGACCCCACCCCCCCTCAACCCCTCAATCCCCCCGGTTTCGTGGGACGGTTTATCTTTGGCGGCCTAATCGTCCTTTTCTTCCTCGCCATCATCTACCGCCTCACCGTCGAAGGCACCCCTGGCCTCACCACGACCCAGTTTATGGAAGGTATCTCCAACTGGTTATTACCCATAATTATCTGTAGCCTATTGCTCCTAGGGTACTTCCGAGGGGTTAAAGTCTATGAAGCCGTCACCGAAGGGGCAAAAGAAGGCTTTAACATTGCCGTGACCATTATCCCCTTCCTCGTCGCCATTTTCGTGGCCATTGGGATGTTTCGCTCCAGTGGTGCCCTCGACCTGATGACTACCCTCCTTTCCCCTGTCACCAACTTAATCACCCTACCCGCCGAAGCCCTCCCGATGGCCTTAATTCGGCCCCTGTCTGGTGGGGGAGCCTTTGGCTTAATGTCGGAAATCGTCAACAATGACCCGGATAGTTTCCTGTCCTATCTCGTCTCCACCATGCAAGGTTCCACCGAAACCACCTTTTACGTCATGGCCGTATATTTCGGCAGTGTGGGAGTCATGCGCACTCGTCACACCCTCCCCGCCGCCTTATTAGCCGATTTAACGGGAATTTTAGCCTCCTTGCTCATTTGTCGCTTAACGTTTTAGGAATTGAGCGGTTCGGCGTTGTATCATCTACTACCTCTCACTCCCGCGCTAACCGCGCCACTCTCTTTTTTATCGACAATCATCACCATTTCGTTAATTAGTGTTTAAATATGTCTCAACCTTGGATCTTCTCCAGCCTTAAATCCGCCTTGACCCTGAGCCTCATTGCGACCTCTGGGCTATTTGGAGCCTGTGAAAAACTGCCGAATATCGCGATTAATGTCTCCCCCCCCTCCTCGGAAAACAACGTTCTACCAGTTGGGGAAGAAAATCCCAATCCGGCCACCTTATCCGCCGCCGCCCCCTCTCAGAACCGAGGACAAGCCCCCTCAGCCCTCTCCTCCGCCTCCAGTCCCACAACGATTAACCAAGAGTTACAACGCCTCAAAAGTCGTCCCTGTGAAGAGCGTCCAGAACGGAATATTGGGGCGGTGTTGTACTCACTTTGTATGGATACCACTGTTGGGGGAAGAACTCGGATTTTATCGGCTTCTTCCTCTGTCCCCGGTGAAACAGGAGCAACCTATTGGTTTCGAGATGATGGGGAATTTTACGCTTTTGAACAGATTCTGCCCGAGGGAACCACGTTTTTTATTCTTTTGGATGACCAAGAAACCATTCTAGAACTGAATCCACAAGGGCAAGTGGACAGTATTCGCGATCGCAGCGAATGGCAAGACCTTATGGAACACTCCCGCGAAGCCATCGCAATGATTCAGCAAGAATTAGGCGTGGGGGCAGTGAGGGCGGCTGGCAGTCCCCCCGTGGGAAGCTTGCTTGTAGCGGGTCAGGGCGGAGACTTTAATCACCGCACCCTCACCTTAACCGTTCCTCAGTCCGACACCTCAAGCTCTATCCGGGGTGGGGCTGCACGTTGGTATGATCTCCATTTGGCGACCATGGTCGCACTGACAGCAGACTACTACTGTAATCATCAGTCTACACGCGGGGTGTATTTTAACTATCGAGCCGATGGGGGGGATGTCTTTATGGGGCAGGTGTTTATTAGTTGCCCCGAAGCCCGGTCTATTATGGATCGTTTCGGTCGGGAAGAAGAGGCTTGGGTAACGTTAGACCGCCCAGATGTCGATGGAGACAGCATTCACTATGAAATCCCCAATTTCACGGATACCAAAGCCCGTGAGTTTCAGAGAACTATTGTCCGCCAACTCACGCCAGACTGTATTGAGTCTGGGGGGAAACAGTTTTGTCCGGGAGATCGGTATTAGTTAGGGCTTGCTGAATAAGTCCGGGTGTCGGGAATCGGGAGTCGGGAATTGGGAATCGGGAGTCCGGGAACTCTCCCCCCTGTTCCCTGTTCCCTAAAATAAAAGAGTTTTGGCTATTCACTAGCCACTATTCCCCTGTTCCCCTGCCCCCCTGCTCCCTTGTGGAGTGGAGCGACGGCGCAACCCAAATGACAATAAGCGTTTGAGGCTTATTTCCGACCCGATAAAACACCAAATCGCACTAAACCGCGCTTATAGCCTTGACTCATCAAGGGTAATGCTAAAGCGGCTTCTACTGTAGACCAACCGGAAGCGAATAAATCGGCCAACACTTTGGGGTTTAAGGCGGAGTCAATGACAATATCCCAGAAGGGGGCGACGGCTGTAGACCAGTCATCGCTGTGGATCTCCCGGAAACCACAATTTTGTGCGATCGCCTCATAATCGGGCAAGGACAAAACATAGGGTAAACAATACACCCGATAAATCCCATCTAAATGCTGCTGTTCCCCTACTGTCAACTCCCCCGCTAAGGAATGGGTCGGACGATGGCACCAAGTCGCACAGAGGAACAATCCCCCCGGTTTCAGCACCCGATAACATTGGCGGAAAAATTCGGCTTTGTCGGGCATATGTTCCCCACTTTCCAAAGACCACACCAGGTCAAAAGAATCATCAGGAAAGGGCATTTCTAGGGCATTAGCGACCTGAAAAGATACCGTTTGGTCTAATTTGACCTCTGAGGCTCTTTCCTTGGCTCTCGCCGCCTGAATGGGACTCAGCGTAATTCCCAACGCCTCGGTATTATACTTTTGGGCTAAATACAAGGTACTGCCGCCAATCCCACAGCCCACATCTAAAATCCGTTGGGGGGACTGGACTTGACCCCAATAGAGTAACTCCTCAATCAGATCAATTTGTGCTTGACGACGGTTGACTTTATAGGTGCCGGAGCGTCCATAATAGCCGTGGTGCATATGTTCGCCCCAGACTTGCTCCCAGAGGCCACTGGATTGGTCATAAAATTGACGGATTTTCTCGTAAATGCTGGTTGTATTGCTCATAGTTTGATTAGGGAACGGGGAACAGGGGAACAGGGGAACAGGGGAGCAGGGGAGCAGGGGGGCAGGGGGGCAGGGGAACAGGGGAATAGTGGCTAGTGAATAGCCAAAACTCTTGACTATTGCCTTTTCCCGATTCCCTAGGGCGCAAGCATTGCGCCCCTACACCGATTCCTGACTCCCGACTCCCTATTCCCAACTCCCCAAAATAGACCTTCTCAACTAGAAAACAGAAGCCCCTTTAAATTCTCCTTGAGGTCGTTGATTGGCGGCCTCTCCACAAGTGCGAGGGGTAGGGAATAATTTGCCCGGATTGGCTAATCCGTCGGGATTAAACACCGCCCGCACATACTGCATGGTTTCTAAATCCACCTCGTTAAACATCCGAGGCATAGAGCAATTTTTATCGGCGCCGATGCCATGTTCTCCCGATAAACTGCCCCCCGCTTCCACACACAGCCGCAAAATTTCCTCCCCGACCTTTTCGACTTTTTCAAAAGCCCCCGGCACTGCTTGATCATATAAGATGAGGGGGTGTAGGTTGCCATCTCCAGCGTGGAAGACATTGGCGATCGCAAAACCCGACTCACGACTTAACGCCTCAATTTCCCCCAACACCTGCACCAACTTTGTCCGAGGAATTACCCCATCCTGAACAAAATAATTCGGACTGATTTTGCCCGCCGCCGCAAACGCCGCCTTGCGCCCCTTCCACAGCTTCAAACGAGTTTCCCCATCAGAAGCTGAGGTAATCTGACGCGCCCCATTTTGGCGACATAACTCCGCCACACGCTGCTTATTCCCCGAAACCTCCACCTCCAAACCATCCAACTCTACCAACAAAATCGCCCCGGCATCCCGAGGATAACAGCCCGTGGCTACCACATCCTCCACCGCATTAATGCTGAGATTGTCCATCATTTCCATCCCAGCCGGAATAATCCCCGCGCTAATAATATCCGCCACCGCCCCCCCGGCCGCTTCGATACTCTCAAAATCCGCCAACAGGACACAAACAGCCTCGGGAGTCTTGAGGATGCGTAGGGTGATCTCCGTAGCGATGCCCAGCGTCCCCTCAGACCCCACAAATAGCCCGGTCAGGTCATACCCCGGCATTTCAGGCACAAGGCCCCCCAGGTCGAGAATTTCGCCCTCTGGGGTGACAATTTTTAAGCCCAAGACGTGATTTGTTGTTACCCCATATTTCAGGCAGTGAACCCCCCCAGAATTTTCGGCAATATTGCCCCCAATGGAACAGATAATCTGACTTGAAGGGTCTGGGGCATAATAGAAACCCGCCCCACTTACAGCCTGTGTCACCCAGTTATTAATCACTCCGGGCTGCACGACGACGCGCTGATTGGCTAAATCTACCTTGAGGATGCGCTTCATCTTAGCGGTGACGATTAACACCCCATTCTCCACAGGTAAGGCTCCCCCAGACAGTCCGGTTCCGGCCCCCCGTGCCACCCAAGGCAGTTGGTACTCTCGACAAATCTTGACGGCTTGGGCTACTTCTTCAGTGGTGCGGGGTAGGACGACTAAAGCAGGACGTTGACGATAGGCCGCGAGTCCGTCACATTCGTAGGTCAGGAGTTCATCTTTACGCCGGATGACATTTTGCGCGCCCAAGGCTTTCGTAAAGGCTTGAATAATCGGTTGCCATCGATCCGAACGGGTAGCAAAGGGGTTTTTTAAGATCATGGGGACTCTCAAATCATGGAGGATGATTCACCCCATTTTAGCTCATCGTCGGGAAGCCCCGCACTGTTTTCATCACGAATGTCAGTGTCGGGATGAAAGACAGTTAATTGAGGGGTTCGATGCCCCGAAAATTAACCAATAATTATTTACTAGGGATTGACGATTTATCCCTAGATATTGTATAATAGTTTCAGGTCAATAAGCGACTATTCGTGTTAAACCTCAACTATTGCTACAGAATTTATCCAGATGCCAGTCAAGAACAAGAATTACTTGACTGGCTAGAAATCTGTCGAGGGGTATATAATTATGCCTTGGCTGTTCGCGTTCGCGAAGCGTTGCGTAGCAAAGGAAAATCTCTAGGGATTGATTTGGGACTGGAGAAGTTTATGGCAACATCTCAGGGGGAATTAATGGCTAGACCTAAGTTTTTCTTGGAACTTCAAAGTCAGCTTAAATGGCTACAAAGAAGATTATCAAAGAAACAGAAAGGGTCAAAAAACTGGCATAAAGCCCGGGAAAAAGTAGCTAAACTTCATGAACATATTTACAACACTCGCAAGAACTTTCATTATCAAGTCGCTCATCATCTTTGTGACCAAGCTAATATCATTTTTGCCGAAGATTTGAACGTCAAAGCCATGTCTAGGGGGATGTTGTGCAAGCATACCCTTGATGCTGGTTTTGGGGGTTTTCTAGAGGTATTAAAGCACGTGGCCTGGAAGCGAGATGTTTATTTCGAGAAAGTTGATGCTAATTTCACTAGCCAAATTTGTCCGAATTGTGGTGTAGTGACTGGTAAGAAAGACTTGTCTCAACGAGTGCATGTTCACTTCGTGACGCTTTGCTACGCAACGCTTTGCGTTCGCGAAGCGTCACGAAGTGAACGCGAACGGGGATGTCCCTAAAAAGACATCTAGAGCCTCCCGTAGAAGCAGGAAAGCCTCATAGTGATATGGGGAAGCCCGCACCGTACCCCTAGGGTCGGTGTCGGGAGGATGTCACAGCTAATGGGAATTCTCTACATCTTTCGTGGGTTAAGGGAAGAGTAAGTCTATTGGACAATCCACGACCTCACACCCCACACCCCGTAAAGTGGGATTGTTGGAATAATGGGGGATAATTTCATCAGCCTACAATGATGGATAAGCATGGGTGAGTGAATACACCCTAGAGAAGAGGGGACTTTTTCACCCTTGCGAATGGGATCACTGTGCAAGACTGAATCGGGTTTTTTGGTCATGGAGGATTAATCATTGATGGAGTCTATTCTCCGCCGAACCTGATAATTGATAATTAATTATTGATAATTCATTATTGATTGTTCCCGTTTGTTCCAGAGTAGGATGGAACTTGTACAATTTATTGGCAGTGGTCGTTTAATGCAGTGCCATTGAACGGAAGTTATGAAATCTTTTTTGAGCGCTGACATGGCACAACCCGCAAAGCAATTGCTCAAAGCAACGCCAGATGGCATTAAACAGGCGAAGTTAGCGTGGTTGGCTTCTGCGAATCAGATCATGAGAAATTTGGAGTCTGCCCCTTACTTTATTTCTCAAACGACGATTCATCATTTTTTTGAAGGTCAACCGATTGAGTCTCAAGATTTTCAGAAAATTTGTATTGCTTTGGGTTTGAAGTGGCGAGAAATCGCGGGTTTGCCCCAAAAGACGCGACCGATTCCACCTCCTCCGGCGGCTCCTCCTCGGGTTAATTCTCCTTTGCGTGCGATCGCCGACTCGGTAAAGGAACGCCTCTATGGCAAGCTAAAAGAACGTTATAGTCAAATTACACTCCTCAATCACCGACTAGCCCCCACTAGCGGGGTGGAGTTTGATGTGTATCGGGTGAGTCGTGTCTCTCGGGAAACCTACCTAGACTTAACTGAGTTTGTTAACCACCCCCATCAACGGGCAGAAGTCGAACGTTTAGGCCTCGGAGAACGTCAAGATCGTTTAGGGGGATTGCAAGCGGTGCAAACCTCACCCCGTCTAATTTTACTCGGCCCGTCGGGGTCGGGGAAAACCACTTTTTTATCCCGGGTTGCGATCGCCTGCACTCAAGGAGAATTCCCAGAACATTGGATTCCTGTCTATATCTGTTTACATGATTTTCCTGACGCAACCCTAGAAAGTCCCAATTTTTTACGCACTACCATTCAACAAATTTTAGATACGGAAGAGAATAAACATACAGAATATTTACTCAATGCCGGACAGTTGTTCATCCTAATTGATGGCATGGATGAAGTTCCTCTAACCATCCGCAGACATTTACAATATCAAATTCGTTCTCTCTTACAACGATACTATAAAAATCGTTTCCTCCTGACCTGCCGCACCCAAATTACAGAATATACATTCCCCACGTTTGAATATATAGAATTAGCAGAATTTAACCGTTCCCAAGTTCAAAAATTTGCCGATGTTTGGTTCACGGCTCAAAATATTGAAAAACCACAAACTATCCTCAAACAGTTTTTAGCGGAGTTAGACTTACCTAAGTATGAGAAGGTTGTTCCCCTCTTCAATACTCCCCTTTTTCTTAGCTTTGCTTGTTGGATCTTCCAAGACTTAAAAAAACTCCCCAAACGCCCTTTTGATTTTTATGAGCAAGGTCTGGATCGTTTCTTAGAACAGTGGAATCTGGTTTATCCACGCTTCCAAAGTTATATTTATCAAACCCTTGACAAAACTCATAAACTTAAGTTATTGAGTCTTTTATCATCTTTGATTTTTCAAAAACAAGAATTATTAGTTGAGTATGATGTAATGTGTCAGCATCTTTACAATTATGTGACAGAAGTTTTACAAATTCCTGCCCATCCCCAAGAATTATTAAAAGAAAGTCAACAAGTTTTGCAAAGTATTGAGGGACAACATGGTTTGATTATTGAAAAATTGCCTAATATCATGGCTTTTGGCAATCATGGCATTCAGGAATACTTAACCAGTGAACTCATTTTAGACCATTTTAAAGCAGATGATCTCGATGCCGTTATTAATCCTTTTATCAAGGTTCAATGGCAAGAGTATTTATTGTTTGCCGTCAATCATCTAGAAAATGTCAATGATTTGTTGCTACGATTGAAGAAGAAAATTGATTATTTATTAGTCACTGATCCTAAAATTCAAATCTTTTTATCTTGGGTCAATCAAAAATCTTTGTTAGTCAAAGTTCCCTACAAACCTTCGGCGGTTCGGGCTTTTTATTTTTCCCAAGCTTTAGCTCGTATTTTTGAACCTAAATTAGCGCGTCCGTTAGACTTTTCCCATGCCGTTGATCGAGTGTTACGGTCTTCTTTACATGATCGGACATTAGCTTGTGAACTGGACGAAAAGTTAGATCAAGCTTTCCGACGGTATCCTCTGAGAAATTTAGATTACGATTTACTGATTGATTTAGTGTTGGATTGTTTATTAGGAACTTTTGCCAATGATTTGGGTTTGTTTATCACATTTATGCAGGATCGTCAACTGAAATTAGATCCAGATTTACGGGCTGCATTGAATCGGTTTAAGGAACAAATTCCTGACGCAACTCAAGACCGCAGTAAGTATCAGAAATGGTGGCAAGCGAATAATAAAATCTGGACGAGAAACTTAAGGTTAGTGATTATTGAGTCTCGGAATATTGGCTATGATTGGCAGTTTAGTAAAGCACAGCAGGAGTTGTTAAAGCAGTATTATGAGGCGAACAAGTTGTTAGTTTCTTGTTTGTATAGTAACAAGAAAATTAGTCCTGATGTGATTCAGGAAATTGAGGAGACTTTAATTCTCTCGGTGGCTGAGTTGGAGTCACGATATGATGATCACACCTAGGGCTTGCTGAATAACTCTGCTCCGCGAGGGAACAGGAAGGGGGAGTCGGAAAAAGGCAAGCCTTTTTGATTCTTTATCCCTAAAACCTTGCACTTTCTCGCTCCCAATCGAAAACCCTAGTAACAGTGCTTAGAAGGATATTCAGCAGACCTCAATTAAAGAGTTATAACGGTTGAATACGACCGGGGGGGAAGACAATTTTATAGGCTTGTCCAATGACGAGATCGGCGGGGAGAAAGCCCCATACATGGGAGTCAAAACTGTCATTGCGGCGATCGCCTAAAACCCAGTATTTATCCTCTGGCACGCGCTGGGCGGCGATGTTATAGTTAGCCGGAGCAGTGACATAACGTTCAGCGATGGCTTGATTATTGATATAAACTACCCCATTTAAGACTTCAATCCGTTGCCCCGGAGTCCCCATGACTCGTTTCACATAATATACTGTATCGTCGGGATGACTGAGGGGATCCATTGCTTTGACGAAATCCGGGGCTTCAAAGACAATAATATCCCCCACTTGGGGCTGATAATTCTTCGATTTGCGCACTAAAATCCGGTCGTTGACCTGAAGGGTGGGCTGCATTGACCCACTGGGAATTACGAACATTTCCACCTGTTGATTGAGCCAGAGGGGGAAGTAATTGCCCAATAATTCTAAACTGAATAAGACTCCGGCTAAGATGGCGACCCAGCGGCGACCTTGGGGGGTGGTTTTGGCTCGGGGGAAGGCTTGATAGGCATGATAGGCGGCGATCGCACTAATCAAGGGTGAGATAATCAACAGGGAGGGAAAAACCTGATCAAAAATCGACAACAGGAGAAACGCCCCCAGAAAAAACGCCCCCCAGCCCACCTTATCCCCGTAAAATTGCCCTACACCGGGCAAAACACGCGATAAAAACACCGCAAACCAAGGGTTTTTCACCCGACGGGGGATTTTCTCCCCAGTGGTGTCACTCTCAACGCTATAGTAAGCGTCAAACAGATTACCGATGTACACCCCGGCAATTAAGAAGAAACAACTTAAGCCTAAAACGGTGTTGCCATAGGGGGCAAAAATCGACCAAGCGGAAAAGGCAATTAGCCCCACTTGTGCCAAGACCCAAATCCCTCCTTTTAACCATTTGCGGGCATACCACTGTCCTATTCCGGGGAAGAATAGGGACAGATTAATGGCTAGCCAAGGGTCTTGTCTCATTAGAGGGAATCAAGGGCAACTTAACGATTGAGCAGGACTTGTCCCGTAAACACTTTTTGAGCGGGGCCAGTCATATAAATCCGTTGACTACTTTGATCCCATTCAATGGTTAAACAACCACCGGGCAATTCTACCGTACAAGTGGCCTCGCTGTGACCTGTTAACACACCCGCCACCACCGAAGCACAGGCCCCTGTCCCACAGGCCAAGGTAGCCCCGGCTCCTCGCTCCCAGACGCGCATTTTTAGATAGTTGGGGGCGACGACTTGAATAAATTCGGTGTTGGTGCGTTGGGGAAAGACAGAATGATGCTCAAATTGAGGGCCGAGGGTGGCGAGGGGGATATGCTCCACGTCGTCTACGAATGTAATACAGTGGGGATTGCCCATGTTCACACAGGTGACAGCCCAAGTTTGTCCGGCCACGTTGAGGGGAATATTGATTACCTTTTGGTCGGCGGCGTTGAGGGTGGTGGGGATTTGGGCGGCTGTGACCTTGGGAATGCCCATATCTACCTTGATTTGACCTTCTGGGGTAAGTTGGGGGGTGATTAAGCCTGCTAGGGTGTGGATAACGAAGGTTTGGTTAGGGGTGGTATTGCCTGTTAATTCGGCGATGAAGTGGGCGAAACAGCGAATCCCATTGCCACACATTTCGGGTTCTGACCCATCGGAGTTAAAGATTCTCATGGTGTAGTCGCTGCCGTTTTGACCGGGGAGGGCAAAGATCACGCCGTCGGCTCCAATGCCAAAATTGCGATCGCACAAGTTAACCGCTTCTTCTGGACGAATTAAAGGGTCTGGACTTTGACGATTATCAATTAAGATAAAATCGTTACCGAGGCCGTGGTACTTAGTAAAGGCGATTTCCATGATCTTTCTGGGGTGAGTGAACGGGCTACAAACAGAATAGGCTAATTTGAATTAAATCTCGTTAAGCTACAGGTTTAAATTATGACTGACTTTGACACTGGATTACCGAGTACAAGACAACTCCAAAATTTTAACCGTGAAAAGGTAGAGGTTGAGTTTAAGTTAATGACGGGGGATGTGATCACGGGAAAGATGGTCTGGCAAGATGCCCAATGTATCTGTCTACAAGACGCATCGGAGCAACTAACGATTATCTGGCGACAGGCGATCGCGTATCATAAACCTGTGGGATAGGTTCTGCTTCGGCGGGGGAAAAATAGCGGCGTTGCCTAAGCCAAGAGTCACTAGCGTTTCCTCCCAAGATAAGAGATGATGAAAATACATTGGAATCCCGCACAACGTAATTTTTCAAAGAAGCAATGAGTAGCATCGAAAAAATTGTGGAACAGGCGCTACGAGACGGTTATCTGACACCGACGATGGAAGCGGAAGTAGGGCGCATCTGTGATACGGCTTCGGAACTGTCCATTGAGGAGTATATGGCGCTGGACCGACTGATGGGAGCCCTCCTCACCGGGGAAGTCGTTGCGGTTCCCCGGAAGCAGTTTATTAACGTGATGGAGGAATTGGTTCTCAGTGAAGCGATTGCTAGAGTGGCAGAAATTGAGGCTACCACAGATAAGGTTTTGGATGTGGGGGATATTGCGGCCTATACCTTAAACCGTTTACCGCCTTTGTATGCCACAACGGAAGAAGGGGCGAGTTATCAGAGGCAAAAGGCGAAGGAAGAGTTACAGGAGTTGATTAATCAACAGATTAGTGATGCAATCTCCCGCAGTTTAGAACAACCGGAATTTTACCCCGAACGGACTCCTGTGGCTAAAACCTCCTCGGGAGATGTGTTGAAGCAAGTCAGCAACTTGTTACAATCCCATGCCACCCAGTATGAAACTCAAGATTAGTCGGTGCTATCTGGACTTATCCCCCCTAGCCCCCCTGAGTAAGGGGGGAACAAGACGGGAGGACAAGATGGGGGAAATACGGGCTTAATGGGTCAGCTTGAGTCTTGCTGATCCCCTCCCCCCTCTCGAACTTTTGTAACAATCTCGGGAACTTTCCTGAATCCAGACGGTCAGAATGGGAAAAGGATGGAAATTGTTCCTTTGAGAAACCCATGAGTCAGTCAGTTCCTGCAACTTGGTCAACCATTGAGGCGAAAGTTCCTCAATCTTCGGTGTCTCTCGACAAACTCCCTAACTACGATTTGATTTTACGTTGTCAAGAGGGCGTTAAACCCGATCGGGCAGCGTTTGCCGAACTTCTCCGTCGGTATCAGTCCCATGTGGAAAAAATCCTGTATCATCTAGCACCAGATTGGCAGGATCGCGCCGACTTAGCTCAAGAGGTTTGGATTCGAGTCTATCGGAATATTAATCGTCTCAAAGAGCCGGTTAAATTTAAAAGTTGGTTGAGTCGCATCGCCACAAACCTGTTTTATGATGAATTACGCAAACGGAAGCGCGTCGCAAGTCCCCTTTCTCTGGATGCTCCCCGAGCAATGGATGACGGAGAAATGTCCTGGGAACTTCCTTCCGATGCACCGAGTCCTGATGATAGTCTAGCGACTCGCGAGTTTTACGAACAGTTACAAACGGCGATCGCAGACCTACCCGAAGCCTTCCGAACCACCATCGTCCTGCGCGAAATCCAAGGCCTAGCCTATGAAGAAATCGCGGAAATTACGGGGGTTTCTCTCGGTACCGTTAAATCTCGGATTGCTCGCGCCAGAACGCGCTTACAGTCTGAATTACAACCCTATTTGGATGTGGACTAAGGGGGAATGAGCATTTTCTGTGTGGGGAAAAGGTTCAATTATTCCAACATTCAAGAATTCCAAGACAATAGCCTTTCGTTTTCTTTTATTCGGCACAATCAGGGAGCAACCTGAATTAAGAGGTGGGTGATCAAACCATGACTTCTAACAAGAACAGGGATCAAAATTCTCATCAAGACCTGTCTAGCCGCAAGGTCTTCTCAAACCATTCTCACACACATTCCTACAAGGATATGGATACTCGTCAACGCGATCGCTTTGAATTAATTAGTGCTTACCTCGACGGAGAAGCTAATCCCGCCGAACGGAAACAAGTTCAGCAATGGCTGGATACAGATCCTGAATGCCAACGTTTGTATCGCCGTTTACTCAAACTCCGCAACGGTATCCAATCCCTGCCCACTCCTGCACCCGCTCAAAGTGCGGAAACCGTGGCCAATCAAGTAATCGCCAAAGTGCGACAACGGGAACGCCATCGGGCTTTTGTGTGGGGAGGAAGTGCGATCGCCGCCCTCGTCGTTGGAGCCGTCTCTACCCTATTACCTGGTGAAGGTGCTTTTGCCCCCCGTATGGCTTGGAATAGCCTCAACTACCCCGGTCAAAGCGAAGAGTTAATGATTGCCCTCAATCAACCCTTAGTTGAAATTCCCGTAGATTCTCAAGCCCTCATGATTCCCCTTGATCGTCCTCTAGTAGAACTGCACAAACCCACCGTCGCCAGCCCCAGCTATCCTTACTAAGGGTTAGTCTAGAATTCCCCCCGCTGGGAGTCATAGCTAGACCAACAGCCAGACGGCAACCACACCCCCTTAAAGCGTCGAATGTTCTGATCCGACATAATGTAAGTCCAAGCCTTGTCTAGAGGCTTGCCTGACCCATCATAAACGATGATTTCCCGCCGTTGGTATTCGTTCTCGTGGGCAGGGCGGCTAGGCGAATAACTCTCTAACTGATCCAACTGTTCTAAAACCCCTTCATCCTCAAACGTTAAGATCACCCCCTGAATGCGCTCTGTTCCTTCGGCCATCCCCGGATACCCTAGGCAGAGCGCATATAATTTCCCCCAAGCATAGGCCAAGCGTTCTTGACAAGTTTTTCCGGCACAGTACCGGAAATAATTGATTTCCCCCGGTTTTAAAGTTCCGTAAACAAAAACATTGAACAATGATCGAACCTCCCGTACTATGGTGATTAAAATAATGATGACCGCAGGACGTAAGCGAGCGACAACCGATTGTGCAAACTCAACGTTTTTCTGAATGCAATCACCCCCTAGTAAAATCGCTATTCCATCATAGCGATCGCGAACTATTGGCACTGTTTCAACGTTATCCAGAACAGGGCAAGTATTTCGTCGCCATTTTCTGCCGTTATAGTCCTATTGTCTACACCCTCATCGCCCATTCTGCGCGATCGCCCGTACAAGGAGATTACCTCTTTGCCCTCACCTGGCGACATATTTTCTATGAAATGCGCGGCCTGGAAATGCGAGGCATCGAAGAAAACGAAACCAACTCCTTCCAGAATTGGTTAATCAACATGACCGCCATTTGTATTAATCAGGCCAATCTACCCCCCGTTGAGTCCATTAACTACAAACTTCAGGAGGCCTCCCCTCCCCTCTGGTGTTACTTAGAACAAGCCCTTGATGCCCTTCCCCCCGTCATCCGTCTAATTGTCGTCATGGCGCAAACCTTCCACTGGAGCCCTACCCGCATCGCCGCCTACTTACAAGCCGAAGGGGATATGTTCTCACCCGCCCAAGTCCAAGAATTCCTAGAGCAAGGTTATCACGCCCTAGAGAATAACTTACCCTACGATATCCGCAACATTTACCTAGGAGAAGAACATGACCTCAGTCAGTTATCAGGACAATCCTCCCCAGATAACCTACTGGTCATTGATTCCGTCTGAACTCCTGTTGAGCCATAGCAGTATCCCCCGCCCGACTTTCCAGAGAAAGTTCATTCAAAACCATCTCTAATTTCATCTAATCTTCTCCTAAAGGGGTTAACAAAGCCTCTGAAATCTTGTCCCAAGAACGAATAAATAGGTTATAAGAAAATGATTAGTCCTCATCAATCATTAAACCGCAAAAAATTAAACCATGAATATTTTCTTTGAAATTCACACCAATCTCACCCGAGAAAGTCCGGGAGGGGAAGACTATACCCGACAAGCTTTAGAACTGTTACCAACCTTAGAACATCCTACCATTCTAGATATTGGTTGTGGCCCAGGTTCCCAGACCCTCACATTAGCTCAATCTACAGATGGCTATATTACCGCAGTAGACAACCACGAACCGTTTTTAGTAGAGTTACGCTCAAAGGCCAAAACACAAGGTTATAAACAGCGCATTCACTGTGTTAACCAAAGCATGGACAGCCTATCTTTTCCCCCTCAGTCTTTTGATTTAATTTGGTCTGAAGGGGCGGTTTATATTATGGGATTTGAACAGGGGTTAAAAAATTGGCGTTCTTTCTTGAAACCTCAAGGGTATTTAGTCGTGAGTGAATTAGTTTGGTTGCGTGCTAATCCTCCCGCAGAAGTTGCCCAATTTTGGGGGGTAAACTATCCGGGAATGAAGGCAGGGGATGAATTGTTAGCAGAAATTCCCCAGTGGGGATATCAGGTGTTGGCCTCTTTTGTTTTGCCCGAAGTAGCATGGTGGAATTATTATCACCCTCTAGAAGCAAGATTGGCAGACTTAAGCCAAGTCTATGCACAAGATGAGGAAGCACTGCAAATTATAGCCCAAGAAGCCCAAGAAATTGAGATGTATCACCAGTATAAAAACTGGTATGGCTATCAATTTTTTGTCCTGCAAAAGGTTTAAAATCTGTTCGATTTTAATTTAACTCTAGACAGCCATTTATCTTGTTTGTTGAAGATATTAACTTCACAGCTTGGAGTAGGGGACTATTCTGTAAGCAGTCTCTAGATATGGGTTTAGGTCAATTCTTTACTATCTTGCAATATGTTGCCTCTCAAACGGATACATATTTTGCCAAGGTCAATCCAGACTATACCTCTCAACTTTGTCCTGAATGTGGAACCCATACAGGTCAGAAAGAACTCTCTCAAAGGGTTCACTCTTGCTCTGAATGTGGCTACACCGTGGATCGGGATGTTGCTGCTTCAATAATAGTAAAACAGCGTGGATTAACTGCGGTCGGTGCGCCCGTGGTCAAACAGCCCAGTCATGGCGTTCTGTCGGGGACTTCGGTCTAGATAAGAGTCTATATGGGAATCCCTCGCTTTCAGCGATGGGAGGTTCAATCCTGTAGTTTTAGACCTTTGGACTAAAATTACCAACGTAGCTGTCTAACATTGTCTACCTTTGGGTAACTGTGTCCAGATTTTTACGAGCGGTTAAGACTGACTCCAATATCGAGTATAAACCGCCGAGGATTTTGGTTTAGACGGGGTTGTACTGCGAACCACGATTTGCTCCATTGATTGCAAGTGAATAATATCTGATTGAATTTGATTGAATTTATCTTCCAAGTTCAAAAGCGGTTGAATCTGGCGCTCAAATTGACTATTTTGCTCAACAATTCTCAGGTTAAACTCATCATAGCTTTGGGTTAAATTTTGCTCTATTTTCTTGACATAATCTATTAGTTGTGCTTGTTGATTTTCCCATTTTAGCTGTTCCTGCCGTTGACTCGTCATCTCCTGTTGGAGAGTATCGACTGTCGTAGCAAGTTGTTGCTGAGAGGTAGTTACATCTTCCATTTGTGCGACAAGGGGATTAAATTCCTCCCGGAAGTTATCCCGTTGACTCGTCATCTCCTGTTGAAGAGTATCGACTGTCGTAGCAAGTTGTTGCTGAGAGGTAGTTACATCTTCCATTTGTGCGACAAGGGGATTAAATTCCTCCCGGAAGTTATCCCGTTGACTCGTCATCTCCTGTTGGAAGAGGTATCGACTGTCGTAGCAAGTTGTTGCTGAGAGGTAGTTACATCTTCCATTCGTGCGACAAGGGGACTTAAATTCCTCTCGGAAGTTATCCCGTTGACTCGTCATCTCTTGTTGAAGAGTATCGACTGTCGTAGCAAGTTGTTGCTGAGAGATAGTCACATCTTGTATTTGTGCCACAAGGGGATTCAATTCCTCTCGGAAGTTATCCCGTTGACTCGTCATCTCCTGTTGGAGAGTATCGACTGTCTTAGCAAGTTGTTGCTGAGAGGTAGTAACTTCCCCGATTTGTGCCACAACAGGATTTAATTCCTCTCGGAAGTTATCCCGTTGACTCGTCATCTCCTGTTGGAGAGTATCGACTGTCTTAGCAAGTTGTTGCTGAGAGGTAGTAACTTCCCCGATTTGTGCCACAACAGGATTCAATTCCTCTCGGAAGTTATCCCGTTGACTCGTCATCTCTTGTTGAAGAGTATCGACTGTCTTAGCAAGTTGTTGCTGAGAGGTAGTAACTTCCCCGATTTGTGCCACAACAGGATTTAATTCCTCTCGGAAGTTATCCCGTTGACTCGTCATCTCCTGTTGGAGAGTATCGACTGTCTTAGCTAAGTTGTTGCTGAGAGGTAGTAACTTCCCCGATTTGTGCCACAACAGGATTTAATTCCTCTCGGAAGTTATCCCGTTGACTCGTCATCTCCTGTTGGAGAGTATCGACTGTCTTAGCAAGTTGTTGCTGAGAGGTAGTCACATCTTGTATTTGTGCCACAACAGGATTTAATTCCTCTCGGAAGTTATCCCGTTGACTCGTCATCTCTTGTTGAAGAGTATCGACTGTCGTAGCAAGTTGTTGCTGAGAGGTAGTCACATCTTGTATTTGTGCCACAACAGGATTTAATTCCTCTCGGAAGTTATCCCGTTGACTCGTCATCTCTTGTTGAAGAGTATCGACTGTCGTAGCAAGTTGTTGCTGAGAGGTAGTCACATCTTGTATTTGTGCCACAACAGGATTTAATTCCTCTCGGAAGTTATCCCGTTGACTCGTCATCTCTTGTTGAAGAGTATCGACTGTCGTAGCAAGTTGTTGCTGAGAGGTAGTCACTTCCCCAATTTGTGCCACAAGGGGATTCAATTCCTCTCGGAAGTTATCCCGTTGACTCGTCATCTGCTGTTGGAGAGTATCGACTACAGACTCAAGGTGACTGAGAAATAAAGGCACTTCGGGAATTTGTGCTTGATATTGCTCCACAAGTCCTCGCAGGGAGTGAATCTCCTGCTCCTTTTGTTGAATTAAATCCGTTAAAACCAAACGTTCCTGTTTTTCTGACTGCAATTTATCCTCGATTTGCTTCAGCTTGACTTGAATTTTTACTCGTTCATCCGATAAAGCATTTAACTCTTGCTCAATCGAGCTAAAATGCTTTAACTGCTCATGAATGGTCTGATAATCTTGTCTCGCTTGTCCTAATTGTTCTTTAATGAATTCCTGCTCGTTTTGGGTCTTTGTCCACTCATAAAATAACTGAATTAACTCCTCTTGTCCCAAAACAGGGGCTTCTCCTTCCAGTAGGGGAGGAACTTGTTCTAAGGAGGATTCAGGACTGCTGGGAAGTTCTGGGAGATTGTCTAAACTGGGGGCTAAACTTTGAATATCATGGTAAGCGTCTGTTAGTTTTTCCAGTTGATATTTAGTCTGTTCCCGTTCGTGTTTAATCGTTTTAATTTGGGATTTTAATTTAGAAAGTTCTGATAAATATTTCTGCTGCTCTTTCCAGACATATCTAGCCCAAGCTTTGACTTGAGATTGATACGGTTCGGGTATTTTCTGGTTAAACAAAACTAGGCTGGGAGTGGTGGGAACGGAATCTTGTAAGTACCACCCACAAACATGGCAATGGTTTTGTCCTTCGGTATATTGGGTTTGACATACGGGACAATCTGGCATTGTTTAAATCCTCTTTTTTAATAATGGTTTTTAAAATTCTGGCTCTTAACTTGGTCGCTCTGATTGCCAATACTGGGTAATCCCTAAATCAGGAAATAATACCTATATTTTCTGATAATTTATGCCAATATTTCTCGCTTTTTACTGTTGCATTCTACAGCGTTCTATGCTACCATCGGGTAAAGTAGTGCCGCAAAAACTAACGTTAATAAAGCCCGTTTCTGTAAGGTTAGCACCGCGTAGGTTTGCCCCGTCTAATATCACATTGCGTAAAACAGCCCCTCTTAAATCGGCGGATTGTAAATCAGCCCCGGTTAGGTCTGTATTTTCTAGATAGGCATTGGTTAAATTGCTCCGTCGTAGGTTGGCATGGCGCAAATTTGCGTTAATAAATTGCCGCTCACTTAAGTCTGATTCACTCAGGTTTACGCCTTCTAAAGAAACACTAGGTAGGGCGGGATTATTGACTCGACTTTCTCGGAAGGGGGTGACAATTAAATCATCGGTGTTTAGGTTGCTGTCCAGAATGGTGGTTTCGTTAAAGTTGGCTCGACGGAGTTCTGTGTTGGGGCTAAATCTTACACTGTCGAGGGTTGCCCCTGTAAATAAACTGTTGGTGAGGTCGGCGCTGGTGAGGTTGGCGCGGCTGAGGTTGGCGTTGCGGACATCGCTGGCGAAGAAACTGGACTGTTGGAGACTGGTGCGGGTGAGGTCGGTGTTTTGGATGTCGGCGAGGGCGAGGTTGGCTTGAGAGAGTCGGGCGAGACGGAGGCTGCTGTTGGTGAGACGTGCGCCTTGTAGGTCAGCGCCGGCGAGGTTGACGGAGGTTAATTCGGCGTTGGTGAGGTCAGCGCCTCGGAGGTTGGCGTTGCGGAAGTCTCGACCGGAGAGGTTGAGGGGTTGGGGTGGGGGGGCGGAGGGGTCGGGGATGGGGCGGTTGACGACTTCCCAGACTTCTAACCATTTGGGGGCGATGAGGGTGTGGCGGTCGAGTTTTACGCCTCGGAGGTCTACGCGGTCGAGGTTGGCGTTGCGTAGGTCGGCGCCTCGGAGGTCGGCGTGTCGGAGGTCGGTGTTTTCGAGGTTGGCGTTGCGGAGGATGGCGTTGCGCAGGTCGGCGTGTCGGAGGTCGGCGTTGCGGAGGTTTACGTCGCGGAGGTCGGCGCTTTGGAGATAGCGATCGCGCAATTCCACCCCCTCTAGATTACACCCTCGACAATCCCGGGTTTCGTTGAGTTTAGTTAAATCATTGCGATTGTAGCCAAAAGCAGGATAGACCCCACAGAGGAAACTGCATAACGTGAGAAGGGGAAGAAAACGGAGCATCATAGGAAAGTTTTAGGGTTTAATGTGGGTGGGTGTGTAAGTTGAAGGTATTCTAAGGCCATTTTTCGGGTGTAAGCATTAGACAATGGGATAGATTAACGGCAAATGGTTTGTAGTGGAGGAGTTGGTGAAAAAAATGCGTTCACGTAGCGTCTCGAAGAGATCGCTCTTAACCCAGTTCATAGTAACCGTCATCCTCTGGGGTGCCGTTTCAGAAGCCGTTCTAGCATTACCCGCTAGGATTCGCCTACAACAGCCTTTTCGGGAATTAGAAGATTTTGACTACTGGGCGAACCTCTGCCGCCTCCAGAGCAAAGCAGAAGCCTTTACCGAAGCCCTAGAAGCCTGTGATGAAGCCATTTTAATTGAACCCAAAGACCCAGATATCTGGTCGGACCGGAGTTATGTTTTACTCCGTCTCAACCGTTACGCTGAAGGGGTGGCCTCGGCAGAAAATGCGATTCGGTTTCGGGGGAACTATTCCGAAGCCCAGACCTGGCGCTGTCTAGGGTTTTCCGGGTTAAACCGGGAGGAGGAAGCCCTAGACGCTTGTGAGGCCGCCCTGTTAGCCGATGCCCACTGGCGCAATACTAACCCCGCCGAGGCTTGGTTTTTCCGGGGTGAAAGTCTCACCCGCTTAGGCCGCCATGAGGATGCTGTGGTGTCCTATGAACGGGCGCTGGTCATTGAGCCGGAATATTCCCTCGCCCTCGCCCGTCAGTGTGAAGCCCTTTCCCAACTCCAACGCCCCCTAGAAGCCCTGACTTCTTGTGATGCTGCCCTTGCCCAGAATCAAAACTGGGGAACCCTCAACGAAAGTTTAGCTTGGGGGAATCGCGCCCTTGCCTTTGACCAACTCCAAGGGGATGTACAGGCGATCGCATCCCTAGA
The DNA here is from genome assembly GCF_000314005.1 of Spirulina subsalsa PCC 9445. Taxonomy (NCBI): domain Bacteria; kingdom Bacillati; phylum Cyanobacteriota; class Cyanophyceae; order Spirulinales; family Spirulinaceae; genus Spirulina; species Spirulina subsalsa. The sequence continues at coordinate 3,985,156 of NZ_JH980292.1, forward strand.
CCAAGCCCTTAAACAAAGTCCCCGTAATCCCATGCTCTGGGCGCAACAGGGAATGTTATTGGCCCAGCAAAAAAACTACCCCGAAGCCCTCCTCTCCTTTACCCAGGCCGTTAATATTAAACCGGACTACACCCTAGCCCTCGTTAAACAATGTACCGCCCTCAATAAATTACAACGCTATGAAGCCGCCCTTACAGCTTGTGAACAGGCCTTGGCGGGGGATGGCAGTTGGGATAAATTGGGGGTAGCCGAAGCTTGGGATCAACTGACCATCACGTTGACACAACTGGGACGTTATGAAGATGCGATCGCCACAGCCAACCGCGCTGTCGGATTCCAGCCCGACTTTGCCGAAGCGTGGAACAATCGCGGCGTTCCCTACTGGTACCTCGGACGCTACAACGAGAGTCTCGCCTCCTACGACCGCGCCATAGCCCTCAATCCCCGTTATGTCCAAGCTTGGATCAATCGCGGCCGCGTTTTCCTCTCCCTGCAACGCTACAATGAGGCCTTGATTGCCTATGACCAAGCCTTGAGCATTGACCCCCAGAGTGATGTGGCTTGGGCAAATCGGAGCGTTATCCTCTGGCACCTGAGAGATTATAGTGGAGCCATTCGCGCCGCCGATCAAGCCCTAGCGCTCAATCCCCGCTCAACCCTCGCCTGGTTTGCCAAAGGGGAAGCCCTCGCCGCCCTCAGACGCTACGAGGCCGCCCTAGTTGCCTATCGGGAGGCACTAGCCATTAGTCCAGAGCGGGCTGATTTACAAGCGGCCGTTGAGCGGGTTTTATTACAGTTAACGCCTCCAGAACAAGACCTGCCCTTTGATCAGACACTCGGGGATTAGGCGAGAGAGAACAGAGGAAAATTCTCTCCCTCCCTGCCCCCTCTATGGCTCAACTGGATGAACCACAAAGACACAAAGAACACTAAGATTTCCCTTAAGGAGACTCCCTTGATTGCCCTAAACCTAGGACCCACCGTTCAACTGACGGATCAAGTCTTTGCCCAACTTTGTCAGCAAAACCCCGACCTGCGCCTAGAACGGACTGTCCAAGGAGAATTGATTGCTATGTCCCCTGCCGGAAGTGCAACTGGAGCCCGTAATGCGGATCTGCTGGGTCAACTCTGGCAGTGGAACCAACAAACGAGGCTCGGTGTGGCTTTCGACTCCTCCGCCGGTTTCACCCTGCCCAACGGGGCGATCCGCTCTCCTGATGCGGCTTGGATTGAGCGATCGCGCTGGGAACGCCTCTCCCCAGAGCAACAGCGCCAATTTGCCCCCCTCTGTCCCGATTTTGTCCTAGAACTCAAATCCCCTAGTGATGAGTTATCGACGCTTCAAGCCAAACTAGAAGAATATCGGGACAATGGCGCACAATTGGGCTGGTTAATTGATCCTGATGCGGGGCGAGTCTACTGTTACCGTCCCGGACAACCCATGGAATTGTGGGAGCGTCCTGACACCCTCTCCGGCGATCCCATCCTTCCCAACTTGGTGATGGACTTCACAGCGATCTGGGGTTAGGGAACAGGGAACAGGGAACGGGGAACGGGGGAATGGGGAATAGGGAGTCGGGAATGGGGAATAGGGAATCGGGAGTCGGGAGTCGGGAGTCGGGAATCGGGAGTCGGGAGTCGGGAGTCGGGAGTCGGGAGTCGGGAGTCGGGAGTCGGGAGTCGGGAGTCGGGAGTCGGGAATCGGGAGATTGCTGCTCCCCTGCTCCCCTGCTCCCCCTCTCCCCGACTCTCGGAGTTGTTCAGCCAGCCCTTCCTAGGGGTTAACCCGTCGTCCTTGAATCACCGGACCAGCTGGGAGGGGTCTAGGAGCGTCAGGAGAAGGCTCGGCTGAGGGAGTGGGGCGGGAGAGGCGAGGGGCGACTAAGGTAGGTTCTGAGGGGCTAGAAGACTGGGCAGAGGGCGATTCTGGAGCGGTCATCAATTGGGCTTGCTCTAAAGCCTGCTGAACAGGTTCTAATTCTTGGGCAGTACGGATTTGTTGCTCTAACTGTTCCGTCGAAGACACCAAACCACTCAAGCCATTAACCAACCGTAACAAATTCTGACGAAACTCAGGATTACCCGTTAACTCGTCCAAATCAGAGGTAATTTTTTGAGCATTTTCAAAAGTAGCCCGGGCTGAATCTAAGGTGCGTTGCAGTGCAAGGATATTCGCCGGATCATTAAACGCCTGGGTCATATCCCGCAAATTAGCCGAAGCTTCCGCCGAATTCGCCGTTAACTGCTCCAAATTTTGCACCAGTTCTTCAATCTGCACATTATCGAAACGCCCTTGAACCGTGGCCACTGTGCTATTCAATGTTCCGGCCAACTCACTGAGGCGATCGCTCGTTCGGCTAATACTACTCAACGTTTGCGAGACACTCGCCCGATTTTCCACCACCGCCCCATTGAGACTATCCACTAAACGATTGAGTTGAACCGCCGTTAATTGATACTCCCGCATCGTCCGGTTCACCTGTTCCGTCGTAGACTCAGCCACATTAGCCACACTCTGGGCAGCCCCGGAAAACCCCCGGATTTCCCCCCGCACCGCCCGAGACAGCAACGTTAACTCAGTCCCCAACTTAGCCACCTCTTCCGCCGCTTTACTGGCATTCGCTGTTAACTCCGTCACATTGCCCAAAAGTTCAGGATTGGTCAAACTATCGCCAATTTGTATCATACTGCGCATGGCATCATCCAAACTAACCCCAATCACCCCTTCCATCTCGTCATCATGACAAATAATCAGCGCCGCATTGCAACGACGACTTAAGGGTTTTTCCAACTCCTCCGCATTAACCAAAACGGATCGAGGGGAAATATCAATAATGGTTTCACTAATTAAGCCCGATTGATTGGCTTCAATTAACACATCCTTGGGAATGCGTAAATCCGTGGGCGTAATTTCCAGCGTGACCGCAATCCCGTTAGTCGTTGGCACAATCCTAGTAATACTGCCCACTTTCACCCCCCGATAACGCACCGCCCCCCCAATATTCATGCCATTGGAATTATCAAAACGCACATTCACCCGGTAGCTATCTTGACCAATGGTGAGACGACGCAACCATAGGGAAAACCCCCCAAAGGCAATTAAACCCATTAGGATAAACAATCCCAAAGCCCCTTCCCGCATCAGTCGGGTGGGTGCGATGTTTCGGATGAATCTCATAAAACCTCCTGCACAGCCTAATTAGTTGATAACACGGATGGGGCCTTGGGTACTGGCGCTAAAAAATTGGCGAACCAGGGGATTATCGGTCTGGTCGATGTCTTCCACTCGTCCTTGCCACTGCACCTTTCCACCATACAAAAACACCACCCGATCAGCAGTGCGGCGAATGGTACTTTCTTGGTGTGTCACCATGACGTAACTCCCACATTGTTCATCCACACACTGAAGTTGACGCACCAAATCTTCAATCACGGTTGAGGCAATGGGATCTAAGCCTGCCGTGGGTTCATCATAAAGGATAATTTCCGGATTTGTGGTGGGATCGGCTGGATTAGACATAATCGCCCGGGCAAAACTAACCCGTTTGCGCATCCCCCCGGATAATTGGGCTGGATAACGATCGGCAATACCTTCTAATCCCACGGTTTTCAGTTTTTCTTCCACCAGATGGCGGATGGTCTGGCGGCTTAAATTAGAATGTTGCAACAAACTGAACCCCACATTTTCCTCAACGGTCAGCGAATCAAACAGGGCGGCCTGTTGGAAGACCATACTAATGGTAATGGGATCGTTGCCGTCTTCGGCTAACCCTTCCCGACGTTGCCCTTTGATATAGACTTCTCCAGCGTCGGGGGCTAACAATCCGGCAATGATCCGTAAAATGGTTGATTTGCCTGTACCCGATGGGCCAATAATCACGAGGGCTTCCCCATGATAGATGGAAAGGTCTACGGCATCTAAGATCAAGGCCTGACCAAAGGCTTTACTGACCTGTTTGAGTTCAATTAAGGGTGCTACATCAGTCATTGACAGGGCGAGGAATCGGTGTCGTGAGGGAAGGGGGGATCAAAGTTCTCCAGACCCTATGCTACTTGATCGACTTGGATCTTGACTACAGGGGAGCAGGGGAGCAGGGGAGAGGCAATTTCCCGATTCCCGACTCCCGACTCCCGACTCCCGACTCCCGACTCCCGACTCCCGACTCCCGATTCCCGATTCCCGATTCCCGACTCCCGACTCCCGATTCCCGATTCCCGATTCCCGACTCCCGATTCCCGACTCCCGACTCCCGATTCTCTGTTCCCTAGCCCTAATTAACGATTAATCGGTTCTCGTTTAAACCAATAGAGGAGGGGCAAAAAAATGTAGTGACTTAGACCTAATGCTAAACCAATAGACATTCCGATTAAAGCAAAAAAGGCGACGGTTTGAATGAGGTCTGAGAATTGGAGAATTTTGATAAAGAATTCAATTTGATTGAGATGGGTTAGACTGCCAAAAATGCCCCCAGTGGCTAAAAGAATGACGCTTAAATGTAACCAGTGGTGACTGGGTAAACCGAGGCTGAGGGTAAGGATGGTGACGGAAACACCGATTAAGCTCAGGAAACGGTAGAGGTCAGAAATCATAAGGGACTGATAGAGAATCCAAGCGAGGGCATAGCCTACAAATCCGGCGATCGCACAAAACAAAGCATATCCCCGTTGTCCGAAGCGGCCGGCCTTGGCTAATCCCCATCCTGTCCCTAATCCGGCGATCGCACAAACCAAAATCCCGGCCTCAACTTCTAACTCTAATCCCTGCAAACGGCCTAAGAATTCGTCGTTAATCTGATACAGCAGCCAATCCCGCCAACTGGGAAACTGGAGAATCATAAAGCCCACAGCAGAGCCAAAAACCGCCCCAATCCCCCCAGACACCATTTCCGTTAAAGTGTTTAAACTTGCCCGCCCCAGATATTGTAAAAACTCCCAACTCCAATGACCCATCTGGCTAAGGGTATCCTGTCCCCATTGTAAGCCCCACACTAGGTTATTCTGGGCTGATTCAAACCAACGGGCGATCGCCTCACTCCGGGCTTGTTGTTTCACCTGGGACAATTTCCCCCAGCGTTTTTTCACCCGTCGCACATTTTGCGGGCGTAATTTGGGGTCTAACCGCACCATATCATCCAATAAATCAGCAAAAGCCGGGGAAACTTGGGTAAAAGGTCGCCAATTCAACTCCCCTGTATTAATATCCTCCATATCCGTCGGATATTTCCCCGTTAATAAATGGATCATCGTCCGTCCCAAAGCATAAATATCCGCCGTCGGTTCCACCCCACCCCCAATCACCTGTTCTGGGGGACTATACCCCGAGGAAAATAAACGAGTGGAACTCGGGGAGGAGTCGATTTGTTTAGCCCCCCCAAAGTCAATTAACACCAAAGGAATTCCCCCACCAATCCCACTCCCGGCCGTTTGTAACATTAAGTTAGACGGTTTAATATCCCGGTGAACAATGTGGCGTTTGTGGAGTTCTTCCAAAATAGACAGCGCTTGTCCTAACCAGTGATAAACCAAGGTTTCAGGACAACCTCCGGGATAATATTCTTGGAGAAACTCCTCTAAATTTTTCCCGGTGATTTTTTCCATCACCAAGCAGTAAATCCCCCGCTTCGGGGTGCGGATTTCAAAAAAACTGTTGTGGGTTTCTACTAAAGGAACCCCCGGATGTCGTAGAGTGCGTAAAACTAAGGCTTCTTGAGCAAATAACTGTAGAGCTTTGTCCGAAATAACTGTTAAGACCTTTAAGACTTTTTCCTCTTGTTGTTCGAGATCCCAAACGGTATAAATTGCCGCAAATCCGCCCGCTCCCAAACGTTCTAAGGGGATATAACGGTTTTGTAAACATAAAGATGTGCCGCAACGCTGACAAAATTTGTGATGTTGAGGTTGAGGATAAGGGGCAGGACAATCTGGGTTAATACAGTGAATAAACGACATTGCTAGTTTTCAGACTGTCCCTCATGAATAGGTAAACAGTAATCAGTAATCAGTTTCGGGGGTGGGGTAATAGGTAATAGGTGATGGGTGATGGGTGATGGGTAATAGGTAATCTTGACAAGTTAAGCTTGTGTGCATTTTGTCAAGTCCCATATATAGCGTCCAATAAATTGGACGACACTATTTATACGGTCTTCAATTTTGGACACAACCGGATTTTCCCTCCCCCCTGTTCCCTGTTCCCTTGACTTCTAACTTGGGGTCTTAACTTGTCAAGGTTGGGTAATGGGTAATGGGTGATAGGTAATAGCCGAAACTTTTGCCTTTTGCCTCTTCCCTATCCCCTATCCCCTTAACTCGCCCGCATTAAGGCCGCTTTGCGATTATCAAACAGCTTGATCAAGCTATTGGTAATAATTTCGACCACCATCGGATCACAAACAGCTAAGAAGGACTCCCCATCTAGCTTACCCTCAAAAAACTCCTTAGCGTGATCATGTAACTGTTGAATCCGCTCAAACCCCATAATTTTCACCATTAAGGTAGTTAAAGGCGAGTTTTTTAAATCATAGGACGATGAACTATAACGCCCTTTTTCCAATAGTTCAAAAACATCTTCTTCTAAACTATTTTTTGGGGGATAATTATTGGTAATATCGGGCAAAAAGTCTTCTAATTTTCCGATGTTTAACCCTTCCGGGTTTAACTCACCCATGATGGTAGAAAGGGGAATATTGCGCCCAAAGCGTTGGGATAAGGCCTCCAATAGGGCAATGGTGAACAATTTACTCCCTAAATATAAACGAGCCGTTTCTAAGTTTTTCCCGGCTCTCGTGAGTAAACTTTGATAGGTTTCCTCGTTGGGTTCTCCTGCATAGTCTTGGAATACTAAATCTGGTTTGAGGAAGTTCATAAACCCTTCCATTTTTTGCAAAGCTACCCGATATTGATTCACCGTGTAAGAGTTAGTAAACCGCAGATTATGATTAGTTTCCGGTAAGAGATCCCAAGTGCCATCAAGGAAAATTTTCGGGTTAGGATTGGCAAAACTCCCCACATCTCGGTTGGCCATGCGTACCGCCTGACGGACGGCCTCCACTAATTCCTCTGAAGATAGCCCTAATTGAAACGACTCATTCACTGTCACGAGTCGTTCATAAAGGCGTTGGGCTGGACTCACTCCATCTTTATGGGGACGGAAGGGAATCGTGGCCTCAATGCAGGCGATGATTTGTAAAATCAGGGCAGGGGGGATGAAGGGTTCGAGAACTTTAACCGCCACTAAAGCGCTCAAAAACTCATTTTGTCCGCCAAAGGGGGATAACTGTTGACTGGGAGTAAACCCAAAAACCTCCATCACCATGTCAAACATGGAGTCGTTGCCTAGGTCTTCGCGATCGCGAATATACAAATTTTCTCGAAACTCTCGCACAAAAGGCGTGATGTAAAACGTGAGGTTAAAATGAACACTTTGATCCACCTGCACATACACCAGATCATGGAACAAAGCCGCCAGCACCTCAATTGGGTTGTCTGACCCCCCCACCTCAAATATATGATCTGGGGTATGGAAAGAACGCCAGCGTCCAGTCATGGCCTGAACAATCAACTCGGCGATCTTGGAAAGGTCCCGTTCCGTCGTGTTGATGTTAAGCTGGCGAGTTGCCCAGATTAGCTTATCTAAGCAGCGTTGGTGATCCCGTTCAAAATCAAAGTTCATCCAGCCTTCTGCACCTCTAGTTGACTTATTTGTTATTTTAACGAGGTCTGTCGAGAGGGGAACCAAATTTTAGAATTTGGTAAGCGAAGTAAGTAGTTATACGGACGGTTCTCCTCCGCTTCTCGAAAAACCGTGATAGCTTAAGAGAAATTTTACAGGCAAATATCAGTTCGATGTCTACTGTTAGTTTAATTCAAGGGAAATCTTACGATCTCGCTGTTCTTCGTCAGTCTCTGGAGGAATTGCTAGCGCCTTGGGGAGGGATGGGGGCTTTTGTGAAAAAGGGCGATCGCGTCCTCCTCAAACCCAATCTCCTCACAGGCAGTCAACCCCAACGGGAATGTATCACCCGCCCCGAAATCGTGTTCTGTGTGGCGCAATTAGTCCAAGAAGCGGGGGGAAAACCCTTTTTGGGTGATAGTCCCGCTTTTGGCAGTGCTAAGGGTGTGGCGGCGAATAATGGCTATTTACCCTATTTGGAACAACTCAATATTCCTATTGTGGAATTTCACGGCCAACGCTGCACCATTGAGAATGAAAGTTTCTCCCATTTGCGTCTGTCCAAAGAAGCCTTAGAGGCCGATGTAGTGATTAATTTGCCTAAAGTAAAATCCCATGTTCAACTCACGTTGACCTTGGGGGTGAAAAATCTTTTCGGTTGTGTGCCGGGGAAAATGAAAGCGTGGTGGCACATGGAAGCGGGGAAGGATGCCAACCGCTTTGGGGAAATGCTCGTCGAAACTGCCCGGGCAATCCAACCCCAGTTAACGATTATGGATGGGATTATCGGCCATGAAGGAAACGGCCCCAGTGGCGGAGATCCGCGCTTTCTGGGCATTTTAGGGGCATCCGATGATGTTTTTGCCCTTGACCGCGCTTGGGTGGCGTTATTACAGGCGGATCCTCAACAGATCCCTACGGTGGCGGCCTCCCAACGGTTAGGGGTTTGTCCGGATCTCTCGGAGATTGAGTTTCCTCTCCTACAACCGGGGGATCTGCTGGTGCAGGATTGGAAGTTCCCCCAAAACCTTGTTCCGATTGATTTTGGTCTGCCTCGTGTCGTGCGTTCTACCTTTAAGCATCTCTATATCCGCTTGACGGAAACTGTGCGATTTAAAGGATTACGCGGGGAAAAGGTTTGATTGTAGGCAGTAGGGGAGGGGGAGCAGGGGAGCAGGGGAGAGGCAATCTCCCGACTCCCGATTCCCGACTCTTTCTAAACTCTAATCAGGAGGAATTAAGTTGATTTCAATAGCTGAACTTAACTCAATGGATCATGAGGCGTTTATGGCTACAGTGGGGCATATTTTTGAAAATACACCCGAATTAATGGAGCAGGTGGGTCAAGAACGCCCTTTTCTCAATGTTGCCGACCTTTACGCCAAAATGAACCAAGTGGTGGCGAGTCTGAGTGTTGAGGCACAACTAGCACTGATTCGCGCTCATCCTGATTTAGGCACTAAAGCGAAAATTGGGCAACTCTCGACGCTGGAACAAAAATCAGCCGGACTGGATCAACTCACTCCGACGGAGTTTGAGGAGTTTCATCGTCTCAATGAGGCCTATAAACAACGGTTTGGTTTCCCGTTTGTGATGGCGGTTAAGGGGAAAAGTGCGGGGGAAATTCGGGAACAGTTGCGCTTGCGTCTGGGGTGTTCGCTGGAGGAGGAACGGAAAGAGGCGATCGCACAAATCCTCAAAATCGCCCAATTCCGCTTACAAGATATCATGAAGCCGTGATCCATAAACCGTGATCCATTTAGGGTCTGCTGAATAACACGCCTATGCTAGGCTCAACAAGGGAACAGGGAACTCTTAACAGGAAACAGATCATCTAAAACTGGCACGATTGCCTATTCCCGACTCCCGACTCCCGACTCCCGACTCCCGATTCCCCAACTCTCGGACTTATTCAGCAAGCCCTATTTAGCGATCGCCCACAGCCGCCAATTCCCGACCGCCAAAAATAGCCTCATAATGGCAATAATACTTAAATTCGAGGTAATTATAGAAGGGATCCTCTAAAAAAAACGTGCGATGTTCGGTTAACTCTCCCGGAAAACGCCGTTTCGGTTCTTGATAAAATGGGAGTTGTTTCTCTTGAACTTGATTTAATAACTTTTCCCAATCCTGTTCTTGGGTAAAAATTAAGCCAAAATGCCGGGGATAAATGCCCTTTTGTCGCGTTAAAGGGTCTTTAGTCATATGGGCAACCACTTGATGACCATAGAAGTTTAAAATCATCGCCTGAGCCGATTCTCTCCCGACTTGACAGCCTAAACCTTCCACATAAAAGGCTTTGGCCTGTTCAATATTATTAATGGGAATGGCAAGGTGAAATAAAATGTTAGTCATAGTTATACCAATTTAACTTGGGTTGTGTGCAGTAGAGGAAGGTTTGGGAAATGGGGAACACCGGATCTGGGAATAGGGGAAATTCAGGCTTTTGCCCTCAAGTCTATTTAATTTGGTATTATATCTCTTTTGTCAAACTGGGGTCAAACAACAAAAACTCATGGTCTGTGATGGCGTAACTTCGTGGAATTATCCGATAGTGACAGAAGAGAGCTAGTTATCCTAAAAGGCTTTGATTTCATTTAACACGCTCGCTAAATTATCCACTAATGGAGAATGTCCGGTATTTTTCAAGATAACTAATTTAGGCTGATTCTCTAACATTTGCACCCCTTGTAATGCCTTGCTTTTGGGGATGACATAATCGCGATCTCCATGTATAATCAAGGTGGGCGATTTTAACTTTTTTATTTCCCCTGTTCCCGGCACTACACCATTATAATTAAAAGACAAATTAAAACAACTAAGGGCGTAAATTACATCTAAATAGTTCCGTTGTTTTAAAGTCGCTCGGAGATAACGACGATAGTGTTGAGCATCGGGTTTATTTTGGGTGTAAACGACTTGATTCCAAATGGATTTAAAAAAGCTTTGATCTTGGGCTTCAAAAGCCTTTAAAATCGGTGTAATGACCAAGGGATCTTGTGCGAGTTCGGTTTTGGTTTGGAAAAATTCTCCCGGAATAGGTCGGCTATAGAGATCCCGTTTGGGGAGGGGGAATCCTTGGGGATTGACAGAAGCGAGTAGGACTAAGCGACTGAGGAGTTGCGGGCTATTACAGGCTAATTGTAAGGCGATCGCACCCCCCAAAGACCACCCCAGGATCATGGGTTGTATTAGCCCCAGTTGGCGGATAAACCCCTGTAGATCCTCGGCGAAATCTTGGATAGACTCAATAGGGTGATGGTAGGAAGAATCGCCAAAACCCCGCAAATCTGGGGCAAAAACCTGATAATCCTCCGGCAATTGTTCCATCAGCACATCCCAATACTGGGAGGAGGACAAGTTCCCATGAATCAATAATAAAACCCGCCCCCCTTGTCCAGATTGGCGATAGGTTAAGGTTTCCCCATTATCCAATAGGATTGATTGCATTCAACCTCCCCGGTTCACTACTCCCTGAAAACGCCAAAGTTGATGACCACTTTCATGATACTTGCGCTCAAAAGGAGTCAGGGGTGAGGAGGGGGTAAACGCAGCCCATTGTCCAGGAGTCCCAGTAGCCAGATGGAACGCTTGGGCAAATTCGGCCACATAAATCTGCCAGTTACTGCGCAACTCCAAGATTCCCCCCAATTGTAACAGGGTGGGAAAAACCGGGTGGCCGTGCCAGCGCCGCTTAAAATGGACAGGTTTGGGGTAGGGATTGGGATACAAAATATAATGGCGGGTGAGGGAAATGGAGGCCTGAGCCATTAAACGCCAAAAATCCACTAAATCGGCGCGAATCAGGCGATAATTCTCTCCTTGGGGGTCACTTTTGCTCAAACGGTGTAAGGATTGATCGACCCCTAAAATAAAACACTGGGGGAACATCTGAGCGAGGTGACGGGTACTTTCTCCCACACCACACCCAGAGTCAAGGATGAGGGGAGTCTGGGGGGGAATTTGTGCGATCGCCTGCTGAAAAATCTCCCGTTGATAATCAGGAATCGGTTTGCGGAACTGATGGTCTAGATGCTTCTGCACCACCTTTTCTAAGGCACTGTGAACCGTCCTTTGTGAACTGGTGACAGAACGACTATTAGCACGCATTCTCTTGTTGTTGCTCGAACTCTGCACTCCCCGAGATTTGTGACATCCTCCCGACACCGACCCTAGGGGTACGGTGCGGGCTTCCCCATATCACTATGAGGCTTTCCTGCTTCTACGGGAGGCTCTAGATGTCTTTTTAGGGACATCCCCGATAACCTCTTCCGACCCAGGCAGCTTGACCCCCAGTCCAAGGGCTGCAAGTCCACGTTGCTCAACAACCATCGCCGCCGCAACGCCCCTATCCGTTACAAACCCACAATGAGAACATTCATGCACTCGTTGAGACAAGTCTTTCTTACCAGTCACTACACCACAATTCGGACAAATTTGGCTAGTGAAATTAGCATCAACTTTCTGGAAATAAACATCTCGTTTCCAAGCCACGTGCTTTAAGACCTCTAGAAAACCCCCAAAGCCAGCATCAAGGGTATGTTTACACAACATCCCCCTAGACATGGCTTTGACGTTCAAATCTTCGGCAAAAATGATATTAGCTTGGTCACAAAGATGATGAGCGACTTGATAATGAAAGTTCTTGCGAGTGTTATAAATATGTTCATGAAGTTTAGCTACTTTTTCCCGGGCTTTATGCCAGTTTTTTGACCCTTTCTGTTTCTTTGATAATCTTCTTTGTAGCCATTTAAGCTGACTTTGAAGTTCCAAGAAAAACTTAGGTCTAGCTATTAATTCCCCCTGAGATGTTGCTATAAACTTCTCAAGTCCCAAATCAATCCCTAGAGATTTTCCTTCAGGCTTTGGAGAAGGAATATTAACATCCGACTGAATATAAATGACAGCATACCAACCCGAAGCTTTTTTAACGATCTGAACTTGTTTAACTACAAATCCATCGGGGATAGGTCTGTGTAGATTAATGACCACAGAGCCTAGCTTAGGGAGTCTCAATTGATATCCAGTTACAGGGTTTTCCTTGAATTGAGGAAAGTTAATCGACCGAAACTGACCGTATTTCTTAAACCGGGGAAAACCAAAACTTCTTTTCCAGAAAAAGTTAAACGCTTTGTCTAAACGCCCCATAACCTCTTGCAAGACCTGAGACTGAACCCGTTTTAGTTCTGGGTATTGCTGTTTGGCTTGAGTTAAAGCTTTTTTCTGTTTATAGTAGTCGGGAAAGTTGATCCGCAGGTATAATATACTCAGAATGAAGGCTACAAGCGTTAACCTGACACTTGCGAGAATTTATCCACTCTTTTCGTTCTGCCAAGGCATAATTATATACCCCTCGACAGATTTCTAGCCAGTCAAGTAATTCTTTTTCTTGACTGGCATCTGGATAAATTCTGTAGCAATAGTTGAGGTTTAACACGAATAGTAGCTGATTGACCTGAACCTATTATACAATATCTAGGGATAAATCGTCAATCCCTAGTAAATAATTGTTGGTTAATTTTCGGGGCATCGAACCCCTCAATTAACCGTCTTTCATCCCGACACTGACATTTGTACAGTGCGGGGCTTCCCGACGATGAGCTAAATCACTCAGGGGACGAGACACTTTAAACTGTAACGGCATTTTTAGAGGAGAGAGGGGTTGAGCATCCACCGGGGAAAAATGCCACTGTTGCAGTCCATCTAAAATCCCCTGACGTACTGTGGGATCGTCTTCCCGCAATAACAACAGTTGAAAATATTCCATCAGTTGCCGCTTTTGGGTGCTGTCTAACTGTTCACTGAGTCGGGTTAATTGTCGCACCCCGATTAACCGTTTCAGGGGATCAGGCTGGGTTAACTCCTGTAATAATCGCTCATAACGGCTTTCGTGACCTTGGGTTTTTTGGTGGGTCATCTGCCACCCCAATAAACCCAGCGTGAGGAGTGTTCCTAAACCTTGGGCGATCGCACCCGTCGCCAACCAACGATTCTCCGTATTGACCCAAATTGACGCAATGAGATAAGTCCCCACCGCCGCCAAGCCCCCACTCCCCACCGCAATGGCCAAAGGCCGCTGAGGGCTCTTTAAAAACCCTTGCATCCGTAACCAATACTTCGACCAATCCCACCCTTGACCCACAAACACCAACCACATCACACCGCCCCCGGTTCCCGTTGCCAGCGTCAGTTTCCAATTCCACACCAACAGCAACACCACAGCCAAACCGCTCATCATCCACAGCGCCCATAAACGGGACTGACGAGAGGCAAAAGCCTGTAATAGGGAACGTTCAATTTTCAGGAGAGCGGAAGAACCCAACGATTGCCGTCTTTTCCGCCGATTTAACACCTGTGCCACGGGGGGATAGTCCAAAGGGATAAGGGAGATTCTACCACCAAATCCGCTCCTTGTCGTACCGAGGGCATCAGAAAAAGCGCTGAATTTTCTTCTGAACCAGCATCTTGGTAGTTAATGCAACATGTGAACTACCCCACCCTGCCTAGGCGCGAGGATGGAGCTTCCTGATTCAATGGGAAGTGCTTTCTATACCGAAATATAGCGAGTCTTATCTTCCCTCCCCAGGCAGAAGTCCTAGTTCCTAAGACCCAAATTTTCTCTTGCAACACAGCCCTTTTTAGCTTGGTTTTCGCTTTGGGAGTTAGTGGTCAAGATATATTTATCTTAGCATGGATTCGCTGTCGCTCAGTATATTGCTGGGTTGCTATCCATCCCCTCCCTGCAAGCGAGGAAGGGGAATTCCGCAACATTTTTGTTAAAATAACTAGACATTAATACTATCAGCCTAGCGTGACTTAACTCAAATATTTGATGAATAACTATCAGCAATTTCACCCAACGATGCAACCTCCGGTACTGCGCCAATCTCGGTTCAACTCCCTCTCATGGGTCGCCAGTTTGCTAGTTGTTATCATTGGCAGTTTCGTCATTATTGGCTGGATCTTTGGGATTCCCCTACTTAAAAGTGTTCTGCCCGGTTTAGTCACAATGAAAGCCAATACAGCCATTGGTTTTATTTTAGCAGGCGCTTCCTTATTGTTCTGGCACCGACAACAAGAATCCTCCCAGTGGAGTCCTCATGCTTTAATCTGCGCTGTGCTTGTATTATTAATTGGTTTGCTCACTCTCAAACAATATGGCTTTCAGGTCAACTTAGGCATTGATGAACTTTTTTTTAAAGAATCCGTCGATGCTGTAGCAACTGCGACTCCCGGACGCATGGCTCCTAACAGTGCTTTTAACTTTCTTTTATTAGGGTCAGCCTTAGTTTTGAAAACAATACCTCGCCCTAACTATTTTCCAGCCCAAATTTTAACTATTATCGCTTCTTTAATTGCTTTGTTGGGCTTTTTGGGCTATCTCTACGGCAATGCCGTATTTTATATGTTTGACTCATCCTTTACCGCCATGGCTATTCACACAGCCGTGGCTTTTCTATTACTCTGTATTGCCATTTTATTTGGCACTCATCACAGTGGGGTTATGACTGTAATAACGGGAAATCATGCCGGAAGTATTGTCGCCCAACGCCTCTTACCTGCGGCTATTCTGTTTCCTCCTATCTTATGTTGGTTAATTTTAATTGGCTTTCGGCAAGAAGTTTATAGCCCAGAAATGGGAATTTCCATGTTAGGCATTTTAAACATTATTATCTTTACGGCTTTGATTTGGTGGAACTCCCTCACAATGAGTAACATTGATTTACGTCGGAGTAAAGCGGAAGACTCTTTAAAGCAGACCTTAGAACAACTAGAGATTAAAGCTCAACAACAGGAAAAGTTAGCTGTTCAATTGCAGCAAACTTTTAGTGAAATTACAACCTCTATGAATGAGTTAGCGGCTTCGTCTAAGATTACAGCTGAACAGGCAGAAGGGGCTGATCAACAAGCGCAAAAAGCCTTAAGGCTCTGTCAGGAGGGATCCCTAACTGTAGCCCAGAGTCAAGGAGTGATGACAGCATTGGAACACAATGTAAGTGCCATTGGTTTAGAAATTTTAAATACTCAAGAAAAAGCGAGTCAAATTGCTGATATTTCTCGCTTAGTGAAAGACCTCGCCAGTCAAACAAATATGCTCGCCTTAAATGCTGCCATTGAGGCGGTGAATGCAGGAGAATATGGTCGAGGTTTTGGGGTGGTGGCGAGTGAGATTCGTAAGCTTGCGGATCAGAGTAAAACTTATGCGGAAACGATTAATACTTTAGTTTCGCAAATTCAAAATGCCGTCCAAGCTACTTCAAGCGTGACTGAACAAGGGATTCAAAGTGTTGTAGAGAATGTAACGGTTGTGGAACAAACAGCTTTAGCCTTTGCAGGAGTCTTGAAAGCTATTGAGAACATTGTTGAAAATAATGAACAAATTGCTTTGACAGCAAATCAACAGGCACTAGCCATTAAACAAGTGGTTAATGTTGTCAATGAAGTGGAAACTAATCAAACTTAGTCGAACTGATGAACCACCCTAAATTGAACAAAAATAAAATGTTCAGTTTCCATGAGTGAGTAGTCAACTCAACTTAAACCTAAGTCACCTTAACAGCCTTGTTCAACTGACCATCAGGCCAAAAAGATATTAACGGATCATGGTAAGATGATTGATGGTTACTGCCAAAACACCATACTCTCATAAAAAAAGCGACGTGAAATTTTTCGTTTACCATACTCCTGAATTAACCCCCACGGATCACAATCCTGATTGTGCGGTTGTGATTGATGTCTTGCGGGCAACAACAACTATTGCCACGGCTTTAAGTGCAGGTGCTGAAGCGGTACAGGCGTTTAGTGATCTAAACCAATTAATGACCGTGAGTGAGGCTTGGGCGGCGGATCGGCGTATTCGGGCGGGAGAAAGGGGCGGCCAACAGGTGGAAGGCTGCGATATGGGAAATTCTCCTCTGTTGTGTACGCCGGAACAAGTGGAAGGGAAACGGTTGTTTATTAGTACCACGAATGGCACTCGGACGTTACAACGGGTAGAAAATGCCTCGGTTGTCGTGACGGGGGCGCAGGTGAACCGTCAGGCAGTTGTAGATTATTTGGGTCAACATCAACCGGAGACGGTTTGGTTAGTGGGTTCGGGTTGGGAAGGGGCTTATTCTTTAGAGGATACGGTTTGTGCTGGGGCGATCGCACTTCCTTTTTATGAACAAAACCCCGCGATGGTCGGCAATGATGAAGTGTTAGGGGCGGTGAGTCTATACCGTCAATGGCAAGATCAGTTAGTGGAGTTATTCTGCCAAGCAAGTCACGGTCAACGGTTGTTACGTTTAAACCTACTTGATGATATCAAGTATTGCGCCCAAACTGATTTATTGAATGTCTTGCCCATGCAAGTAGAAAAAGGAGTTTTAAGGCTTTAATTAGGGTCTGCTGAATAACACCAGACGCTACTTAGATCATCTGTATGGTTTGTTTGTTGGTTAGTGTGGTTATTTCAATCCTCACCCAGCCCGGAGGCCGGGTGCTACTCTAGAGGGGCAATTGGTCGAGATTATCACCAGTTTCAATCCTCACCCAGCCCGGAGGCCGGGTGCTACTCTCCTACCTGCCCCAGCTTTTCCTTGAGTGCTTAGTTTCAATCCTCACCCAGCCCGGAGGCCGGGTGCTACTGTTTGGACAATGAGAACCCTTGCCTCCTTGGCGGGTTTCAATCCTCACCCAGCCCGGAGGCCGGGTGCTACTGGATTAACTTCAAATTTCCCGGTCGTGGGCAACGCGTTTCAATCCTCACCCAGCCCGGAGGCCGGGTGCTACCAACCCACCAACACGGCCGGGGCGGGGGAGAGGGGTTTCAATCCTCACCCAGCCCGGAGGCCGGGTGCTACCTCCCCGAATTCCTGCTTTTAAGCAGGCTCTCCTCAGTTTCAATCCTCACCCAGCCCGGAGGCCGGGTGCTACCTGCTACTAATGGGTGGTCGGTCAAGGCAATGCGGGGTTTCAATCCTCACCCAGCCCGGAGGCCGGGTGCTACACGGAAACGCCGTTGACTGGGCTAAATACATGGATGTTTCAATCCTCACCCAGCCCGGAGGCCGGGTGCTACGGCGAGGGAGGTGCTATCATAGGGGGAAATAGGAGGTTTCAATCCTCACCCAGCCCGGAGGCCGGGTGCTACCTTGTCACTTGCACCTAAGACCTCCTGTAAACTGTTTCAATCCTCACCCAGCCCGGAGGCCGGGTGCTACTCTGCAAACTCGATTAATCCAGCCAACTGGGGGAGTTTCAATCCTCACCCAGCCCGGAGGCCGGGTGCTACTAGACGTATCCGGGCAAATGCCCGACCAAGTATGTGTTTCAATCCTCACCCAGCCCGGAGGCCGGGTGCTACTTCCCGCTTTACCAATCCCGCGTCGACAATCGGGTTTCAATCCTCACCCAGCCCGGAGGCCGGGTGCTACACCACCCAGTTCCGAAACCTGTACAGGAGGGACGCATGTTTCAATCCTCACCCAGCCCGGAGGCCGGGTGCTACATAAACAGATTCTTGGAGACTCATGAATAAACACGTTTCAATCCTCACCCAGCCCGGAGGCCGGGTGCTACTGTAATTTGTTGAGGGTTTCGCCGAAGGTGTTGGGTTTCAATCCTCACCCAGCCCGGAGGCCGGGTGCTACTTTACCTGCTCCTGTACCCGATTGGTCTAGCACGTTTCAATCCTCACCCAGCCCGGAGGCCGGGTGCTACGTTCTAATAGCAACGGTAACGCCCATCCCTCTGGGTTTCAATCCTCACCCAGCCCGGAGGCCGGGTGCTACTTTTAGACTTAACCTCCTTGGCTCGTTCCAATGTGTGTTTCAATCCTCACCCAGCCCGGAGGCCGGGTGCTACCCCATATTTGTCGTCTATGTCAAGCTGAGAGGAGGTTTCAATCCTCACCCAGCCCGGAGGCCGGGTGCTACTTCCCTTAATTCCCCTAGCAAGCTCTCAAATGCTTGGTTTCAATCCTCACCCAGCCCGGAGGCCGGGTGCTACCAAGACCGCCTGAATCTGACCAAGGACATCATCAGGTTTCAATCCTCACCCAGCCCGGAGGCCGGGTGCTACACTCCCCCCAACCCTTTTCCCGACTCCCGATTATTGAGTTTCAATCCTCACCCAGCCCGGAGGCCGGGTGCTACCATAGTCTAATCCATGTTTGCTGGGCTAGATGAGCGTTTCAATCCTCACCCAGCCCGGAGGCCGGGTGCTACTCTTGATTGGACGTTAGTGGTTTGGCTGCAATGCGTTTCAATCCTCACCCAGCCCGGAGGCCGGGTGCTACCCCAAGGGATTGGCCTCCCTTACCTCAGATCGTCGGTTTCAATCCTCACCCAGCCCGGAGGCCGGGTGCTACGAGGCGCGGTATTTTCGGAATCGCCTCCAGAAAGCAGTTTCAATCCTCACCCAGCCCGGAGGCCGGGTGCTACACCGCGATGTGTCTCGGCTATTGCAACCTGAACCCGTTTCAATCCTCACCCAGCCCGGAGGCCGGGTGCTACTTGGCGAGGTCGTCGAGATTATTCACTCCCGGCTAGCGTTTCAATCCTCACCCAGCCCGGAGGCCGGGTGCTACTTGATCGCTGCGGACGACTTTTGATGTAGCATGTTTCAATCCTCACCCAGCCCGGAGGCCGGGTGCTACACTAAGATGATGTTACGCAATGAGTTAAAAAACCAAGTTTCAATCCTCACCCAGCCCGGAGGCCGGGTGCTACCCGGCTGGGAGTGACCGTTATTGTTTGCAATAAACCAAGAAGTTTCAATCCTCACCCAGCCCGGAGGCCGGGTGCTACTTCTGACTCTGGCACGCTAACGCTCATAATGCTAGGGGGTTTCAATCCTCACCCAGCCCGGAGGCCGGGTGCTACTCGACCTTGTTGGTCTTTTTCAACGTGGATAGTAGTTTCAATCCTCACCCAGCCCGGAGGCCGGGTGCTACGCTGCGATGGCTCGGCTGTATGCTCGCACTGGGGAGTTTCAATCCTCACCCAGCCCGGAGGCCGGGTGCTACAGAGTTAACGGCTTTCCCCTTGTTCAGGTCGAGGTTTCAATCCTCACCCAGCCCGGAGGCCGGGTGCTACTTCCAGATCAGCGTAATGCGCGTTCAACATCCCGATCCCGAGTTTCAATCCTCACCCAGCCCGGAGGCCGGGTGCTACGGGAAGACCTCGAACCCGTAAGTACAGAGGATGGTTTCAATCCTCACCCAGCCCGGAGGCCGGGTGCTACTTGGAAGGTTTCGCGATGCAGTCCAGTCCCTACATCGTTTCAATCCTCACCCAGCCCGGAGGCCGGGTGCTACATTTGGGCGTTTAGGTGAGACGAGGAGGCTTCCTGTTTCAATCCTCACCCAGCCCGGAGGCCGGGTGCTACTCAAGCCGATCGCCCCATCCCCCGCCCCTCGCCAGTTTCAATCCTCACCCAGCCCGGAGGCCGGGTGCTACGAGGAAGCTCCTCACTGTCTCCCTCGCCCATAAGGTTTCAATCCTCACCCAGCCCGGAGGCCGGGTGCTACGCTACGGGGACTGTGGGCAGAGGCGCGGTATTTTCGGTTTCAATCCTCACCCAGCCCGGAGGCCGGGTGCTACGAGCCAATGGAAGGGACTGCAAACCAAGGGGTTTTGTTTCAATCCTCACCCAGCCCGGAGGCCGGGTGCTACTCTCCACATTCCTCATCCCGACTTCATCGAGCCGGTTTCAATCCTCACCCAGCCCGGAGGCCGGGTGCTACATCTTTTTATGATTGTAGTACCCAGGAATAGACTTGGTTTCAATCCTCACCCAGCCCGGAGGCCGGGTGCTACCTCCACAGGGCGGGATTCCGCCCCTTGCGGAAGTTTCAATCCTCACCCAGCCCGGAGGCCGGGTGCTACTTTTTTTATCTGTGTTTTTAGCCCTGAACAAGCCAGTTTCAATCCTCACCCAGCCCGGAGGCCGGGTGCTACGGTCAACAAGGACGGAACACCCACCTCAATGTGGTTTCAATCCTCACCCAGCCCGGAGGCCGGGTGCTACATTGGTGGAGGAAATCAACACACTCCGAGCTAAGTTTCAATCCTCACCCAGCCCGGAGGCCGGGTGCTACAAAATCTCCTTAGCCTCGGCGGCCTTTTCTTCGCAGTTTCAATCCTCACCCAGCCCGGAGGCCGGGTGCTACCACGTTTATCTGACTACTCAACAACCCGATAACGTTTCAATCCTCACCCAGCCCGGAGGCCGGGTGCTACGCTGTAGATGCTCGTCCAGTGGTCGTAAATGACGTTTCAATCCTCACCCAGCCCGGAGGCCGGGTGCTACTGGGAACTGGACATCCTCCAATCTGTGTTGGTGGTTTCAATCCTCACCCAGCCCGGAGGCCGGGTGCTACATTACGGGTGTGATTACAGGTGCTATCACCAATACGTTTCAATCCTCACCCAGCCCGGAGGCCGGGTGCTACGGTTCATTGGGTCTTCTTTTCCCAAGTCCCAAAAGTTTCAATCCTCACCCAGCCCGGAGGCCGGGTGCTACGGTCGGGTAACACGCGACCAACCCATCTCTTGCGCGTTTCAATCCTCACCCAGCCCGGAGGCCGGGTGCTACTTTTTTCGTAACCCGCCAACCGATGGATTCCGTGGTTTCAATCCTCACCCAGCCCGGAGGCCGGGTGCTACACCCACGGTCATAGCGCGTCCAGTAACATCGTGGGGTTTCAATCCTCACCCAGCCCGGAGGCCGGGTGCTACCTAAAATTAGCAGCACTTTGGGCGAGTGCATCCAGTTTCAATCCTCACCCAGCCCGGAGGCCGGGTGCTACAATTCAAAGAACAGGATTAACCTACCGCGTTGTTAGTTTCAATCCTCACCCAGCCCGGAGGCCGGGTGCTACGAAAGGAATAGGGTTAAAACTGCAAAAAACAAAAGTTTCAATCCTCACCCAGCCCGGAGGCCGGGTGCTACTAGGGAGAGGGGAGGGGATACCGTCGGGAGATGGTTTCAATCCTCACCCAGCCCGGAGGCCGGGTGCTACCGCGATTGTATCAAACCCCTAGATAATAAGCAATCCAGACCCCCAAAACGCGAACCTCCTTGAGAAGGGGTGCAACAAGAGGGGGAAAAACCAACCCTAAAGGCTGAAACCCTTACTCCGTAAGCTGCGCGAAACCCCCTAGGTTTTACCCATCGCTTGGGGTTCGCGCTACAAAATGAGCGGTTCATCAAAATCGACATAGTGATCCAAACCATAGACCTCCACACAATCACTGCGATCGCCCCGTAAACGATAAACCCTTAAACTGTCGGTTTCTCGCTTGATAATTTTGACCAACTTTGCCACAAACGCCTCGTACTGTGCGGCATTCAACCGACACTCAAAAACCGACTTCTGGACACGCTGACCATAATCCTTACAGGTGTTGGCGACCTGACGGAGCCGACGACGACCCGCCGAAGTTTCTGTATTCACATCATAGGTGACAAGGATATTCATACACTTAACGAGGGATAAAAGGAGGATAGTGGTCTAAATCGCCTCGGAGGTAACGAGCAAACAAGCGCGCTTGAGTATGAGCGACTAAACCGAGAGGTATTTTGGTTTTGAGCAGAGGATGAGTAATTTCCTCCTGTTTGCGCTTTTGATAAGCACCCAGCACCGTTTTACGCCCCGACTCCGTGAGATAAATTGCGCCCCCAGGTCGCTCCATAAAATCATCGGGTTGGATCTGCTGGCGGTTGATTAATGTAAGAACAAGACGATCACACACAATCGGTCGCAACTCCTCCATTAGGTCAAAAGCCAGACTCGCACGACCGGGACGCAACACATGAAGGAAACCCATTTGGGGGTCAAGACCAACGGATTCACAAGCGGCAATACATTCATTTTTGAGTAGACCGTAAAGGAACGAGAGGAGAGAATTGGTCGGGTCAAGGGGAGGATGACGAGAGCGCGTTTTAAACCCAAACGCTTCCCGATTTTGAACAATGGCATGGTCAAACACCTCCAGATAAGCTTTCGCCGCGTTCCCCTCAATGCCCCGGACAGTCTCTACCGTCGTCGCCGCTTCTAGGCGAGTCAGCGATTCTGCATGATGTTGGGCTGCTTTGGTCAGTGCTGTGCGATCGCCCTCTTGTTTCGCATCCCGTGCCGAACGCATCAACAGTTTCCGCGCATTTTGGATCTTCCCTGCCACCATATAGCGGGCAATATCCAACGTTTTAGCCCCGTCATCCACCGCCGCATTTTGAGCGCGACGGAGCAAAACATTTCCCGTCGTCGGCCCCGACAAACGGGCTTTAAACTTGCCATACTCCGACAACCAAACAAAATCTCGCCCATCCTGCGCGCAACGGTGGAGCAAAAACGGACTCACAGATACATTGCCAAACACCACTAAACCAGTAAGATGATGCAAAGGGATTTGAAAAGGCTTTTGTTCCTCTGCTTTCAGTTTCAAGGTATCTCGTTCAAGATGTAGATAAGCGCCCTGAGTTTGAACGTAGAGAGTATTAAGAATCGGTTTCATCGCCAATTATAAACGGGTTGAACACAGCACGACCCACCAGATCAGGCAGACAAACTCCTTGCAGTGAGCAATCCTCACAGCGTTTATCATGCACCGGAGCAGGTATAGTATATTGCTCCAACATTTTCCGGGCTTGTTCCGCAAAAGTCAGCGTTTGTTTTCGCAAAGCTGCCGTCAGTTCCACCTCCTGCCGTCGTCGGGAAGCATGGTGAAAAATCGCCCCCATCGGAATCTCACAATTGAACATCTCCTCCAAACACATGGCTTGAGCGCAAAGCTGGATACTATTCGCCAGACGATGACGACGGGGGCCGGATTTGTACTCTACGGGGTAGGGGAGATCATCCTCTCCAAACTCCACCACATCGGCAATTCCCCGCCATTGGTACTGATGGGAGCAAAGAGAAAGCGAGCGCTCCACCCGCACCCCATCCACCACCTCACTGGTAGCAGAATCCGCCCGCTCATGAACCCGATGTCCCCGCAACGTATAAATATTATCCTCAAACGTTTGTTCAACATGAATTAAGGCACATTGACGAGGACAAAAAGCATAATGTTGTAACACACTAATCCACAGATAATCCTCAGTATTTCGTTCGCTCATCGCTTAATTTTTAGTAAAATAACCAGAAAATCGTAGGTTCGGCACAGGAAGCGTAACCCAACAAAACCGTAAACAGTAACCAAAATATAAGGGAAGTGTCCGCCCCCTGTGCCATAGACTAATCCCCTCTAGCCCCCCTTTAGAATGGGGGAAAATACAGATCAGAAACTGACGTGAATTTGAGTTTCTGAAACGTTCAGAGTGTAGTTGGAAGTGGGATCTCATCTCCATAGTCCCAAGCCGTCTGAATCCAGGCAACTTTTGCCTCTTGAATATTGACAATAGCTTCCTCAAGAGTGTCACCTTGGGAAAGACATCCGGGTAAGTCAGCCAGCATCACCGTATAGCCGCCATCAGGTTCAGGATATAGAGTAATCGGATACTTCAAATTGAGATAGTCTTCCAAAGTTTCAGGTTTAATCTGCGTTTTCATCATTCCAGTTCTCCAAATTTAGTAGTTTGACAATTTGTTTCACGTATATGCCTTTAACCATTTTTCCGCCCTTTTTGGGTATGGTAATTTTCAGCCCGTCTGAGTTACGGAAGGTGTGATGACTTCCCTTAGAGTGTTGTTGTTCAAAGCCAAAGGATTCTAAAAGATACTGGACATCATTAAATAGAATTTCTGGTGGATCTCTTAAAAATTGCTCAATTAGCTTTTCAAGTTTGCTCATCAGTAATCACCTCCAAACCCGGTTTCTAGATATGAAGCCAGGGATGTTGGGTTTTGCTACCGCTCCACCCAACCTACAGATCCCTACCTATAGATCCCTACAAATAACCTGCTTTTGGGGATTTACAACCCACCCATCAAACCAACTCCGTTAATTCCACTCCCTCCGGTAAATCCTCCTTATTGATCACCACTTGATAATCCTTAAACGACCGAGGCGCATTACTCCCAGACTCCACCGTAATCCGATCAAATAATTTGTGAGCCGGAGCATTTCCTAACCGCTTTTCATGGGAAAAAATATATAACCCCCGCAACGCCATCAACCCTCGACTCGCACTCCGATCTAACTCCCACATCCCTTGAATCGCTTGCCAAAATAAAGCTAAATCCTCCTCCGTTACCCCCGTTTGTTGTGCCAAAAATGGCGAGAAAAACCCAAAACCACGATACAAACCATAGGGAATCTGGGTTTTCCGTCCCATTGTTTGTAAATTGACCCGATCCTCCTTCGCCTCCGTAACAGCCATGCGGGTAATCGACCAATCCAACGGCAAAACCGGATCAATAGAACGAGCAAATGTTAACTGGACTGGCCCCCGCACCTGACCCGCATTTAATCCTGTACTCATGACTGCCCCAAACATTCGCACATCATAAAAATTGGCACACATCCACTGTTTCGCTGTCTCAATATTCTGACCTGTTTTAGCAGGCTTACCTGATTTTTTGACTAACCCCTCAACAAATTTTTTCGCTACTTTCCAATCGCTGAACTCTTCCAATTGCTTATACTCTTCCTTTAATTCCTCAGCCGAAAGTTCCCCACTATAAGTCAACGTCGAAACAACATTATCCCCCTCTTCTTCATCTTCAATGGCAAAAGCCGAAGGTAATTCATCGGCTAAATTCCGCAAAGCAGTTAGGACTTTTTCCTCCTTAATCACATCAGAAACTGGTTCACTGACAGGCAACCCTGAACCCACATAAGCCCGACGAATTTGCTCATTGAGAACCCCGTGATGTTCCACAAAAATTTTCAGCCGTTCTTTCTCCGCTTCCGTCGCTTCATACTCGCTGTAAACCTCAACATAATTCCGCACTTTTCGCTTTAAACAAACATCCGTCACTAAACCCTGCATGGTTTCCGCATCAGTCCGAGGTAAATTTCCCCCATCTGGATCTCCGTTAGGGTTGCCGTCCAACACATCAAAAAGCAGGACAAAATCATGACGGCGGTTGGGATCGGTATGAATAGACATGGAATTTTTTTCCTCAATAATTACAAAAAATTCAGTGATTCATGGGTGAGTCGGCAAGACCAACAAGCCCCAAATCGGTTGGCTGAAATGACAGCACAACGCAACAATTCACCATTACTAACCTTGCAAAATTCCTAACGAATTAGGATAAAAAGGCTTGACATTCAACACAAAAAATGCTAATAATTAGCCATCTTTCTTGTTTTTTTGCCTCTTCGCTTGCCCATTATTATGGGCGCGTTGATGGTAGTAACCGAGAGCAAAAATACTTTGTTGCTGCATGGTGAAGTTATGGGGAAAATGCCCCTGATCCGGTTGGATATGACTATAAATTTCCTCCAGTTCCAGTTGTAAATTGTGGTGAGCGCCGGGATTATTTTTCCGAATTTTGCTCAGGTGAGCCTGTGCGCCTTGGATTAACACCCCCATAACCTTCCCCGGCGTGGTAGACATTGCCCCGTAGTAACGATCTACAAGGGTGGCGTTGATTTCTTTACCCAAGGCGGTGCGCTGGATTTGTTCCAGTTGTGCCAGTAGACGGCCGCAGTGATAGGCGGTGAGGTCAGCCCCTTCTAGGGGAGGCTGTAAATTTAATTGGCTCATGGATTCTGTTTCACTCATCGGGATGATGTCCTTAAACGTAAGGTAAAGCTTGATTAACGCGGCGCGGGGATGGGTCATTTTGTTGTCACTATCGACCCGAATTCGGCGCACAACGCTGGCTAGGAGGTCATCAGGCAGGGGTTTTCCCTGCAAGGCGGCGAAAAACAAGGCGGTGGGCATTCGGGGCAACATTTCCTTGCTCACATCCCGATAGGCACAGGCGGCTAAGGCATAGAGGCCAAAGAGTTTGGGATCTTCCCCGGTAGGACTCACCACCTGTTGCGCCCGAAACCACTGGCCGAGGTTTTGCCGTACTTCGGCCAGGGTGATATTGAGCCAACTCCGGACGACGGTGCGGGCATTGTTGGCTGTCAGGGCTACGGCATAAAAGCGGTCTTGTTCCAGTTGCTCTAAGGCGGTGACATTGGGCTGTTTTTTTAGCCCAGCGATGAGGTCTTTGACTTGGGCTTGGGCTTGTTCATCACTGGGTTTATCTAAGAAGCTAAAGAGATCAAATCCTGTGGCTTCTTTGGTCCACCAGGCATAAACGGCTTTATCGCTGATGCGGAGGTGGGAATCTCGTTCTTTGAGCAGGTGATTGAGGGCTTTGGCGAAAGCTTCCCCTGCATCGCGGGAAATGGGGGAGGTGAGGGAGTTGGCGAGGCCGTAGGATTCAAAGGCTTTGGAGTTGGCGGAAACTAAGGCGGTGCCGGATGCTTGACCGCCGGGAACCCCTTTAATGGTGAAGGGGAGCCGTTGCTCAACAGGGCCATAGTTGCCGGAGACTAAACACCAGCCGAGATTTTCCCCTTTGTCTGTTCCCCCGGTATAGTTGGCCCAAAATTGTTGGATGCTGGTTAATTGGGCTTTGTCTTCGGCGGGGATAACGGGGCCGCTGGGGGTCATGACTTGAAAGGTGATGACCATGCTGGGGTCGAAGTCGGGGGGGAGAAGGTGGCGATTGCGGTCTGGCTCCCACTGGTCCAGAAACTGAACAATGGCCTTGACTATAGGCTCTTGGGTCACTTCGGCACAGTGACGGGCGAGGTCTTTAAATTGTTGATGACAGTCGGCAATGCGGTTCGGTTTTGATTTGGGTTTGGGGATGCCGAGAACATATTCCCCCGTATCGGCGAGGAGTTTGGGACTAATGCCGGAACTGCGATTAATATGGGGCAGGATTTTCGGCTCTCCCCGTTTGTTTTTTTTATCCCCGAGGGGGGTGAGTAGATCACCCCGGAGTTGACCATCGAGGGTGAGACTAATCACCCAACGGACTGGAGAGGGGCCATACATGGCGGGGGTGGGGTTGATGCGCTGGGCATAGTCAGCGAGGGCTTTAAGGAGCATAATTTAAAGGGGTTGAGGGGGGATGGTGAGGATGCCTTGTTCAAGACGGGCGGCAAAGAAGCGGGGGCGGGCATTCCCGGAGATGATGCGACGACCTTGGGCATCTTGTTGGCGGTATTGAATGAAGCCTTTGGGGGCGGGTTGAAATTCAAGGTCATAGAGCATTAGGCCGAGTTCGTCGGTGCGGTCAATGGCTTGTTCTTGCCCGGTGGGGGGTTCAAAGAAGGCGCTAAATTCCCGGGTGCCGAAGTAGGGCTGATGGTGGCATTGACCGCGCTGCACTCGACGACGGAATTGGTCGCGGTATTTGGCAATATTGGCGGTGGCATGGGGTTTAAGGTTAATCTGGGCTTCGATGAGGTAGGCGACATTGCGCAGGCCGAGGGTATGGCGTTGAGCGCGATCGCCATCGGCAAAATACCCCCCGACTCCTGTTTTCGCCCAACTCTTGGCACTACTTTCACTCTGGCAGTTATTCACTTCATTACGCCAGATGGAGAAGTGTTGAATGGGGTTGAGGACATGGATTTTTTCGATGCGATAGCTCATTTCCGGTTTCCAGAAAATGGCTTCGAGAATCCCCCGTGCTGCGCTGGGGGTGATCACGTCGTAACTAATGCGCTCTACTTTAAATTCCGGTCGGGTAAAGCAGGCAAAGTCGCCGTAGACTTTTAGGGCTAAGGGGGGGGAATTGCTCACAGTGCTAATCCTTAACGAATGGGACAAGGAAAGGAGAAAAAGGCGCTTTCCTCTTTCTGCCTCTTCCTGGAGAGGGGGGAGAGTGGACTAGGGGGATTGCCCTTGAACCGCCATCCCTAGGATTTCAACCACAACTCAAGGGGGCGGCATTTCGGAACTTTGGCTCAACGGTCAGGTTTTAGGTCACAAATTGCACTAATATCCCCAATATTTTAGAGAAGTGATACGTTTTCTTGCAGTGATGTTCGCAAAAAATCACTAGGTTCAATCTCTGGTGTTTCGGCAAACAGATTAGGTATTTCTTGAAGGGTTAATGTAGGCCATGATTCATTCTCCTGATTGAGAATTGGGGGCAAGCGCTAAATAATCAAATCAAAGGGATCACGCTGGATGGGTTCACCTTGCCATTGAATCCCCACTAACTCATCATAGCCCCCTGTCCATTCCCACAGACCGGGAACCACTTCTTGGCGATTCTCTGGGTTTTGATTGAACTGCCAAGGGAATAGATTGACTAAATAAGCTTGTAAACGACGGCGAGTTTCTCGCCCCACCCGACCCTGAGAACGAATCTGAGCGAGAATTTGCCCACTTTCGCCATAATTGACTACCACCGGGATTGTCTCATCTTCAATCAGGGAAAACTTGGCCACCTCTGGATAATTGAGCTTTTTCCGTTCCCCTTGAATCTCTTGGCCCCTGGAGAAATCCACCTGTTGATAGAGTTCTTGGAAATAGCGCAGAAAGAGGTCTGGGGTATGGAGGGCATCCATTTCCCCCGGACTGAGGTAGTTTTTCGCTACAGCGTAGGCCGTTTGATAGAGTCCCCGAGGACTGCCCCCCTCTTGGGGTTCAAACAAGATCACCTGACCTTGAGCGCGCTTTCCTTCTCGATTACACCGCCCGGCCGCTTGTACAATACGGTCTAAGGGTGCGATCGCCCGATACACCACCGGAAAATCCAAATCCACCCCCGCCTCCACCACCTGAGTAGACACCACCCAACAGGGCAACCTCTCCTTCAAACGTCCTTTCACCGCCTCCAGCACCCGCCGACGATGAGTGCCACAGAGCAACGTCGAGAGATGAAACACCCCCTCACGGGGGAACTCCGCCCCTTGTAGGGCTGCCAACACCCCCAACGCATCCTTGCGCGTATTAACAATGATTAAAGCCTGTTCCGCCGACCGTGCTTGTAAATCTGCCATTAAATCCGACCAAGACCAAGCCCCCGACGGTCGGATATAGCTCACCCGTTTTAAGCGCTGGAAGTGCCTCTGAGCCTCAGCAGGCGGCACGATATCCGTGATTTGGTCGAATCCTCGTAAATAGGGGTTAGTCCCCTCAAAGGCGGGCTGAGTGGCCGTACAGAGAACCAGCGTCACCCCGTAATACTTCACCAATTGCCCCAACACGTCCAAAATCGGCTCTAAGAGAGGAATGGGCAAGGTTTGCACCTCATCCAAAACAATCACACTGTTCACCAGATTATGCAGTTTCCGACAGGGCATGGGGCGATGAGCAAACAGACTATTAAACAACTGAACCGTTGTCGTGACAATTAAAGGGGCATCCCAATTTTGCGCCACCAGACGAGCTTGAGCATAGCCCCAACGGGCATCGTCATCCCGCCAAGTCTCCTTTAATCCTTCCGGGGAAATCGCGCTGTGATGCTCTAAAACCGCCATTTCTCCCAAGGGGGCGAAAATCTTCCGATAGACTTGGACTGTCTGTTCAATAATGCTGGTGTAGGGTACCGCAAAAATCACCCGACGCTGACCCTGACCGCAAGCATGATTTAAGGCAAAGGCCAAACCACTACGGGTTTTTCCCCCTCCCGTCGGCACACAGAGCCGAAAAACTCCCGGTTTTTGTGAGGCCTGAGCGCAACAATACTCATAAACCTCCCGCCGGACTTGATTCACTGGAGTATCTGGCACTTTTTCCAGCAAGGCCGCCTGTTCACGGGCTAACTGGGCTTGGAGTTGGGGCAGGGTGAGGGGAATTTCCCGTTGTGCCGTCTGTTCTGGGTTAAAATGTCCTTCGGTGTCCAGATGATCCCCATCAATCAAGCAGGAAAAGAGCAAGCGCAGGAACAATTCAGCCCGCAAGGGATCCCGTTGATGGGCGGCCATCTCTTGAGCGAGAGTCGGAGGGGCGGTTAGGTCAATCCCTGCCGCTTCTGCCCGTTTTAACACCTCTTGATAATCCGTCGCGGTGCGCTCAGGATTGCACCCTTGGAGTTTAACGTTAAGTGAAGACAAAGCCGGTAGGCCGCCATGATGCCCATAAATCAGGGGGGCGAGGGGTGCAAACTGTTGGGCGGCTAACTTTGCCCCATGAATTGCATGGGGAACTGACTTGGGTTTATCTCCCCGATGGCATCCTTGCAAATAGGCTTGAAAGTCGGGGTTATATTTGCCTAAATCATGCCACAATCCTAAATAATGCCCGACCGTGGGAGCGCCCAAAAGGGTGGCAAAGTCTGCCGTGCGTTTGGCCACTTTAACCAGATGGGCTTTTAAATCGTGCCACTGTTGGGGACGGTTGGGGGAGGGGGTATGGGCGACGGGATGGGATGGGGTGGTCATTAAGGGTTGCCCTGTTTCAAATACCAACGACAGGCCAGAGAACCCCCAATCAAAGCCCCCAGAAAGATCACCGGATTGGGAATCCCCAACACTAGCGCCACAATACCGGGGCCGGGACAATACCCGGCAATGCCCCAACCTATGCCAAAAATCGCTGCCCCAACCAGCAAGCGCCCGTCAATATCGCGCCGCGTGGGGAGTTCAAAGCGTTCTGTTAATAGGGGATGAGGACGAGGCAAAATAAAGCGAAAGGTAATGAGGGTTACGCCCACTGCACCGCCCAAAACAAAGACTAGGGTAGGGTCCCAGTCCCCCAAAAAGTCTAAAAAGCCTAAAACGCGATCGCGGTCAACCATTTGGGATAACCCCAGCCCAAAACCAAACAAAATCCCCGATAGAACAACAATGACATTCTGTAGATTCTCTTTCATAATCCCAATCCATGACGCATAATCCCAACCGTTGCGATCGCCGTCGCCATAAATACTAACACCGCCACCAGCGATCGCACCGACAACCGCCCCAAACCACAAACCCCATGCCCACTCGTGCAACCATTGCCCAAACGAGTCCCAAACCCCACCAAAAAGCCCCCCACCATCATCAGCCAGGGCGCAAACTCCCCCCGAGGAGTCCCTTCAATCGCCCAACCATACTCATACAACGCCCCCCCCACCACCATCCCCAACAAAAACAACCACCGCCACCGCTCCCGTGCCGCCCCCGTCAGCACCCCATTCACCATCCCACTAATCCCCGCAATCCGCCCATTAAACCCCAACAACAGCGTCGCACTCAACCCAATCAAACCCCCCCCCACCAAAGCCGACACCCAAGGCACATCCGTCAGCATCAAACCTTAAACTCCTTCAACTCACATTCAACCCCACCCATTTTAACAAGATTGCCGAGAATTCCCTATCCCCTTGTGGGTCGAGTAGTTCACCAGATGACCTATGTTCACAAAATCATCACAAGAAACCTATAAACCCCCGGCCAGTTAATTTTGTCTCCACTGACCTGGGGGTTTTCTCCTAGTCCATTCAAGCCACCAAAAGCCCTTCCTGCAAACGCCCCAACCACAGCCTTTTCTCTAAGCCAATAATCGTTAACGGATAGCTAAACAAATACCCCTGAGCCACCCCATACCCCTGTTTTTGACAAAATTGGAGCTGCTCTTCCGTCTCCACCCCCTCCAGAATCACCTCCAAATTGAGACGACGGCTTAAATCCAAAATCGACAGCAACACCTCATAATTCTTCGCATCCATCGTCAAACTTTGAATAAAACAACGATCCACCTTCACCCCATTAAACGGGAAATGTAACAACCAAAACAAATTAGAATAACCCCGCCCAAAATCATCCAAATAAATCTTAACCCCCAACTCCTGCACCTCCCGCATCACCTGAACCGCCTGTTGCACATCATGAATTATCACCCCTTCCGTCAACTCCAACACCAAAAAACACGGATCAATGCCCGTCTCCTCCAACACCTCAGCAATCATCCGAGGCAAATACTTATGATTAAAATGACTTGCCGAAAGATTAACCGCCACACTCAGCCCAAATCCTAGCCGATGTAACTCCTGAATATCCTGACAAGCCTTTTTCAGCACCAACGTATCAATCTCAGCAATGATCCCAGTTGTTTCCGCAAACGGCAGAAAAAACAAGGGAGCCAGTAACCCTAAATCCGGATGTTGCCAACGAACTAACGCTTCTACCCCTACAATCTTTTGTTGCAAAATATTAACTTGTGGCTGATAATAAGGAACAAACTCCCCCCGTAAAATTGCTTGCTCAATGCGTTGTAGGGAAAACATAAAACTATCCTCTTAACGAATCATAACAGCTAACTTTATTTTGTTATAACAAACAAAAATCGTTCCTTTCCCTAAGCAAAAGTTCAGATTTAATTTACACTTAACCTAATCCGTAATTAATGCTAGAGAATTTACCCAATCCTGAACTTCTCAGACCACTTTCTTAAAGACCCGATAACCCTCAAGAATTGACACTGGATATCACATCTAAAGGACAGGAAGGAAATACCTTGGGAATTTCCACCACAAACTCCGTACCATGACCCGGTTTAGACCGACAGAACAAAGCCCCTTGATGTTTTTCTACCACAATAGAATAAGCAATCGAAAGCCCCAAACCCGTTCCCTTACCCGGTGGTTTTGTCGTAAAAAACGGGTTAAATAAATGCTGTTGAGTCTGTTCATCAATACCGCCCCCATTATCAATAATCCGAATCTGTACCCGATCCATTAAATCCTCGGTAAAGATCCAGATTGTCGGTCGAACAATCTCCGGATCTAACACCGCGAAACTTTCCCCCACCCCAGACTCATCCAAGGCATCAATTGCATTCGCGATCAAATTCATGAACACTTGATTTAACAACCCGGCATAACATTCAATATGGGGTAGATTGCTATAATTCTTAATGACCTGAATTGTCCCTTGATTGTAGTTCGATTTTAGGCGATGGTTTAAAATCAACAGAGTCCCATCCAACCCCTCATGAATATCAACCCGTTTCTTCTCCGACTGATCCAAACGGGAAAAATTCCGCAACGACTTGACAATCTCCGTAATTCGTTCTGTCCCCATTTGCATACTCGACAATAGTTTTGGTAAATCCTCCCGCAAAAAATTAAACTCAATCTCTGCACAATAACTTTGCACATCTGGATCTTGATCCAACCCCTTCGCTTTATACAGATCCATTAACTGAAACAGATGCTCAATATACTCCATCGCATAGGATAAATTGCCATGAATAAAACACACCGGATTATTAATTTCATGGGCAATCCCCGCCACCATCCCCCCCAAAGCCGACATTTTTTCCACCTGAATCAACTGCGCCTGAGTCTTCTGTAACTCCGCTAAGGCATTTTGTAATTGACTCGCCTTTTCCCGTTCTCTAGCCTGAGATAACCTCAACTCAGCCTCAATTTGTTTGCGATCCGAAATATCCCGAATAATAACAATCACCTCTTGAGTCCCACAGGGAACATAACGCGCCTCATAATATCGCCAAACCTCCTGATCCGGCAATACATACTCACTATGTTGCACTTGCTGAGTTTCTAATGCTTGGGTGATAAAATAGCGAGTTAATGCCGCCAAATCTACAGACCAAATTTCCTCAACTGTTTGACCCACTAAATCCCCATTAGAAGATGCTGCAACGTTTTGTTCTGAAGGGAAATATTCTAAACAAACACCCTCTCTATTAAAGTGGATTAAGGAGTCGGGCATTGCCAACAAGAGTTTCTGATATTTTGTCTCTTGCTCTTCTAACAACTTTTTCGCCGCGAGAATTTCACGAATATTCACTTTCTTGGTGGAGAAATTAGATTTGTGAGCGTTGTTCTGATGAGAAGTGGGAACGCCAGAATTAGACTCTTGAATAGACTTTCGCTCTTTCAAGCTATCTTTCAATGACGTATCATGTTGTGGCGAATGGGAGAATGGGGCGTTTTGCCAAAGTGGTTGGGGGCTAAACATAAAATTTCTCCGTGAGTACGTCCATGTCTATCCCCAATGTACATAAATAAATTGTGTAGAGACATCGGGAAAACTAGGGAACTTTTACCCGTGGAAATACTGAAATTAACTATCCGTGTATTTACGGATAGTTAATCTCGGGTCAAAAACCTGTTAAAGACCAAATCTTGAATTTATTCTTAAATCCCGTCAATTTACAACACAAATATTGTTTTAGGAAACTGCCTTAAGGCAGAAATACGGATTAAGTAGTGTGATCAATATCACAAAAAATCAATGATTTGAACAGTAGCCCTTAGAAAATATAGCACAATACTGGAATTTAGTAGCAAAGGATACCATTTCCTATCAGACAAAAAAAGAGCATCTATACCCTAGATAGATGCTCTTTGAGGTTAAAAATTAGAGACTAAATTAACGACGCACAACGGGTTCAAAACTCGGAACCACTAACTCGTTATCTTGCTTTGTTAACTTGTTGTACAACTTCTCTGTATTCGGGAAGTTGGCCGCAGGTAAGGTCGGGAAACGACGGTAGGGAACGACATCCTCCCCAAACAGTTGGAGATACTCCATCCCGTTGACCATTGCGCCAATAAACGCCCGAATCCCGGAACTGGCCAGAATTTGATTATAGGTTTGAATCTCCTTCTGATTTAAGGGCGCACGACCGAGGAAGTGTTTCGTCCCTAACTCAATCACCTTAGTGTTGGGATAGGGGGTGTAGAACTCTTTGATATACAACTCAGAACAGCCTAACCCTTCGATAAACTCTTTCACGGTGATCTCACCATTGCTGAGTTTACTTTCTAAGCCCGTGAACTGGGTTTGAATCACATAGGGGGCTAAATCCCGCTCAAAGATTTGGCGATAAGCGGCCGCGATCAGGTTTTTCACGGCTACCTTATCACTGCGATCGGTCAGCTTGAAGAGCTTGGTTTGTTGACGTTGAACGGATACCCCTTGACCGACACGGGTATTAATATCCGGGTTGGTACGAGTTTCCGTAACCTGCCCTAACTCCACAAAGCGAGGGGTCGTTTCAACCGTTACTTTGGTGGCATAATCAGGACGCAACGCACCGGGACGAGCCATCCGTAACTGCATCCCGGCGGGGGTTAAATAACGCTCAAAGGGAACGGTATCCTCGCCAAAGGCTTCGGTATACTCGGCGCTATCGACTAGGGCATCAATTAGGGCATAGAAGCCTTTTTTGGCGCATAAGTCAAAGTAGCTGTTGATTTCCTGACGGCCGTAGGTGGGACGACCGAGTAAACGACGGTGAATGTATTCCACCGCTTTACACACGTAGAGAGAAGACCAATACAAGTTACGGAATACATCGGATTTCGCCAAAATCTTGACGAACTCCCGTACTGTAATGTCGCCATTCTCCAGCTTGATTTCCGCTACTTTCTGGCGCTGTCCATCGTAAACATCTCGCCCGAACACTTGACGATAAGCGGCGGCGATTAGTTTTTGGGTGGAGCTTTCGGAATACTTGACGCTGGCTCCGTTGCTGCTGCCGGGGAGTTGGTCTAGGCGGAACACTTTGGGACCCAATGTGCCGGGGAACTCTCCACGGGCGCGAGGGTTTCCGGTTTGGTTGTTGGTGGCCGGTCCTTGGTGGATGAGGATGCGGCGGGTATCTTTGCCAAAGGGTGCCGGACGAGTGTTCGGATTCCGGGTTTCTTTGGGGAAGATGGCCCCAAACTGGATTTCTAAGGGGTCGTTGCCTGCACCGTAAACGTGCTGATCTGGTAAGGGTCGATTGTATTGGGCAAAGGTGGTAATAAACTGAGGAACTTTGCGGAAGGGCGCGCTGTAGTTAAACAGGTCTTGCTGCATCCCCCAGTTACGACATTCTTGGGCTTCTTGACCCAAACCGCGCAAATAGGGAACGGTTTCTTCGCCGAAGTAATCCGAATATTCCTGAGAGTCTACCAGTGCATCGACTAAGGCGGAGAGTCCACCTTGAGAGACGATGGCAAAGTAGCTTTGTACTTCTTCTCTGGAGGACGGCCCACGACCTAAGATATGGCGGAATGCCAATTCTAGGGCGCGGCTGTTGATGAAGGGTTCAAAGAACTGTTTGCGATAGAGGGGGGATTTGGCTAAACGGCGGACAAACTCTTTCATGGAGATGTCGCCGTTTTTGACTTGAGACTCTAAGTAGGAGATGGATTGGCTATAAGCGCGGGTGATGTCCCGTTCAAAAATTTGCCGATAGGCAGCTTTGACTACGGACTGTTTCTCTAGGGCAGAGAGTCCGGGCTTCATGACAAATTTTTGTCGTCTTTCGGCGGCGTTGAAGTAGCTTTGGGGCAGTTGCAGACCTTGCTGGTCGTCAGAGGGCCGTTGACGGAGTTTGTCGGAGGGACTGGGCGCTTGGAATTCGGTGACGAGGACATCAAAGTAATCGGTGACGATACTTTGGGCTTCTTCGTCGGCTTGGAAATACTTCCGCGCTGAGACTTTCATTTCCTGTAATGCCACGAGGGTGGCTGCACTGGAACAGGCGTTCTCGATGACTTCCCGCAGACCGCGCACGTTGACGGTGAGGATGTTGGGGTCCCCGGCCACAATGGCGTAGGTGACGTAGCGCAACATCCAAGATAAGTCCCGCAGGGATTTCTGCATATTGCTCGGGCCGTAACGAGCAATGTTAATGGGACGGAATCCGGCGGGGACGGCTACTTTATTGCCTGTGCTGAGGAAGATGGAACGGATTCCATCGAGGATTCCTCCACCCCCGCTTTCAACGTAGGTTACGGTGCCTAGGGTCATCCCTTTTTTCACGTCTAAGCCTGCGCCAATGGCACTGGCGGCGACGGTTTCGGGTTTTTCTTCGACGGGGGGTTTTTCTAGGAATGCCATAGGCGAACCCCCGGTAAAGATCCGGTTGGCGGCTCTGGAGACAATCAGATCCGCATTTTTGGTGATGATTTGGGCAATCTCTATGCGTTTATTGCCGGATTCAAAAAAAGATTTTAATTCGCCTAGCTCTCGACCGTCGGGGAAGCGGTCTTGTTGTTCCGCTTGGGCGATCGTAGAGGTGGGAACGGTTTGATACAGTTGAGGACGCGCAACTGAACTTCCACCACTTGCCGTAATACTCATGGTTAGCTCAACTATCTCCTATCCAAGTTTGTTACAGTCTACAGGCTATTGGTACTTCGTTATCCTCCGAGTTGTATTCGGGGGATAGGTTCAGGGTTGATAGCCTATAGTCTGCTGATTAAAGGAATCTTTATCAGTTTTGGTCAGCTTTTAGATTAAACTGTTTCCGGCTTCCTTAGCGACATTGTTAAGAAGTGTGTAGAAATTCTCAACATAACTATAAGTGTGATGGGCTTGGAGGGGGTTGGTCGGGTGTGGGGCTTCTCAGTTTTTGGGGAAAAGGCGATCGCACCGTTTAAGGTAATACTGGGCGGGTCTATCTCCCGAATGTTCTCTCAGACACCGCTTAAACAGCCCAGAAGCCTCCTCCATTAGCCCTTGATAGAACAGTAACACCCCCTGCTCAAACCATTCTTTTGTGGCTTTTTTCGCCTCGTACAACTCCCGCCCATCGGCTGAAAACACCTCAAACAAGCCCACGGCGATACTTTTTCCTTTCACTTTCACTTGTTCTATGAAGCGGACATCATAGGCTAAGGGATCATCTAATTGTGCTAGGGTTTGATGGGTAATGAGTAAAGACACCCCGTAGGTTTTGGTTAAGGTTTCTACCCGAGCGGATAGATTGACCGCATCCCCAATGACTGTACCATCCATTCGTCTTGGACTGCCCACTGTTCCCAACATTAAAGACCCTGTATGTAACCCAATACCAATCTCTAAGGGGGAGGACTGGGGATAGGTTTGATTATAGTCGGCTAAGGCGCGCAACATCCCCAATGCTCCCCGCACGGCATCATCTGGCTGTTGGGGAAATAGTGCCATAATCGCATCTCCAATGTACTTATCAATAAATCCATGATTGGCTTGAATGAGGGGTTCCATACAAGCGAGATATTGATTAATAAAGGCAAAATTTTCCGCAGGATTCATTTGTTCGGAAAGGCGGGTGAAGTGACGGATATCGGCAAATAATACGGTCATTTTCCGTTCTACTTGATCCCCTAGTTGAATATCTGTAATACTCTGTTTGTTGAGCAGGTCTAAAAATTGGCTAGGAACAAAGCGTTCTAAGGCTTGATTGAGTTGGGCTTGTTCTTGGTATAAACGAGCTTTTTCTAGGGAGATGGCGGCTTGGGTGGAAAGCAGGTTAATTAAGACAATGCGCTCTGGGGTAAATGCCCCGATGGCTAAGTTGTTTTCCAGATAAATCACACCGACTAATTTTCCTTGATTGACTAAGGGACTACATAAGATAGACTGAGGCTGCTGGGCTTTGATATAGGGATCTTGGTTAAAGCGTTCCTCCTGCATGGCATTATTTAACACGATACTTTCTTGAGTTCGTGCGACATAGTAAATAATGGATTCAGCAAGTTTTTTACTTTCTTTGATGGGAGTTGAGCGAAATAGTACGATATTTTTATGCTCGGTTGTTCCTTCGGCTTCTATTAAGAGTTTACCACGATCTTCTAAAATCAAATATCCTTTTTGTGCGCCTGCGTTTTCAATCAAAAGCCGCATTAACTGAGAAAGTAGTTCATCTAATAGAAGTTCACGGGCAATGGTTTCTGATGCTTTAACAAAGGTTTTAATATCTAAGGTTTGTCCTAAACTATTGGTTGTCAGGTGAGTGGTGAGGGGATAAGAAGATTGGGCTTGATTGCCTAAAAAACGGGGATATTTTTGTTCCATCTGAACCACTTTTAGACGAGCGCCCCAGAGTTGATAGTAATAGTAGGCTTCTTTGAGATAGGCGATCGCCGTTAACTCCTTACTACGGGCTAAATAGAACTCTCCGGCGAGTTCGTAGGCGATCGCCAATTCATGGGGATAGTCCTTTTCCTTCGCCCAAGCAATAGCTTGGTCATACCATTCTATGGCTTGACTATCTTGGTGATTGATATTACATAACTCAGCCCGCACTAACCAATATCTATGTTGGTGATTATCTGGCGCATTTTTAGCCCATTTTTTTAACTTTTTAAGACTTTGACGAATCTCCTTGAAGAAAATTTGACGTTGCCCCGGAGAACAACCCTGTTTTAATAACGCTAGTCTAGTTAAAGTGTGATAAAAACAAAAGTAAACCAACTTAACACAGCCAATCGCCCCTTGAGCATAGTATTTTGCCAGTTCTCCATTTTGATTAGCTTGTGTGTAATCACCTAGCAGAAAATGAATGAAGAGGAGGTTGAAATAAATGCAAAAAATAGCATAAAACTCTCGCTTGTCCAGCAAATCATTGAGTTCTGCTTTTATACTAAAAGACGAGCCTTCTAGAAAGTGAAATTTAGGATTATCTTGTAATAAATCTAGCACGGCTTGACGATAGATTTTTGCATTAAACAGCATAGACTCCTGATTAAACGTTTGGGTAATCTCAACATAATGTGTTAGCTTAATATTAATTTCTTCTAAATTTTGACCCACTAAATAGCTATGACCCCAATCTACATAAGTAGAATAAGAACCATATTCAAAATCCCCTGTTTCTAGACCGCTTTGATAACCTTCTATCCCCCAAGGAATTATCTCTTTTAAGCTAATTTTCCAATGTCTTATAAAAAAATTAGTCAAAAAATAGACCTTAGCTTTCATGATATTAGCCTGATATTTTTCAAGCAACTTTAACGCCAATTCACTAAATTGATAGCCCAGATCAAATTGTTCAACAAATCCGCAAAGAAATAGACCATAATTAGCATAGACGACAATAGACTCTAAGCTATTTCCATAGCGCACAGATAGATTAATCTGTTCAAAAATAATTAAAGGCATCAACAAAGATCCCGAACGATAGGCAGAGGCAATCAGAGCGACTAATATTTTCATCGTTGCCAGTTGATAGGGATCAGTCATCGGTGGTAAATTGGCTAAATTCTCAACTTTTTTTCCTAGGAGCAGCCGTTTCGTTTTTAAAAATCCCCATAGAATATGGCGTTTATTGGGATTATTCGGAAAGTAAATCTTAAGTTCTTTTAAAATCTCTATGCCTACCTCAATGGCTTCTGTTAATTTAATTTGGGCAATGAGTGCAAGAATCTGGATTTCAACAATCCGCAGTTTATCTAATAGGGTTTTTGCTTGATTTATTGCTGTGTCAATCAGCCCATTCATTAGGTCAAACTCTCCCCTTAAGTAGGCTGTTTCTATCCCTAAAGTATAAGCTTCGATTTGCCTATCATAATAGTTGTGCCAACCTTGCTCTCCCAATAGTGCTAGAGCCACTTGCACATAATCAGCACTAGCTGTATAAGCATTGGATATCTTGGCTTTCTGCGCGGCTTTTAAGTTCAACTCAGCCAGTTGATATTTTTCCTTTTGTCCTTCAATTAAATTAATCGCTAAGTTCAATTGATTGACAATATCAAAAATTTTATCATCTCCCTCGGATTCTGATGTTTCTTCCATTAACACCTGACCAATCCGTTGATGAACTTCTTGCCGAGTTGTTTCCGACAATAAAGAATAGGCAGCTTGTTGTACTCTGTCATGAACGAATTTATATTCAGGTAATGAAAAATGCTCAGAATTATCCTCAGAAATTAGTTCTAGCACTCGTTCTAATTTTTCGCTATTTTCCAAAGAAATAATTAAGCCTAACTGAATGGCATCTTTGAGATATATTGCTGTCTCAGCTAAAGAACTTTGATGAGTACAGGCTAGAATTTTTAAATCAAATTGATTGCCAATACAAGCCGCAATTTGCAATAAATTTTGAGTATTAGTTCTCAACTTTTTAATCTTCTGAGTCATTAACTCTACTACATTGCTGGTAATATCACGAGCTTGTATTGATTTTAAATTCCAAGACCACGTTCTAGTTTTTCTATCAAAATAAACTAAATTTTCTGCTACTAAGGAGGTCAAAAACTCTTTGACAAAAAACGCATTTCCTTCTGTTTTTTGTAACAGCAGTTGAGCTAAGGGCTGGACTAGACTAGCAGAACAGTTTAAACTGTCCTCTATTAATTCCATGATCTGCCCTTCGCCTAAAGGACTTAAGGTAATCTGTTCAACTTTAGCTTTTCCTTCTCGAATGTTGGCTAGAGTTGTTACTAAGGGATGTCCTGCAAAAACCTCGTTATCTCGATAAGCACCGATTAAAAACAACCCTGATTGAATGCCGTCCATTAATAAAATCATCAAGCGCAAAGATGCCCGATCTGCCCATTGCAAATCATCTAAAAATAGAACTAATGGATGTTCTGATTGTGTAAAAGTTTGAATAAATTTAAGAAACACCAAATTAAAACGATTTTGACGCTCTGCCGGACTCATGCTTGGTAATTCTGGCTGTTGTCCGATGATCAGTTCTAGTTCAGGAATGACCTCAACAATCATTTGACCATTATTGCCAACAGCCGCCATTATTTTCTCTTGCCACTCTTTTAATTGATCTTCACTTTCCGCTAAAAGTTGCCCAATTAAATCCCGAAAAGCTTCTACAATAGCTGAGTAAGGAATATTCCGTTGAAATTGATCAAATTTTCCGTTAATAAAATAACCACGATGGGCTGTAATGGGTTTAAATAACTCTTGGACGAGGGATGATTTGCCAATGCCTGAATAACCTGCGACTAACATTAGGGTGGTGTTGTTTTCTACCTCAGAGGACTGGGTAACTTGTTCAAAGGCTTTTACAAGAGTCTGGATTTCTTGTTCTCTCCCATAGAGTTTTTGCGGAATTTGGAAACGGTCTGAAATATCTTGTTGGGCTAAAGGAAAAGGGGTTAAAGTTTGAATGGTTCTCAGTTGTTGATAACAGGTTTCTAAATCGACCTTTAATCCATAACTACTTTGATAACGATCTTCGGCATTTTTTGCCATTAACTTGGCAATAATATCTGGTAGGGGATGAGGGAGAGCAAGGGGAGGAGGAGATTGGGCAATGTGGC
Source organism: Spirulina subsalsa PCC 9445 (assembly GCF_000314005.1). Taxonomy (NCBI): domain Bacteria; kingdom Bacillati; phylum Cyanobacteriota; class Cyanophyceae; order Spirulinales; family Spirulinaceae; genus Spirulina; species Spirulina subsalsa. The sequence goes on from NZ_JH980292.1 coordinate 4,027,662, forward strand.
TATAAACTAATTCTAGGGGGTCTTGAGTCCGAAAGGGAACGCTTCCGGTGAGCATTTCATAAAAGGTAATCCCGAGAGAATAAAAATCACTGCGATAATCTAACTCTCGGTTCATTCGTCCGGTTTGTTCGGGGGAAATATAGGCTAGTGTTCCTTCGAGAATGCGGGGATTTTTTAGGGTAGGATTTTCTCGGTTGAGTTGGGTAGCAATGCCAAAGTCAATAATTTTTAAAACTTGGGTTTCGGGATTATAGACAATGTTGCTAGGATTAATATCTTTGTGAATAATCTGTTGACTGTGGATAGCGTCGAGACTGTTGGTAATGGCAAGGGCTAAGGGGAAAAATTCTAGTAGGCTTAAGGGGGGGCGATTGTTAAGCCATTCTCTTAAGGAAATGCCGCCGAAATCTTCAAATGTAATTACATAACTATTTTGCCAAGGTGTGAGGTCGTAAGCTTTAATGATGTGGGGAGAATCCAGTTGATGGGTGAGATGGTATTCCTGTTTGTAGCGACAGATTTGTTCTGGGGTGGGATAGTCTTGACTGAGAAATTTTAAGATAACCGCTTGTTGATCATTGTGTCGTACTGCGCGGTAGACTTGGGAGTTTAAGCTTTTGTGAAGTGCCACAAAGTCGGTGTATCCTGCCAGAATTGCCATGTTTTGAGTCCTGTATGGAGTGACAATAGGAGATGAATTAGTCTAGCTTGTTTTGAGGATGGTTTCTAGGGCAAATTATGCGATCGCCCCCTCCCATTCCAGAGGTGAGACTTCAAGGACACCCGCCACCGATCACCCGCAGACTTAATTGGCGATCGCACCTTCCCAACATCTCAGATCCTTGCTTTTACCCTTTTCCTCACCCATAAATCCCCGTCCAAAAGTCCAAACGTCTTGGCTACATTTTGAGCCATTCTTGACGGGAATCTAACCCCAAATACACCCTCGAAAAATCACTTAAGCCCCCATCCTTATCCTCAACCCTGAACTACGGCGAATTGAGATGCAACGGATTATCATTCCATATTAGCTAATCCTTAAAAAACTAAGACCGTTCCCCAGTAACTCCCCTAGCCCACCCCTTACAATAAAATAGCAAATAGAACACACTAGAGGAGAATATAAGAATCAATGCTCCAAGAATACCGCCAACACGCCGCAGAACGCGCCCAACTCGGCATTCCCCCCCTCCCCCTCAACGCCCAACAAACCGCCCAACTCTGTGAACTCCTCAAAAACCCACCCGAAGCCGAAAAAGAAGAACTCTTGATGCTTCTGCGAGACCGCGTACCCCCCGGAGTCGATGAAGCCGCCTACGTTAAAGCAGGCTTCCTCACCGCCATTGCTAAAGGAGAAATTGAATGTCCCCTCATCTCCCACCAAGGCGCAGTAGACCTCCTCGGAACCATGATAGGCGGCTATAATGTGCAATCCCTAGTAGACCTGCTCAAATCCAGAGACAGCAGCCTTGCCGCCGAAGCCGCCAACACCCTCAGCAAAACCCTTTTAGTCTTTGATGCCTTCAACGAGGTTTTAGCACTCTCCGACATCAACCCCCACGCCAAACAAGTCGTAGACGCCTGGGCTGAGGGAGACTGGTTCCTCAATAAACCCAAAGTCCCCGAAACCATCACCGTCACCGTCTTTAAAGTCCCCGGCGAAACCAACACCGACGACCTTTCCCCCGCCCCCCACGCCACCACCCGGCCAGACATTCCCCTCCACGCCCTCGCCATGCTGGAGTCAAAAATGCCCGATGGTCTAGAAACCATTGCCCAACTCAAAGCCAAAGGCCATCCCGTCGCCTACGTCGGCGATGTCGTCGGAACCGGTTCCTCCCGTAAATCCGCCATCAACTCCGTCCTCTGGCACATCGGCCATGACATCCCCTTCGTCCCCAACAAACGGGCCGGCGGCTATATCTTAGGAGGAAAAATCGCCCCCATCTTCTTCAACACCGCCGAAGACTCCGGCGCACTCCCCATTGAATGTGATGTCACCCAACTCAATACAGGAGATGTCATCACCATTTACCCCTACGAAGGCAAAATCACCAACGAAACCGGGGACACTATTTCCACCTTCCAATTAAAACCCGAAACCATCCTTGATGAAGTCCGCGCCGGAGGACGGATTCCCCTCCTCATTGGCCGCGCCCTCACCGATAAAGCCCGACAAGCCTTGGGCCTAGAACCTACCCCCCTCTTTGTCCGTCCTTCCCTGCCAGAAGACACAGGCAAAGGCTTCACCCTCGCCCAGAAAATGGTCGGGAAAGCCTGCGGTTTAGAAGGAGTGCGACCCGGAACCTCCTGTGAACCCATCATGACCACCGTCGGTTCCCAAGACACCACCGGCCCGATGACCCGGGATGAATTAAAAGAGTTAGCCTGTTTAGGGTTCAATGCCGACTTAACCCTGCAAACCTTCTGTCACACCGCCGCCTACCCCAAACCCGTAGACATCAAAACCCACAAAGAGTTACCCGACTTCTTCTCCACTCGGGGCGGGGTAGCCCTACGTCCGGGAGACGGCATCATCCACTCCTGGTTAAACCGGATGTTACTCCCCGACACCGTAGGCACTGGGGGCGACTCTCACACCCGTTTTCCCCTCGGAATTTCCTTCCCTGCCGGTTCCGGTTTAGTGGCCTTTGCCGCCGCTTTAGGGGTGATGCCTTTAGATATGCCAGAATCCGTGTTAGTTAAATTTACGGGCGAATTACAACCCGGAGTCACCCTGCGCGACATTGTGAACGCCATTCCTTGGGTTGCCATGCAGCAAGGGAAACTCACCGTCGGCAAAGAGAACAAAATCAACGTTTTCAACGGCCGCATCATGGAAATGGAAGGTTTACCCGATTTGAAGGTAGAACAGGCCTTTGAACTCACAGACGCAACCGCAGAACGCTCTTGTTCTGGCAGTACCATCAAACTCAGTGAAGAAACCGTAGCGGAATATTTGCGGTCGAATATCGTGTTAATGAAAAACATGATTGCACGGGGTTATCAAGATGCTCATACCCTCTTACGTCGTATCGCCAAAATGGAGCAATGGTTAGCCAATCCTAGCCTAATGTCTGCTGACCCTGACGCGGAATATGTAGACACCCTTGAGGTGAATTTAAATGAGATTAAAGAACCCATTGTTGCCGCTCCCAATGACCCGGATAATGTCAAGTTAATGAGTGAATGTGCCGGGGATAAAGTGGACGAGGTGTTTATTGGCTCTTGTATGACCAATATTGGTCATTATCGCGCTGCGGCGAAGATTTTAGAAGGAGCCGGACGAATTAAGTCGGTTTTATGGGTTTGTCCTCCCACCCGGATGGATGAAGAACAGTTACGAGAAGAGGGAGTTTATGGTATTTTCGCGGCCGCAGGTGCGCGGACAGAAATGCCGGGATGTTCTCTTTGTATGGGGAACCAAGCACGGGTAGAAGATAATGCGACGGTGTTTTCTACCTCAACTCGTAATTTCAATAATCGTATGGGGAAAGGTGCGCGAGTGTATCTCGGTTCTGCGGAGTTGGCGGCCGTTTGTGCCTTGTTAGGTAAGATTCCCACAGTTGAGGAATATCTGAGCATTGTGGCGGAAAAAGTTGACCCATTTAAGGGGGATTTATACCGTTATCTCAACTTCAATGAGATTGAAGGATTTGAGAATTTTGGTCGGGTTGTTCCTGAAAGTGAGATGCCTAAGTTAGAGGAGGTTGGGGTATAGTAGTATAATGATTAGGGTGGGCTACGGCTCACCCACTATAATTTTAAAAAAATGCCAGCGAAGGATATTTACCATGATGGATTCAAAAATGCTCTTATTAAGGATGGATGGGAAATTACTCACGACCCTTATACAATTAGATATGAAGGATTAAATTTATTTGCTGATTTAGCCGGAAAAAAGTTGCTTGCTGCCCAAAAAGAAGACACTAATATTATCGTTGAAATCAAAAGCTTTTTAGGTCATTCTCCCGTTCATGAGTTTCAATGTGCTTTAGGGCAATATATTTTATATCAAACCTTGCTCTCTACAATACATCCCGATTATTTTCTTTACTTGACTATTGAAAAAGAAATTTATGAAACCTTTTTCCAGAGAGCGGGAATCAAACTTGTAATAGAGAAATATCAAGTTTTACTTTTAGTGATTGATATTAACAAGGAAGTCATCATACAATGGACAAATTAAATAACTATCGTTTAATCATTAAAAAAATCTTAACAGAGTACCATCAAATCGCCAGTCGGACTCCTAATATTTCTGGTGTTGAAACTGTATTAGCTTTTGATGAAAATACAGACCAGTATTTGTGGTTTGATATTGGTTGGCATGATAGGAGAAGGGTAAAAGCAATTTCAATTTATGTCCGGATTAAAAATGAGAAAATTTACATTGAGGAGGATTGGACTGAGGAGGGAATAGCGACTGAGTTGGTAAGGGAGGGAGTACCGAAAGGGGACATTGTGTTGGCGTTTCATGACCCAGAGAGTCGGAAATTTACGGATTTTGCTATTGCTTGAGTTAGGTGGGTAAGTTGAGGGGGGATTTTGACGAGTTGAGGAATATATGACTATTGTGGCGGAAAAAGTTGACCCCTTTAAGGGGGATTTATACCGTTATCTCAACTTCAATGAGATTGAAGGGTTTGAGAATTTTGGCCGGGTTGTTCCTGAAAGTGAGATGCCCAAGTTAGAGAGCGATCGCACCTTAAAACTCCCCCACAAAGAGCGATCGCACCCCAATCTCCCCTACAAAGCGATCGCATCAAGGAGATATAATAATCAAAGGTAAATTTTCTGAATTGCCAATAATTCTTTCCATAACTAATTTAGGTTTTAAATCTAAATATCTAAGAATTTCATAAGTGCGATCTCTAGTATTACTAAAAGTTCCATCATAATATTTATTCGTTGAATTTACACATCCTTCCCCTTGAGGAGATTCATATTCTTTGCCAATTAAGTTATGATGATAAACTGAGTTTCTTCTCCATGATAAAATCATCAGTTTTTCAAAAACATTACATCGAGTTAAATTAGTTAATGATTGGTTTCTTTCTTCTAAATTTTTTTATTTTCAAATATTATTTTAGTTTGATACTGATCCCAAGCTTTAACATCATAAATAAATGAACTTACCTCGGCAAAAGATAACTTATTTAAAAAATATTGACTATTTTTCTTTTTTTCTAATTTATCTAAGGTGTCTGGTTTAGATTTTTTAATTAAAAAACAAGAATAATTTTTCCTATCTTTATACCAATCAGAATTATTAAAATGATTACTATAATGTTCATCTACCGCACATCTTAAACTATCTTCTAAAGTATTAAAAGCTAAATAAAGAAAAGCATATTCTCGCAATGATTCATTATAACCTGACTTAAGCATTCCCCAAATTCTATCAGGTTGTAATAATGCTTTTTCTCTATCTGTTAGATCAGTTCTCGTTTTATTAATTTTAATATTTTTTCTTTCTTTTTTAAGTTGACGAGCAACTAATTTTAAACGATCATGATTACAATATTTAAGAAATTGTTTGATTTGTGCTTCTATGGGATGATCGCGGGGAATCCCTAAACATTGGCAAATTTCTTTAAAAGTTTGTTCTGACCAAAAAGCACTCATATAAAGGCTATAAAAAAGACTAGCCCAGGGATATTTCACCCTGGATACGGCGTTATAATTTTTTTCAAAAATTTAACCCGTTTACTTTCTACCCCGATCCTAAATGATGATTGCTTATTTTGTCAAGTATTTAATAATACATATCTCAAACTCCCCTCAAAAAGCGCACCGCTATGCGGATCTCTGGAGATCGCACCTCAATCTCCCCAAACAAGCGATCGCACCTTAAAACTCCCCCACAAAGAGCGATCGCACCCCAAACTCTCCCACAGAGCGATCTTACCCTAATTCACCAACGCCAAAAACTTTAAACTTTAAACTTATTCAATTCTTCTATTGCTTCACTTCGATAATTTAAAGATCCTAAATCAAAAATACCAAATAACACTTTTTTTGTTTGATAAGATATAGGATTTTCACTAACAACTAATCTAGCCCAATGTTCACAATTCCATCCTTGTATACCATAATGCCATTTATTATGAAAAGCATGAACAGAAGCTATCAGATTAGCTAATATTTCATCATAGTTTAAGTAAGCATTTAAAACAGCATCTTCAAATTATTTTTCAATTGTATGAATCGCAAGACTACCCTTATAGTAAAGTGCACCTTGTTTATTTGGCCCCCAAGAAATTCCATAATCATCTGATAAAGCAACTCCATAGTGCCAAACACCATCAAAACGTTGTATAAGTTTTCCGACTCTTTTTGATGATAAGTCCCAATATTTCTTAATTTCAGCTATTAATTTATCGTCATCTGTTTGACTCATAATATTTTGACTCATAATATTTTTAATTATTATTGATTGATATATTTTGATTTTTTAATTACCTCATCAATGCTTAAAAACCAGCTTTGAGGAGGATTGGACGGAGGAGGGAATAGCGACTGAGTTATTAAGGGAGGGAGTGCCGAAAGAGGATATTGTTTTGGCGTTCCATGACCCAGAGAGTCGGAAATTTACGGATTTTGCGATCGCTTGAGTCAGGTGGGTAAGTTGGGAGTGTTCCGACGGACAGAAAAGGAGGATAATGGCCGCAAAAGATACTTATCATGAAGCTGTGAAAAATGCTTTAATTAAGGACGGTTGGATCATTACATTTGATCCTTATCCGATTAAAACTGTAAACTGAGAATTATTCGGCATCCATCCCCTCCCCCATTTGCTTGAATGGGATACTTTGTCCAGCTTTTGCCTCTTCCCTATTCCCTATGCCGAACCTGAATTGAAGGCGAAATAGTCATCAAATGCTCCAAATTGTGAGATTGTAGGGTCTTCAGAGGATCGGTTTGTTGACCCATTTGTTGGGTCAAATACCATTGAAACCGATCGGCCGCTAGAGGGGGACTAAACCAATACCCTTGGGCATAATCGCAGCCTTCTTGATATAAAAACTCTAGTTGTTGCAAGGTTTCCACCCCTTCAGCAATGACGCGCAAATGTAAACCATGCGCCATCGCAATGATAGTTTTCACGAGGGACACGGCTTCAGGATCATGGGGAATATCCGTGATGAAAGACTTATCAATTTTTAACACTGTAAAGGGGAAGCGCTTTAGGTAACTCAGGGAGGAGTACCCTGTGCCGAAGTCATCGATGGAAAGGCGTAACTCCAGACGGGTCAAGTCTTGGATCATCTCATTGGCCCCCGGTACATCTTCCATCAGCAAGCGTTCTGTAATTTCTAACTCTAAACAATGACCGGGTAAACCACTGTCACTTAAGGCGTTAGTAATGGCATCCACGAGGCCGTGATCTCGAAACTGCCGAGGGGACATATTCACGGCTACCCATAGTTCATATCCGGTGATTTCTCGCCAAGTCATGGCCGCCTGACAGGCCTGGGAGGTGATCCACTCCCCGAGGGGATTAATCAGGCCGCTTTCTTCGGCGACGGGGATAAAGTGATCGGGGCGCACCATGCCTAATTCTGGACTATTCCAACGCATGAGGGCTTCTGCCCCAACGACAACGCCGGAGGCGAGATGAATAAAGGGTTGATAGTATACTGAAATTTCCTGATTGGCTAAGGCGTGACGCAGATGGTTTTCCAAGCGGATGCGCCGTTGGGCGGCTTCGTTCATGCTGTTGGTAAAGAATTTGAAGAGATTTCGCCCGGCCTGCTTGGCGCAGTACATGGCGGCATCAGCATGACTCATTAAGCCCCCAATATCTAAGGCATCGTCGGGATAGATGGCGATGCCTATACTGCCAGATAGACAGACTTCCTCTCCGCCGAGATCAAAGGGCTGATTGAGGATATCGAGAATTTTTTGTGCGATCGCCTTACAAGCAAAAGGTTGTTCAATATCGGGCAAAATAATCAAAAATTCATCCCCCCCCAAGCGCGCCACGGTGTCCCCACTGCGCAGGGCATCTAATAGCCGTTGAGCCGCTAACATCAGCAAATGATCCCCCATGGCATGACCCAAGGTGTCGTTAATGTTTTTAAAGTGGTCTAAGTCCACAAACATCACCGCCACTCGTTTATTTTTGCGTTCCGCTTGGGCGATCGCTTGGTGCATCCGATCATGAGCTAAAAACCGATTGGGTAAGTCCGTTAGCGCGTCGTATTTGGCCTGATGGAAGAGAATGGCCGCCGTTTCTTTTTGGGCGGTAATATCTTCTTTCACCGCGACAAAATGGGTAATCACATCGTTTTCATCCCGAATGGGCGAAATAGAGGCCTTTTCCCAAAATAATTGACCGTCTTTCCGTTTATTCTGGAACTCCCCATGCCATTCTAACCCTTCAGTAATCGTGTCCCACAGCATTTGATATTCTTCCTCACTGGTAAAACCAGATTTGAGAATACGAGGGTTTTTGCCGATCACTTCTTCCGCTTTATACCCTGTTACCCGCTCAAATTTCGGGTTAACATACTCAATGTCTCCCTCGGAGTTGGTAATCACAATTGAGGCCGGACTTTGTTCACAAGCTTGGGAGAGGATTTTTAAGCGCTCTTCCGTTTGTTTGCGGGCTGTAATATCAGTCAGGGAGGCTAAATAGGCCGTATTTTCTTCCCAAGGTAATTCGACCACCCGCATATCCACAATAGCTAGGGTGTTATCGGGTCGATATAGGGCGATTTCTGTAGAATTTCCCGTCACCATAGGAACGCCCCAAATCGTGTTTAATAACTTCTGAGAGGAACGACCTAACAGTTGTTCGGCAGCCGGATTGACAAATAATACTTTGCCCTCTTTATCTACAATAATAATTCCATTGGCAACTGTGGCAATGATACGCTGTAAGCATTCTTCTGTCTCCTGTAAGGCCGTTTCGGTCTTTTGGTAAGGGGTAATATCCAAAAAGGCCGCCATAAAGCACAGGGGCTGGTCTTCAGTATCGGTGATTAAGTTGGCGACGACTTGAACGTTAAATAACTCCTCCTGTAACCACTGATAATTGTTCTTTTTCCCCGTCAGTTCGCCCGACCAAGTGCGATCGCGCATTAAGGCTATGATAACCTTTTGAGCCGCTTCAGGCTCCTGCCAGAACGAATCCGCCGACCGTCCTACAACTTCACTCGCTTGCTCATATCCCCACATTTTGAGAAATGCACTATTAACATAAGTTAAACGACCTTGCAAATCCGCCAAAGCAATGGCATTAATAGACCCAGCAATCGTAGAATTTTGTACCCGGTTTTTGGCAATTTCTTCCTGTAATTTACGATTTTGTTCCTTCAATTGTTGCGTGAGGTGATAAACTTTTAAGTGATTGTTAATTCTGGCTAATATTTCATCATGTTGAAAGGGTTTCGTGATATAATCTACCGCCCCTAATTTTAGCCCCTTCACTTTATCGACACTTTCCGCTAAAGCGGTCATAAAAATGACAGGAATTTCCTGGGTTTCTGCGTGAGATTTTAACTCCCGACAAGCCTCAAAACCATCGATTTCTGGCATTAAAATATCCAGCAAAATTAAGTCCGGCTTCACTTTTTTTATTTTATTAATCCCCGTTCTGGCATCCCGTGCCACAAACACCTGAAACCCCGCATTTTGCAGCACAGCAGATAACACCTGAAGATTAGCAGGCTGATCATCTATAATAAAAATGTTGATGCCGGAAAAAATAGCCATATTCATCGTTTTTCATAATTCAAGCCTAGGGTTATATCCAAGGGAAAAAACAAAAAATCAAAATCAACTAATTACGTTGCAAAATTACTGATTAAGTTGGTTGTTTAGGGATATTTAGTCATTCATTTCGTTATGCAATCATCTGGCTGCTCGGCTAATTCAATCAGGTTAAAAATCTCCTGATCAGCGAACTCCTGACCTAACTCCCAAAGGCGATTAGCAAATTTTAGGTACAGATGATCCAGTTTTTTTAAGCGGTCAATTTCTTGAAAAATGGTCTTAAAATCTCCCATCTCCAGAGCGTGTTTAATCCCTAATAACTCTTCGGGAGGAGGCAATTTCCAAGTTGAATGACCAGTTAAATGAGATGCACTCTCACATAAAGCACTATCCTCCAGACCAGATAGTTCAGAATCTGGAGGCCTAGCGGTTAACCAAGAAATATGCAAAAGTTTTTGCAGTTTGGCAAAAAGTTCTGGTAGATCAATGGGTTTCCCCATAAACTCATTATAACCGAAATCAGAACGCTCGAACTTTTCTAAATCTGAAAAGCTGGCTGAGATAGCAAGGATAGGTAAGGCTTTAAATTGGGGGAGTTTGCGTAAATTTTTAGTTAAAGAAAACCCATCCATCACAGGCATTTTAATGTCTGTAATCACTAAATCGGGACAGTTTTTAATCGCTTGTTCTAAACCTTCCTGACCATTAGTTGCAGAGTATACAATAAAGTCTAAATTCTCTAACAAACTGATCAATAAAGAGCGGTTTTCTAAACGATCATCAACCACTAAAATTTTTTGCTTTCTCCCAGTATAGCCAATAATTTGCTCGAAAGGTTGGGAAGTTTGAGAGATATTTTCTACTCCCACTTCACTCAAATCTAAATCAAACCAAAATTCACTCCCTTGTCCTTGCTCACTCCGTACATTAAGCTTACTCCCCATTAATTTAACAAGTTCTTGGGAAATAGTTAACCCTAACCCTGTACCTTCATAATGGGCTGAAGTGTCACCGACTTGTTCAAAGGGCAGGAAAATATGATCAATATCTGCATTACTAATTCCTATCCCCGTATCTTTTACGGTGAAGCGAATGGGATGGAAAACATAGTTATGGGGATTTTTTTTCAAAGAATAGGGTAAACGTCGAACGGATAAAGTCACTGTGCCAACTTTAGTAAATTTTATGGCGTTATTTAATAAATTGACCAACACTTGTTTTAGTCGTTTTTCATCCACATAGACTCCTAACGGTAAACGATAATCCATGTCAAGAATTAAGTTAATATCCTTCTGCATAGCTTTGGGTTTAATCATGGCGACTAGCCCTTCCAACAAGCTGGGTAAATGAACAGGATGAGGATAGAGTTCTAGCTTGTCTGATTCGATTTTAGACAGGTCTAAAACTTCGTTAATCAGGTTCAACAAATGATAACCACATTGTTGGATAATATTCAGTTCTTCTTGTTGTTTAGGGGTTAAATTTTGATCCCGTTGGAGTAACTGAGTATAGCCCAATATGCCATTTAAAGGGGTGCGTAGTTCATGGCTCATGGTAGCCAGAAAAACACTTTTAGCTTGATTAGCTTGGTCGGCTTGCTTTTTCGCTTCTTTTAAGGTAACTTCTGCTAATTTACGATGGGTAATATCTGCACAAATCACAACAATTCCGGTGAACTTTTCGCTCACATCAAGCATGGGTTTTGCTTTGATTTCAAACCATCGTTTTCCCTGATTGGTGGGCAAATATTTTTCAACGTCAGGGTTTTCTCGGCTCGGATCAAAAGTTTTAATATAGCGAGATAACCAGGGCAGTTTTAAGTTTAAAGTTTTCCCGGCATAGTATAACTTCCCTGAACCTTCAAGGGAGGTAAAGGTTTGAGCCGCAATTTCATTAAGGTTAACTAAATTATGCCGATCGTCCAAGAAAAAAACCGCTTCGTTTAAGCTTTCAAAAATTGTTAGATATTTGTTTTTTTCATTAGTTAACCAGCGATTTTTTGCCTGTAATTCCCCAAGCTCCTCATTTTCCGAATGACTACTCCACTCTTGACAAAACCCCAATTCAATGCGGTCAAAAAAACGATGGAGAATGTGGGTATAATATTGGGACTGTTCCGGTGCAAAATCCCCAAGGTCTAACAGATCCAGATAGGTTTGACGATAATATTTCATCAAGCCCAAAAATAGAGGGAGTGTGATTCCCCTTGTGCGGTGTCGTTTGGCTTCGAGAATACCAAAAGCGGCGATCGCATCTTGTGTAAAATCCATCTCAGGAGACAGTTCCCACGTCTCAGGAGGCTGTTTCAATGCCGCTAATAGGGGATCTGATAGCCCACAGATAGAAGCCCGCCAAGCCTCTGCTAGGGTGGAGGTATAGGTGGTGTAGTGCTGGGCTTTGGCGTAGTGGAGGATGCGAGACATTAGCCAGTCTTCATGGCTGGTGACTAATGTCTCAAGGGGGTCTAATGGGTAAAATGTACTCGATTCGGTGACTTTTTGCCCGGATTGTTCTTCTGATAATGTGCGATCGCTCATACCCCTCTAACTGCTTAGTGGGGTGACAAGTTTTAGGCCATCGATCCCGCATAATCCCCCCAAGCGGCATCTCCCAAAACTTGATCCCTAAGCAGATTCTGCCTCCTATTTACCATCTTAGAATGGTCAAGAAAGCTTAGGGACATTTTCCCAAACGTTCGTTACTTAAATTTACTTGAACTGAAGTTACTACTCATTCTTGGGGATCACTTAACCCTAAACGGAGTCTTTTATTTCTAAAAAGTTCAAACCACATTAAGCGTTAAAGCAATTTTTCCCATGGTAGAACCCGTTTCAATAGCTTGATGAGCCGCCGCCGCTTCTGCAAGGGGAAAAGTTTGACTTAAATGCAGCCTTAAACGACCTTGATCAAACCACTCACCACACTGTTTTAAAATATCCCCGTGATAGCGTTGGGCTTCCACTAACCCCTGTAACATAGGGGTTAACATCAACTCCAAACTAATCCGATGATTCCGTTGCCGTGCTACCTTTAGGCTACCTTGTTGATAGTTAGGTTCAAGCAATGTAACCACATCACCATAGATTTTAACACAAGGAAACGTCTCATAAAAGACCTTTCCCCCCACCGTATCAAACCCTAAATCAACCCCCTGCCCCCCGGTCCACTCTTCAATCATTGAAGTAACATTACCTTGGGTATAGAGAATCGGCAAATCTGCCCCCAACTGTCGCACTAAACGTTCCTTATCCGGCGAACTCACCGTTGTAGCCACTTGCGCCCCCTTGAGTTTCGCCAACTGGATAGCGACATGACCCACACCCCCAGCCCCGGCGTGAATTAACACTTTCTGACCCGATTCTAAGCGTCCTCGGTCATAGAGTGCTTCCCAAGCCGTAATCAGCACCAGAGGGGCGGCCGCCGCTTCAGCAAAAGAGAGAGAACGCGGTTTTGGGGCCACATAATGCTCCTCCACAACCGCATATTCTGCATAGTTCCCTGTCCCTTGTTTCCCCAATCCCCCAGCGCAAAAATACACCTCATCCCCCGGTGCAAAGCCCGTCACCCCTGCGCCCACCGCTTCCACGACACCCGCCCCATCACAGCCCAACACCGCAGGCATTTGGTCAGGATAAAAGGTTCCCCGTTGTCGTAATTTGGTGTCGATGGGGTTCACTCCAGCCCCGTGGAGGCGAATTAGTAATTGCTGGGGATGGGTGAGGGTGGGTTCGGGAATCTCCTGTAGGGTTAAAACCTCGGGACTTCCCGCTTGAGTCATGAGAATAGCTTGCATGGTCTTTTTTTGGCTAAGGATGAACAGTTCCATCCGGGAGGATAGCATTCTTGAGGATTGTCTGTTCCAAATCACTCGGGTTGACGGTAATGCCGAGCAAGTTGGCAGGATTAGGATCCCTTTTCAGAACGCCCACTATTCATGTGGGCATCGCGATCGCGCTGATTGGGGAAGAAAATGCCTACTTTCTCCACGACTTCCCGATCTACAGGATCATCAGACTTGGCTAAACGAGCGTAATAGTAGCTATTAGCAATGGCTATATCCCCCGCACCGGCCGCACAAGCGCCAATTTGAGCGGTGTCATTACCTTCTGGAGAACGGGCAAAGTTCGACACAAACCCTCGTAACCATTGTCGGGTTCTCGCCGCCCCATGAATGGCAATCAAGCCCCCCACGAGCCATAGATTATAAACCATGAATACCACAGGGGAGCAAACCATCAGAGATTCCCAATCACGTTGACACTCCCCGCGCTAAAACGACGGGGTTTTAAAGCCAAATTTCCGATAAAATCTGTCTTGCACTTCAACAATCACATTATGACTGCACTCACAACCAAAGAACCGGATTTTGTCTCCCGTGTGATCAATGGACTCCTCTCCGTTAAACCCTTAGCCGAATTTGCCAAATCCCGCGCTCGTACCATGATGATCCAACGGGCCCAACGGATTGGGGTGAATTGGCCCGAACGGGTAGAACAGTTACAAGCGCTGGATTGGCAGGAGCGCTTTACTCAAATTCAAAATCCTACTGTCACCTATCCGGCCTATTATCAGGTGTCCTTCCATGCTTACGAAAAAGGGGATTTAAGCTGGGATGCGGCCTGGGAGGTGGAATGTGCCGCGTTAACCGTGCATTCCACCTTGTGGGGGGGTGAAGATCCCGCAGGCGATCGCAAACTCCGGGACAGTTACCACAACGCCTTAAACACCCAACTATCAACCCCCCCTCAAAACATTCTCGATCTCGGCTGTAGTACGGGAATGAGTACTTTTGCTCTACAAGATCACTATCCCCAGGCCACCCTCACCGGATTAGACTTATCCCCCTACTTCCTCGCCGTCGCCCACTATAATAGCGAGCAACAACAACGGGCTGTGACCTGGCACCACGCCCCCGCCGAAGCTAGCGGATTACCCCCTCAATCCTTTGATCTCGTCTCCAGTTGTCTAATGTTCCATGAACTGCCCCAAGCGGCCGCCCGTGCCATTTTAGCCGAAGCCCAGCGCCTATTACGTCCGGGGGGGTACTTCGCCCTCATGGACATGAATCCTCGCTCTTCAGTTTATGCCACCATGCCCCCCTATATCCTCACCCTACTTAAAAGCACCGAACCTTACTTAGATCAATATTTCAGCCTAGATTTAGAACAAGCCCTAAGCGAGGCCGGATTTGAGCAACCCACGATCACCCCTTGCACCCCTCGCCATCGAGCCGTCATCGCTAAACGGAAATAATCCTAACCTTCTGGTTCAGATCGGGGGAGGAGATGCTATATATAAATCGATAACCTAAGCATTTATGCTGAATCTATGCTTTCTCCGTCATCAAACGATTTGGGATCTTTGGGCGATCGCACCTCTACCGTGTTATTGGTCAAAACGGAAGAGTCCCTAACCCACCCCATAAGCTTGGATTTACGAGGGGCGGGTTATGAGGTGATGATTTTATCAGACCTGATGCAAGCACTAGACCAGATCATTGAAATCCAACCCGCCATGATTGTCATTGACCAAACCCAAGCGGGAGAAGCAGGATATCAGTTGTGCCGTCAAATTCGCAGCACCAAATACCGACTCCCCATTTTGATGTATATGGAACGGGAAACCGTCGAAGATCGAGCCGCCTGTTTGGAGGCTGGAGCCGATGATTATATTCTCAAACCCTATCGCTCCGATCTGTTTTTGCAATTACTGGAACTTTATCTCCAACCCCCCCTTCATTCTTCAGAACAGTTACGCTTTGGGGACTTGGTACTGGATTTAAGCCATCGTCGAGCCATGCGCAACAGTCGAGAATTTGACCTCACCATGAAGGAATTTGAGTTATTAAAATACCTCATGTCCCATCCTCGGGAAGTCGTAACACGGGAACAAATCCTCGAAAATGTCTGGGGGTATGATTTTATGGGGGAATCCAACGTCATTGAAGTGTATATCCGCTATTTGCGCCTTAAAATCGAAGATGATGGCGAAAAAAGACTTATTCAAACCGTTCGGGGGGTGGGTTATGTTTTACGGGAACCCTAAAAAATTAGCATCCGGGGTGAGTTTAGTCCTCCTGTTGGGCTTAAGCGCGGGATTAATGGCCTGTTCAACCCCCCCCCAAACCCTAGAAGAAGTCCCCCTTTCTCAACTGACTCAAGTTCCCACAGAAGGCCAAATGTTGCCGATTCGTGCGATCGCCCAACTCGGCGGCCAAGAGATAGAACTCGAAGTCGCACGCACCCCCCAAGAACAAGCCATTGGTCTAATGTTCCGAGACGAAATGCCCGACAATCGAGGGATGTTATTTGTCTTTGCATCCCCCCGACGGGTTAACTTCTGGATGAAAAACGTCCCCATCCCCCTCGATATGCTCTTTTTGCGCGACGGTACAATTCGCGCGATCGCCCGCAACGTCCCCCCCTGTCTTAAAGATCCTTGTCCCACCTACGGCCCCAACCTAGACATCGACCAAGTGCTTGAACTGCGCGGTGGACGAGCCGCCGAATTAGGCGTAAAAGTCGGTGATCCCGTTCCCATTGAATACCTCGACCCAACCCCCTCCGACGAAGAATAAGCAACCGAAAAAAAATTTTCACCCCCCGCCCCAAAAAACACCCAACGGAGTATAATAGTTGACGCTAATCTTGCGGAGACTTAAACTCCTCAAACCCTAGCACATTTATAAATTCCGGTTAAATGACTTAACTTTCAGTGCTTTTCGCTTCTCTCAAGGAAGCCCCACGCTGTAATCTATCATCCAGCGTCGGGAACCTGTCACTTAAAGAAAATTTAATGAAAAATGTGTCGGAAGATAGAGTTTATTGATTTAGGCCTGTATTATCTTGCATCTAATTCGCTTAAGATTAGAAATTTCTAACGAACTTCAAGTGCTAAGTTAGCTCATCGTCACGAAGTGAACGCAAAGCGTTGCGTAGCAAAGCGTTGCGTAGCAAATGTCAGTGTCGGGATGAAAGACGGTTAATTGAGGGGTTCGATGCCCCGAAAATTAACCAACAATCATTCTCAGATTAGACCCTTGCCAGATTGATGGTGTGAGGAAAACGGCAACGGTAGGATGAATAGCCCTGATACAGTCAGCGCAAAGATAATCCAAGACAGAGGGCAAATAGTGGTCAGACGACCTGTACCCCGAAGTGCTTAGGTCAATGTTCTGGCACAGCCTTGAGCCATCCACTGGGTTAACTCCCCTTAAAAGTCCGTGGGACAAGAATCCCCCGTTAGCTAGCGGCAGCCATTAACGGAGGGATAGTGAATCCCCTCCCTTTCTTCCTCGTCTTACCCCCCTGATGGGTTCTCAAACCAGCGCCCAAACCGCGAGGAATCAACGATCCGCCCATTGATTGTTACCCGAGACATTGAAAGCTTGATCTACCCCAAAAATACCTAATCTCAATCATTCATTCCCCATCCCATTGGCAATAAGGAGATGCCATCTACCATGCAATCCATTCCACCTACTCGGTTTATCAGATTCTTACACGAAGAATTAGCCCTACCCAAAGACTCCATCACCATTGCTCAGAGACTCTGGGAACAAAACCCCGGTTCTTTACCCATGATCCTCTGGCAATATGGCTTAGTCAGCCTCGAACAACTTGACCGGATTTTTGACTGGATGGATAATTCTCCCAGCACCAATCTTCTATAGTCAACTGCCGCACCCACAAGGAGATGGGGTTTTCCTGGCAACCTTGATCAATGGGTCGAGAATTCCCCATCCCGCCAGTAGAGTGCAGATGAGAGGCAAATCCCGTAGATAATTTGTGCTAAAATCATTACCGACGATTGCCGTTGAGTTGGGGCGCTCCCTCTCCTTGTGATACCTCTCCTTGTGGTACATCTCCTTGTGGGCGGAGTAGTTCGCTCTCCTTAATGATAAAATGGGGGGAAGTGACTCCTCTGAGTCATCGAAAAAATGGGTCTGAAACCGTACCGTGGGACACACGGAATCGGACTCCTAAAATGGAGTAAAAAGTCTGTGGACTCTGTGTAAGACAGTACATGGTTTTTAGAACTGTGGTATGCGACGGTGAATGAAGCAGAAACCTAAATCGCGAGGTTTGGGAGTCTCCGCCGTTCTGCGGTGGGGAGGATGTCAAGCTAACTGCGTAGCACTATACCTTTCATGGAGATCAAAGCTTTTAGCGAGCTTTTCCCCCTTTTTAATACTGCCAGCCCTGAAACCTTAGAATGGTTGCTCTCGGTCGCCGTCGAACATAGCTATCCTAGAGATCGGGCTGTCCTGATGGAAGATGCTTGGGGGAATGCGGTTTACTTCATCGTTTCAGGATGGATCAAAGTACGCCGCCTATCGGGTGATAAAGCCATGACCTTGGCCGTTATGGGTCGGGGTGACTTTTTTGGCGAAATGGCTATTCTGGATGAGTCTCCCCGCTCAACGGATGTGGTGGCCTTGTCCAATGTAGAACTGTTGAGTATTTCAGCCCAGCGTTTTATCCAAACCTTATTCAAGGATCCCCAGTTACATCACCGGATGCTGCAATTGATGGTACAGCGTCTCCGGCATTTCAATATTCGCTTTTTGATGCGAAATCAACCTCCAGCGATTAAATTAGCCAAAACCTTAGTCACCTTAGCGGAAAGCTATGGACAATCCACCAGTAAGGGAACGGAGATGTTTTTGATTCCCGATGATGATTTAGCCCAGATTTCCGATATTACTGTGGATGAAACCCGCAAAATCATTGAGAAACTAGAAAGCAAGGAGTGGGTTTTAATTGACCGCGATCGCCATAGTTTATGCTTAGTCCATCTTAAACAATTAGCCCATCTCGCCGGACGAGTTTAGAAACGCCCTCCTAGAGTATCTATCCAAGAAGCCCCTTGAATGGCATCATATTATGAGAATCGCTTAATCTTTTGTGATGTCAGCTTAACTGAGCCAGTCATCATCTGTATTGTTAGGGGTGAAAAGCGGGAAAACAAGAGATTGAGCGATCGCTTGTATTGGAAGAAGTACACATCTTGGAGGAGAATCATGCGTCGTTTAAAATTCCTATGGATAGCGGCCATAACCCTAATTTTAGGGTTTCAGGTTGCCGTGCAAAGTGCTATGGCGGTTAATATTTCTGAAAGCAACCGGACAGTTAAGCTCAACGAAGCTGGAGAAACTGTTACCATTACCAACCAACAATTTGAATTAGGGAAACGGGAATTTAATAATACTTGTTCCCAGTGCCATATGTCTGGCAGAACCAAAACCAACCCCAACGTAACATTAGGGCTGGGGGATTTAGAAGGGGCTTTTCCCACTCGGGATAACCTCTTAGCGATTGTGGATTATACTAAAAACCCGACCACCTACGACGGAGAAACTGATATCAGCGACTTGCACCCTAGCACCAGTCGTTTAGACCTCTGGCCGGAAATGCGCAATCTCACCCAAGAGGATCTAGAGAATTTAGCAGGTTATATTTTGGCAGAAATTAATATTCGTGGCGATCGCTGGGGTGCCGGGAAAGTGTACGACTAATCCCACCCAGCAAGGGATTCGCTAGTTCAAATTAGACCCAAGGGGCAGGGAAAACACCTTGCCCCTTATTTTTTTCCTCCTCCAGAAACCTCCCCACCAGTCCAGAGGGCGAATTTTGGGCAAGCCCGAGAACCCGCGAAAATCGGGTAAAATCGATCACGAAACCGAACTACGACAATTTGTAGAAAATCATGAGCAAAAAATTAGGATTACTTCTCTCCAGCGTTTTGTTACTGCTTGCTAGCTTGGCGGTATTCGTCGCCCCAGCAGAAGCCGCCACCTACACCGTCAAAATGGGAGCCGATAACGGAATGTTGCAATTCGTTCCCGACAGCCTGACCATTAAACCGGGCGACTCCGTGGAATTTGTGATGAATAAACTCGCCCCCCACAACGCCGTATTCGGCAAAGGTCCTAGTGGAGCGAAATTAGATAAATTGTCCCACGACAAGCTTTTATTCTCTCCCGGCGAGTCCTACACCACCGAATTTCCCGCCGACAGTCCCAAAGGCGAATATGACTACTACTGCCAACCCCACCGGGGAGCAGGCATGGTGGGAAAAATTATTGTCGAATAAGTTTAACCTCCCAAACAAGGTACAATCTGTAACGAAACCTAAATACGACACCTTGTAGAAGATCATGATTAAGAAACTAGGTTTAGTTCTCTCCACCGTTTTGTTACTGGTTGCTAGCTTTGCCCTAGCCGTTGCTCCGGCCGCCGCCGAAACCTACACGGTTAAAATGGGTGCTGATAGCGGACAGTTAAAATTTGACCCCGCGACTCTGACCATCAAAGCAGGCGATACTGTTAAATTCGTCAACAACAAACTGGCTCCTCACAACGTGGTTTTTGACAAAGCCCCTGAGCTTTCCCATAAACAACTGTTGTTCAGCCCCGGAGAATCCTTTGAAACCAAATTTGATACCGCAGGATCCTATAGCTATTACTGCGAACCCCACAGAGGGGCGGGGATGGTTGGAACCATCACCGTTGAATAAGTGAAATTCAACCCAACTTGATTTAACCATCAAAAAAGAGGGATGTTCAGAACATCCCTCTTGTTTTTGGTTTAAGGCGTGAAATGGAATTTAGGCGATCGCACCCGATAACGCCTCTTCCTTCAAAATAGCCGCCTTGTCAGTTTTTTCCCAAGGAATATCAAGATCCGTCCGGCCTAAATGACCATAGGCCGCCAAATCCTGATAGAAACGCCCACCCCGTTCTGCGGGCAACTGCCGCAAATTAAACGTCTGGATAATGCCAGCCGGACGGAGTTCAAAATGTTTCTTAACCAAACGTAATAAAATCTCTTCATCCACCTTACCCGTGCCGAAGGTTTCCACCAGAATACTCACCGGACGAGCCACCCCAATAGCGTAGCTCACTTGTACCTCGCATTTTTCGGCCAGACCTGCGGCGACAATATTTTTCGCCACATAACGACAAGCATAGGCCGC
The DNA here is from genome assembly GCF_000314005.1 of Spirulina subsalsa PCC 9445. Classification (NCBI taxonomy): domain Bacteria; kingdom Bacillati; phylum Cyanobacteriota; class Cyanophyceae; order Spirulinales; family Spirulinaceae; genus Spirulina; species Spirulina subsalsa. Next base: position 4,048,363 of record NZ_JH980292.1, read on the forward strand.
CGAACGGTCTACTTTCGTGGGATCTTTGCCCGAAAAAGCCCCGCCCCCATGACGGGAGTAGCCCCCATAAGTATCCACAATAATCTTGCGTCCCGTTAAACCGGAATCCCCTTGGGGGCCACCAATGACAAATTTTCCAGTCGGATTAACCAACAACTTAGTATTATCATCGGGTTTAACCGCAATATCTTCAAACACAGGTTTGACCACCACTTCCATTAAATCGCCTTTAATATGGGCTTGAATCGCCGCATCATCGGTCAATCCGGCAACGGTTGCACTGTGTTGGGTAGAAATTAAAATAGTATCAATGCCGACGGGTTTTCCGTCTTCATAGATAACACTAACCTGAGTTTTGCCATCGGGGCCGAGATAGGGGAGTTGCCCAGTTTTGCGCACTTGAGCCAAACGGCGAGAAATGCGGTGAGCCAAACTAATGGGGAGGGGCATTAATTCGGGGGTTTCATCGCAGGCGAACCCGAACATCAACCCTTGATCTCCGGCTCCGATTTGGTCGAGTTCATCATCACTCAAAGCTTCCCGGCGTTCTTGGGCGCTGGTGACACCTTGGGCAATATCGGGGGATTGTTCATCGAGGGCAACGAGAACCGAACAACTCTCGGCGGAGAAGCCATTTCCTGCGTCAATGTAGCCAATTTCAGCGATTTTGCGACGCACCACATCCACATAGTTAATATGGGCTTTGGAGGTAATTTCTCCGGTAATGAGAACTAAACCCGTGTTTACAACGACTTCCGCCGCCACACGACTGCCTTCATCTTCGGTTAAAAGAGCATCTAAAATTGTGTCAGAGAGTTGATCACAAATTTTATCAGGATGCCCTTCCGTTACGGATTCTGAGGTAAATAGATAACGACGAGCCAATGTTTTTTATGTCTCCTTGTACGCAGTGCAACAGGGCACAGGTTTGTGCGTGAACTACCCCACCCTGCCTAGGCGCGAGGATGGAGCTTCCTGATTCAATGGGAAGTGCTTTCTATACCGAAATATAGCAAGTCTTATCTTCCCTCCCCAGGCAGAAGTCCTAGTTCCTAAGACCCAAATTTTCTCTTGCAACACAGCCCTTTTTAGCTTGGTTTTCGCTTTGGGAGTTAGTGGTCAAGATCTATTTATCTTAGCATGGATTCGCTGTCGCTCAGTATATTGCTGGGTTGCTATCCATCCGGTCCCTGCAAGCGAGGAAGGGGAATTCCGCAACATTTTTGTTAGACTCTCATACTAGCGTTTGTTTTGCCAATTTGGAAAAAAACTTAAAGGGAGCAGGGGAGAGGGGGAGAATTGATAATTATTCCCTACTCCCGACTCCCTATTCCCTACTCCCCACTCCCGACTCCCGATTCCCGACTCTTCCCAACCTTTCTCAGCCAGCCATCAATCGGGCAAATCAATAAAAACCCGCTCACCGGGCTGTAAACCTGAGAGAACCTGCACCTTATCCTCTAAAGTTGCCCCAAAAACCACCGGGCGAAATTCTGGTTGATTGTTCTCCCCGACCACCATCACCCCTCGTTGTCCTTCTTCCGTCACCACAGCCACCGTCGGTACGGTTAACGCTTGCCCCAAGGATACCCCCACAAAGGTGACATCTACATTCATCCCCGATAATAATTGACTTTCGGCGGTTTCGTCTAACTGAATCCGCACCTCAAAAGAAGTAACATTTTGTTCCACTACGGCTTCGGGGGCAATTAACTTGACCCGACCGCGAAACACCTGATTCGGGAAGGCATCGGCGATGATTTCTACAGGTTGGCCCGGCTGAAGTCGGATTACATCCACTTCGGGGACTTTAGCGAGGACTTCTAAACCTTGGGCGATCGCCAAAATAGAAGCGGAGGTTGCCGAAGCGGTTGCAGATACGGAGGTTGTGGGCGTAACAAAGGATCCGGGTGTAGCGTATTTCTGGGTGATAATCCCCGCAAAGGGGGCGCGAATTTGGGTATCTTGAAAGCGAATTTGAACTTCTTGTAATTGGGCTTGGGCGGCTTCTGCGGCTCCTTGTAAACGGGTCATTTCAAGGCGAGCATTGCGTTCTCGTTGCTCTAGGGCGATGCGGGCTTCTAGGGCATTGGCTTGTAGGCGTTGGATTTCTGGTTCTCGGGTTTGTACTTCCCGCCTTAAACTCTGTTGGGCTTGAATCACGGCGACCTGAGCATTGCGCAATTCTAGGGCAGCATCATCAAAGGCATTAGTCGAGACGGCCCCGGCTGAGGCGGGGGTTTGATAGCGTTCGTACCGACTACGCGCCCGGTTAAACCGTTCCTCGGCGGCGGCGAGTTGGGCTTGAGCTTGGTCAATCTCTGTGGGGATGCGGGCTTGAGCTTCTCTTAAGCTGGCTTGGGCGGCATTAAAGCGGGCGCGGGCTTGTTGAATTTCCCCATTAATGCGAATTTCTGCCTCTTGTAAGCTGGCGACGGCCTGTTTTAAGTTGGCTTGGGCTTGTATGCCTTGGGCGGCAATTTCATCATTGTCCATTTCGGCTAGAGGTTGCCCTTCTTCTACCCGCATCCCCTGCTCAACGCCTAAGCGCCGCAGTCGTCCGGCTGTTTTGGGGCTAATATTCACACTCTGGATGGGGACAACGGTCCCATTGGCGGAAATGCGGAGTTGGAGGTTTTCCGGTTGAACGGTAATGGTGAGATTATCTAGTTCTGATTGAGGAGGATTAAAAACAGCTTGGTAGGTGGCAATCCCGACGAGGATAGTTCCTCCTCCGACTAAACCAATAATCCAAGGTAACGGGTTACGCATCGAATAGGTAATAGGTAATAGGGAATAGGGAATAGGGTAATAGGGAACTGTTTACAGTTGACTGTCAATGCACCTGACCCTAACTTGTCCCCAATGGGGTCAATGCCTAATTGAACTCCGAGGAAACTAGCTTTGAGAATAGCCAATGCTTCTGAAATGTGTCAACTCTCGGAGTCGGGATGGGGGGCGGCAGAATCTTTTAAGGCGTGATAGCTTAGTATAGAACGCGATATAGGAAATTTCGAGGCTGAACTGTGCCGAAACGTAACTGGTTACTTTCTGTTTTAGCGATCGCAGGTTGTTGGCAGTTAGCCCTCCCTGCATCGGGTCAAGCATTACTCCCTTACACCTTAAATCTGGAGGCGGAGGCGTTGGAAACTCAAGGCTTGGCGTTAACCCAAGATGCTATCCAACTGGTTCGCTTTGAACAATACGATCTGGCCTTGCCGAGGGCAAAGTTAGCCACCCAACTGGCCCCGGATACTTTTGAACCTTGGTTCGTCTTGGGGAGTTTGTATGTCCAGCAACAACAGTTAGACGAAGGTATTACGGTATTAAGACGGGCGCAACGTCTAGCCCCTCGGGAGGCGGGAATTTTATTCACGTTGGGATCTGCCTATTTCCAAAAAGCCGATTATCAAGCGGCACTCCGGGAGCTCGAAGCAGCATTAAGGCTGGATTCTAATTCTTTGGAAGGGTTGTTTGATTTGGGCAATACCTATCTGATGTTGGGGCGTTTCCCGGAAGCCATTGCTACCTATCAGAAGGCAATGGAACAAGAACCGCGTTTTTGGCCCGGTGTCAATAATATTGGCTTAGTGCGGTATGAACAAGGGGATATTGAGGGGGCGATCGCAGACTGGGAAGCCGCCCTAGCCATTGATCCCAATGCGGCTGAACCCATGTTAGCCATTGCGGTGGCTCGTTATCGCCAAGGCCGTCAAAGTGAAGCCCTCAAACAAGGTCAAGCGGCTTTAGCCCTAGATCAAGAGTATGGTAGTTTGGACTATCTGAAAAAGAATCTCTGGGGCGATCGCCTCTTGGCCGATGCAGCGCGCTTTTTCTCGAATCCCCAAATGCAGGCTATTACAACCATTAGCCCTAATCCATAATCAATGGACTGCCCCTAAAAGTCCCTTTGGGGAACGGTAGCATCGGGTCTAACTCTCAATTATCAATTCCCCCACACTCCACTTGCTTAGATTCCTGATTAGGACTAAAATACTACACAAGAAGTCAAAGAAAAAGAATCATCCTCCCAAACGTGAGAGATGAGCCTTTTTCTTTGTGCTTTCTGTTCGTTCTACTGAGGTAAGAGGGTGAGGATTTGATTCACAAACTCTTGATGGTCTACAACAGGCTTAGAAATATAGCCATCGGCTCCACTCTGTTTCAGAAAAGTTTCGCGATCGCCCTCCATCGCATGGGCCGTGACCAGAATAATGGGCAAATGGGCAGTATTGGGATCAGCCTTCAGCATTTGGGTAATTTTGATCCCATCCACGGCTTTTCCTTGATAAACACTGTGAGCGAGGGAGACATCCATTAAAATAATATCCACCTCCCCCCCTTGGGCGGCGCGCATCACTTCTTCCACATCTTCTGTCCCACGGACTTCCAAGCCTCCCCGTTTGGTGAGAATCTTAGAAAAAACGCGAAGATTGATGGGATCGTCTTCTACAATCAAAACGGTTGTCATAGGTAATTATCCGAAAAATCAGATGCCACTCGACGCAAATCAAAACCAGTACTCAAAGTTACCTTATGTAATGTTCCCATTACAGGGGCAATCCGTCATCATGTTTGACCATAACAAAGGAAACCAAAACTCATGGTAAAACAGTTAAACCTGTTACAGACCGGAAAAATCATCCCTACAGCACTCCATGCAGAAATGGAACGGTCTTATCTTGAATATGCCATGAGCGTGATTGTTGGTCGAGCTTTACCGGATGTACGAGACGGGCTTAAACCCGTTCACCGTCGTATTTTATACGCAATGCACGAATTAGGGTTAACGCCAGACCGACCTTTTCGCAAATGCGCCCGGGTGGTGGGGGATGTATTAGGGAAATATCACCCTCACGGGGATCAGGCGGTTTACGATGCCCTAGTGCGGATGGTGCAAGATTTCTCTTCTCGCTATCCCCTACTGGCAGGACATGGCAATTTCGGATCCGTGGACAATGATCCCCCGGCGGCCATGCGCTATACAGAAACACGCTTGGCTGAAATTGCCCATCAAGCCATGTTGAGCGAAATTGGCGAGGCCACGGTAGACTTTACCAGCAACTTTGACAACTCTCAGCAAGAACCTGTCGTTCTGCCTGCTCAACTTCCTCTATTATTACTCAATGGCTGTTCTGGGATTGCCGTAGGCATGGCCACCAATGTTCCGCCCCATAATTTGGGGGAGTTGGTGGATGGTTTAATTGCCTTGATTGATAAGCCCGATTTGCCCGATGAGAAACTCTGGGAAATCATCCCTGGGCCTGATTTTCCCACGGGGGGGCAAATTCTGGACAAGGAGGGGATTCGGGACGCTTACCGTACCGGACGGGGTATTATTACGGTGCAGGGGGTGGCGAAAATTGAACGGGTGGATCTGGGCAAACGCCGCAAAAATACCGGGGTGATTGTGATTACAGAGTTGCCCTTTCAGGTGAATAAGGCGGGCTGGATTGAGAAAATCGCCGATTTGGTGAATCAGGGTAGGTTAGAGGGGATTGCTGATATTCGGGACGAGAGCGATCGCGAAGGAATGCGGGTCGTGGTGGAAGTAAAGCGGGATAGTAACCCCAAGGAAGTCTTACGTCAACTCTATAAACAAACGGCACTGCGGAGTAATTTTGGGGCGATTCTGCTCACGTTGGTAGATAACACCCCCTGTCAGTTGAGTTTACGCCAAGTTTTAGACGAATTTCTCAAGTTTCGCGAACAGACGTTAACCCGGCGTTATGGTCACGAGTTAGAACAGTGTCAACGGCGTTTACATTTAGTCGAGGGCTTATTAGCCGCGTTAAATCAGTTAGATTTGGTGATTGATTTATTGCGCCACGCCCCCGATGGCACCACGGCAAAAGGGGAATTGCAGGTGCGTTTAGGGATTAGTGAAACCCAAGCCGATTCGATTTTAGCCATGCCCTTACGCCGTTTAACGGGGCTAGAACGCCAGAAACTCGAAAACGAGAATGAGGAGTTACAGCAAAGGA